>JANMAY010000112.1:0-37952 GCA_031360095.1 Gemmatimonadaceae bacterium
TTCGCGCGCCGGTGGGCGCGGACGCTTGGCGAGGCAAAGCACGAGATCCTCGCACTGCGCGGCGCGTTCCATGGACGCCTGTTCGCAACGCTCGCGGCAACCGACCGCCCATCGTACCGGTTGCCGTTCCGTCCGCTCACGCCCGGCGTTTCGATCTTCGAGCGCGATCTCGCCGAGTTGGATGCCGCACTGAGCGAAGACACGGTGGCAGCACTCATCGTGGAGCCCGTGCAGGGAGAAGGCGGCGTGCGCGTGCTCGACGCCGGTTTCCTTCGCGAGCTGCGCGCGGTCACGAAGGCGCGCAACATCGCGCTGATCTTCGACGAGATCCAGTGCGGGCTCGGACGAACGGGTGCTCTCTTCGCGTATGAGCACACGAGCGTCGTGCCGGACATGGTCACGCTCGCGAAACCACTCGCGGGCGGGCTGCCGATGGGCGCGATTCTCATGACCGACGCCATTGCGTCCACCATCAAGTACGGCGATCACGGAACGACGTTTGGCGGCGGACCCTTTGTCGCGTCCGTCGCGCTGCACGTGTTGGAGCGGCTCTCCGATCCCGCGCTCCTGCAGCACGTGCGCGAAACAGGCGCCTGGTTCGGCAAGCAGCTCAATGAGATCGGACACCGGACGAGCCGGATCCGCCAGGTGCGCGGCGTGGGATTCATGTGGGGAATCGACGTGCTTGGCACCGCCGCGCACGTGGTCAGCGAAGCGCTTGGGCGGGGACTTCTCGTCTGCTCGGCGGGCGACTACACGGTGCGCCTGCTGCCCCCGCTGGTTTCGACGCGAGACGATCTGTCGCGCGGCCTCCAGATTCTCGAAGAGGTCTTGTAGTGGCGCCAGAGTTCCGCGTTCGGCGCGCTCGCGCGCAGGATGCGGCGGCAATCTCGCGGTTGAACAACACCTTTGCCGACGACGGGCAGATGCTGCGCCGCACACCGGAGATGATCGCGCTTTCCATCGCCGACTATGTCGTCGTGCAGAACACCGCGGGCGAGCTGCTCGCGTGCGGCGCCTTGAAGGAATATTCGCCGAGTGTGGCGGAGGTTGCCGCCGTGGCCGTGTCACGGGATGCACACGGGCTCGGATTGGGTCGCGCGATCGTCTCTGAAGTGGAGGCGCTGGCACGGATGCGCGGGATCTATGATCTCTTTGCGCTCACACTGCAGCCGGAATTCTTTGCCCGGCTCGGATATCAGCGTGTTGATCGTGCGCGGTATCCGGAGAAGATTCGGCGCGACTGTCTGGGGTGCGTCCGCCGGTTCGCGTGCAACGAGATCTGCTTCGCAAAGAAGTTGATGCCCAGCGACGTCGCCCGCGCTGCGTAACTGGCGCGTCGGTCGCCAACGCGATCAAATTGGTCCGCGTACTTCTCTTGCGGCCGCGTCAGCGCGGTCGCAGCGCGCGCCGCAAGGGTGCGCTCCCCTCATCGGAGCTCGTGTGCCGTCAACCCGTCGTGTGCTTGCAAGTCTGTCGGTCCTGCTGATGCTCGCAGTTGTGCCGACTCGATCTGCTCGTGGTCAAACCGAAGGCGCGCGCGCTTTCAATCTCTATCTCGACTGCAGCGGATTCTTCTGTGACAATGAGTTTTTCCGCACGGAGATTACCTCAGTCAACTGGGTTCGAGAGCGTACCGCCTCCGACGTACACGTTCTCGCCACGACGCAGCCAACCGGTGGTGGAGGCGCGCGGTATACGCTCGCGTTCATCGGCCAGAACCGGTTTGCAGGCATCGTCGACACGCTCGAATACGTCGCGCCGCAAGCCAACACGCGAGACGAGACCCGTCGCGGCTTGGCCCGCACGATTCAACTGGGACTCGTGCGGTACCTCGCGCGAACCAGCGCCGCCGAGCGGGTCACAGTTTCATACAAGGCCCCCGACTCGGCGGCAGCCAGCAGCGCCGCGACCCGAGATCCGTGGAACGCGTGGGTCTTCAACATCGGCGCCAACGGGTTTCAGAACCGTGAGGAGAGTTACGGCAACCTCCACGTGAATGGACGCGTATCGGCGAACCGTGTGACCGAAGCGTGGAAGACGTCTCTCTCGGTCAACGAGAATTACAACGAGAGCCGGTTCAGCTTTGGGAACGAAAAATCTCTCTTCATCCAGCGGAGCTACTACGCAAATCTTCTCCAGGTCAAGAGCCTCAGCCCGCACTGGTCCGCGGGGCTGGTGGGAAGTTTTGCGTCGAGCACCTACCTCAATCAACGAATCTCCGCCCGGCTCACCCCAGCCATAGAGTACGATGTCTTTCCGTACGCCGAGGCGACACGCCGGCAACTACGACTCCAATACGGCATCGGTCTCAGCACGTTCAGCTACTACGACACCACACAGTTCGACAAATTGCGCGAAACGCTCCCGGTGCAGACGGTGAGTACCGCCTTCAGTCAGAAGCAGACGTGGGGATCCGTCAACGGAGGCGTCGAAGCCGTCAGCTACCTCAGTGACTTGTCGCGACGGAAAGTCACCTACTACGCCGGCGCGAATGTGCGAATCGTGAAAGGCCTGAGCGTCAACTTCAGCGGAAACTACGAATCCATCCACGATCAGTTCTACATTCCGAAAGAGGCGACGACGCGCGACGAGCAGCTGCTGCGGCAAACGCAGCAGAGCACTCGATTCAGCCAGTTCTTTTTCGTGGGTATCACGTACTCGTTCGGTTCGGTGTTCAACAACGTGGTCAATCCGCGCTTCGGCAGTGGTGGTGGCGGCGGTGAAATGTTCTTCTTTTGATGGCGGAGCGATGCGGACTCGATTGATGCGGACGTGTATGCCGGCGGTGTGCTGCCTCCTCGCGCTGTGGCTCCCGCTGGAAAACGGCGGGGCGCAGAGGCCATCGGCAACGGAGCGCCCCACGCTGGTTGTTTTTCTCACGATCGATCAGATGCGTCCCGACTACTTCGACCGCTGGGCGCCACAGCTCACCGGAGGGCTCGGCCGTCTCGCACGCCGCGGCGCCTTCTTCCCGAACGCGTTTCACGATCACGCCGTGACAGAGACGGCGCCCGGTCACTCCGTGGTCATGTCGGGCCGCTTTCCGCGCTCGACCGGTATCGTGTCCAACACGGCCGGCGTACTGGATGCGCAGGCGCCTCTCCTCACGTCGCGCGACGCACCGGCGTCACCGTTTCGATTTCGCGGTTCCGTCCTCATGGACTGGATCCGCGCCCGTGATCCGCGCGCGCGCGGCCTGTCGATCTCACGAAAGGATCGCGGTGCCATTCTGCCGATGGGCCGCGCGAAGCAGAGCGTGTTCTGGTACGCCACCACGAATGGCGAGTTCACCACCAGCCGCTATTACGGCGACACGCTTCCCGCCTGGGTCAAGCGCGTGAACGCCCGGCGCACGGCGCAACGGCTCGCTGGCCAGAGTTGGAATCTCTTGCTGCCCGCGAGCGCATACACCGAATCGGACAGCGAACCTCTCGAACACGAAGGAGCGGCGTACACGTTTCCGCATGTCCTCCCGGCCGATACCGCAGGGGCTGCCGGAGACCTGCCGTACACGCCGTGGATGGATGCGCTCACGCTGGATGCTGCGCTGGAGGGGGTGCAAGCCCTCACACTGGGCGCCGACGCGAGCACGGACATCCTCGCCGTCTCGCTCTCCGGCACCGACTATGTGGGACACCGATACGGTCCCGACTCTCGAGAGCAGCACGACAACATCGTGCGGCTCGACCGCACGCTCGGCGCATTCATCGATTCGCTGTATAAGCTGCGCGATTCGAGCAGCATCGTGTTCGCACTCACCGGCGATCACGGGGTGACGTCGTACCCTGAGCTGACCGCGCGCCGCCAGCGGCGGCCCGTCACGGCGTCGTACGATGTACTGCCCGCCGTCACAGCACTCCGCTCCGCGCTCCGCGCCGCGAACGTCGACACGACCGCCGTTACGCTCGAAGTTCCGCTGGTTTTCGTGGATCGGCCGCTCTTCATGCGTGCACGGGTGGATCCCGAGCCGATTCTGACACGATTCATCGAGGCGCTTCGAAAGACTCCGGGAATTGCGCGCGCCGAGCGCGTGAGGGACATCGCGACGCGCGACACGGTGCGCGACGCGATCAACCGACGCTGGGCCCACATGATTCCGCCGGACTCACCGGTTGAAATCGTCATCACGCCGCTCGAGGGCGCATATCCGGCCGGCGCGAGGATCGCCGAGCACGGCACACCGTACGACGAGGACGCGCGTGTGCCTGTAATTTTTTACGGACCATGGTTCCGTAGCGCGCGGTTCAGCGAACGGGCGCTGGTCGTGGACATGGCTCCCACTCTCGCACAGGTCGTGGGCGTGCCTCCCACCGAGCGGTTGGACGGCAAAGTGTTGGAGCAGGCACTGCGTCGCAGCGCACCGAAGTAGGATTCGACATGACCGAGCGGCGGGTGCGCGGGTTGACGGGGCTCCAGCACGCGTTCGATGAAGTGCGCTTCGGCGCGCGCCGAACGTTGAATCTCCGCACCACGCTTCCCACAGGCGCGGAAGCAACACAGCGCGTCGACAACTGGCTACGGCAGCACCAAGCGCAAGGAAGTCCCGACGTTCTGGTCATCACGGGTCGCGGCAACAACAGCGTCGACGGCATTCCTGTCGTCCGCGAGGCGACCATGCGCGTATTCTACGAGCTACGTCGCAAAGGTGTGATCGAAACCTTCGTGGAGCATACGGCCGGCTCGTTCGTGGTAACGCTCGCCCCGCTGAGCGCGATGCTCGAAGCAGGAAAGCGTCGCCGGGAAACTACCTCCGCACCCGAATCCGCAGACCCCGCAACACTAGCCGCGTTGGACGAGTCCACGCGCAAGGCCCTGCGCGCCCTTGCCGAGCGTTCCCTCGACGCACTCGGCGTTCGCGACCGGGCGCCATTCCTGGAGGCGGAGATGCTCCGCCTTTTTGGTTCGCTCGCGACGACGCTGAGCAACGGGCCGGACCGTGAGGTTCGACTTCGTGGCGCGATTGCCGTGGCGATGAGCGAGTACGATTGACCTTGTCGCACGTTCACCTCAACACTGGCTGACCATCCACATGTCGCGTCTCTCGACGGTTTTCGCTTTTGCAGTTCTGCCATTCGTCCTAGCGTCCGCGATCGCGGCATCGGTGGGCGCGCAAGAGGTAACCACGCCCGGCTATTCGGTCCCGACCGCGGGCGCCGAGCGCATGCTGGAGCAGCAGGTGATTGCGACGCCCAACGCAGCACAGGCGCGCGCGCACTCGCGTGCGCTTTCGGCCGGCGCGCATGTAGCAGGGACCCCCGGGCAGGCGCGAACGCGCGACTACGTCATTGCGCAAATGAAGGCGATGGGACTCGAGACCGAGGTGCGGCGCTACGACGTGTTCATGCCTCACCCCACGTCGGTGCAGGTGTGGCGCGTGTCCCCGCGACCCAAAGCCTTTTCGCTGGCCGAACCAGCGATTCCCGGCGATCCGACATCTGCGACGCCGCAATACCTGACGGTGAATGGCTATAGCGGAGCCGGAGATGCCTCGGGAGAGATCGTTTACGTGAACTACGGGCTGATCGAGGACTACGCGCAGCTCGACTCCATTGGCGTCTCCGTGAAAGGAAAGATCGCTGTGGCGCGGTACGGCCGATCGTTTCGCGGCATCAAGGCCAGAGAAGCGGAAAAGCGTGGTGCAGTCGCGCTGTTGATCTACAGCGATCCACAAGCGGACGGGTATGTGCGCGGCGACGTGTATCCCGAAGGACCGATGCGCAATCGACACGGGGTGCAGCGCGGTAGCGTCATGAATGGTGCGGGTGATCCCGCAACCCCCGGATATCCCAGCACGCCGGGCGCGCCACGCCTGGCTGTGGAGCGGATGCCGATCCCGCACATCCCGGTCGTTCCCCTCTCCTACGGCAACGCCAGCGAACTGCTCGAGGGTGTGCGCGGCGCGACCGTGCCGCAGACATGGCAGGGAGGACTGCCCTTCCGGTACCACGTGGGCCCCGGTCCGGTGACAGCCCGCGTTCGCGTGACGGACGACCGAGCGACCCATGGGACCAAGCCGATCTTCAATACGTTCGGCGTCGTGCGCGGCAGTGAATTTCCGGATGAGATCGTACTGGTAGGCGCGCATCGCGACGGATGGGGTCCAGGTGCGGCTGACAATGTCAGCGGGACGGTAAGCGTCCTCGAGGCGGCGCGCGCAGTCGCCAACGCGGTGAAGGCGGGGCATCGGCCAAAGCGCACCATCGTATTCGCAACCTGGGACGCTGAAGAGTGGGGGCTCATCGGCTCCACCGAATACGTAGAAGACGACTCGCTGCGATTGACGCGCGGTGCGGTGGCGTACCTCAATCAGGACGTTGCCGCAGAGGGCGCGCGATTCGGGGGCGGAGGATCCCCCTCACTTCGCGCACTGCTGCGCGACGTGGCGCGCAGCGTTCCGGACCCAGGCGGGAACGGCAGCGTGTACGCGCAGTGGCGCCGCGCTGGAGCAGTCGCCGACACCGCGGAGCCGGCGATGGGAGATCCTGGCGGCGGCTCCGATTTCGCCGGATTTTATAATCATCTCGGCGTTCCGATCGCGGATTGGGGTTTTGGAGGCGAGAGCGGAATGTATCACTCGCAGTACGACGACTTCGCGTGGATGTCGCGGTTCGGGGATTCCTCCTTCGCCTATCACGCCGCTGCCGCACGCATCGGAGCCGCGATGCTGCTGCGACTCGCGAACGCAGAGATTCTACCGTACGACTACGTCGAGTTTGCGCGGACCATGCAGGGCTATCTTCCCGCCCTCGACCGCACGATCGGCGCAAAGAAGTGGACGACATCTACGACGGGGCTACGCGACGCCATGCGTCGAATGGAGAACGAAGCGATTGTCTTTGCCTCGGCGCGCGATGCCGCGCTTCGCAATGGTGCCCCAGCGCGCGCGACTCGGGAGCGCGTGAACGCCGCACTCCTGCGTGTAGAGCGCTCGCTCGTTCGGCCAACTGGACTGCGCACACGGCCCTGGTACCGCAACCTCATCTACGTCGCCGACGAGAACAACGGATACGCAAACATGGTGTTCCCGTCAGTCAACGAAGCCATTCGCGCTGGCGACGCACGACTGAGTAATGAGGAGATGGAAGATCTCGTCAACCGTTTCGATCTCGCAACACGCGCACTTGGCGATGCGCGTGTTGCACTCACGGGCATGCGCTGAGGTAAATGTGACGTGAAACACATGTAGCGATGCTCGTGAACGCCGATGAGTTCGCGCTACGCGCAGATCGGCCCATGTATTGCGTGCCCGGTCTGGAAAGTCTGCGCGAGGAAACGCGGTGTCGTACCAGAAAGAGCACGTCGAACTGTCAATCAGTCGCCTCTCGGAGGATGAGCGAGTGGCGCTCCAGGCGTATGCGGCACGCGCCTCCTGGCCTTCGGGCTTTCAAATCTACGAGCGCGGCGCTCCAGCCGATGGAGTGTTTGTCGTGCTTCGTGGACGCGTCGTTCTGCGCAGCCGAGTGCGGGCCGGACGCGGTTTCGTGCCCTGGATCGCGACGCCGGGAGAAACATTCGGCGCCGAGGGTGTCGCGGCAAACGGACACTACGCGACCGACGCGCGCGCCGATGAAGAAACCGAAACCTTTTTCCTGAGCTCCGCGAAGCTGCGCGCATTCGTTCGCGAGCAACCGGCACGCGCGCTTGCACTGATCGGTCAGGTGATGGCTGAGCGCACCGCCCTGCTCGAAAAGCTGCGCGAGCTCACGACGCTTTCCGTGGAACAGCGGCTCGTCGCTGCACTGCGGCGCATGGCCGAGCACGACAGTTTCCTGCACCCGGACGGACGCATCGAGTTGTCGGGGGCACACTACAAGCTGCTGTGCGAGCTGGTAGGGGCGACGCGCGAGTCGGTTTCGCTAGTGCTGGGGCGCCTGACTGGCGAAGGACTCGTCGAGCGCGCCGGGAGCACGCTGTACATCGCGCCCACCGAGCGGTTGTTCGACCGGTTGCGCGGCGGTGCGGAAAGCGCTCTCCTCCTCGAATCGCTTACGGACAAAGCCACGACCGGCGGACTCACACTGCAATAGCACCATCTCGACGCCACTCGGCGTCGGGTTCGCACTCGGAACGATGGCGCGCGGGCTTATATTCTGGGCCTTAGCCCCGAGACCCGATGCCGCCCGCTTCACTCCCCGAGCTTTCAACCGAAGAGCTTCAGCGCTACCACCGCCATCTCATTCTCCCGAACATCGGTGAAGAGGGTCAACGGCGACTCAAGGCAGCGCGGGTGCTCCTCGTTGGCGCGGGCGGACTCGGATCGCCGGCTGCGCTCTATCTCGCAGCGGCGGGTGTTGGCAACCTCGGCATTGCAGATGCCGACACCGTAGAGCTCAACAATCTCCAGCGTCAGGTCCTGTACGGCACCCGCGATGTCGGCAGGCCCAAGGTCTCGTCGGCCGCGGAGCGGCTTCACGATCTCAATCCAGCGATCGACGTTTCGTCGCTCCATGTTCGCATCACGAGCGCGAACGCGCTGACGCTGCTTGCCGATTATGACATCATCGTCGATGGGTCGGACAACTTTCCGACGCGCTATCTCATCAACGACGCGTGTGTGCTGCTGGGCAAGCCCAATGTCTACGGCAGTGTCACTCGGTACGACGGACAGGCGTCGATCTTCGGCACCGAAGGGGGCCCCTGCTACCGCTGCTTGTTCCCTGAGCCCCCCGCGGCAGGAACAGTTCCCGACTGTGCCGAGGGCGGCGTGTTCGGAGTGTTGCCAGGGTTGGTCGGCGTGATTCAAGCGACGGAAACGATCAAGCTCATCACTAGCGCGGGAGAAACGTTGGTGGGAAGGCTGCTACTCATCGACGCGCTGCGTATGCGGTTTCGGACCATCGAGCTCGCACGCGACCCCCAATGCCGCGTGTGTGGAACGCGCGAGATCACTGCGTTGACCGACTACGAAGCCTTCTGCGGGGAGGACCAGTCGTTCGACGTCGGCAATGCCCCTGACGATGCGGACGAGCGCGAGGACGAGATAACGCCCACGCGTCTCGACGCGCTGCTGAAGGCCGGCGTAGCGATAAGCGTGATCGATGTCCGCGAACCGTACGAGTGGTCCATTGCGCATCTGCCCGATGCGCGGCTCATCCCCCTCAACTCACTGCCGAACACCCTCACCTCGCTCAATCGTGGCGCGGATATCGTCGTGTACTGTCACCACGGCTCGCGGAGCGCGGCGGCGGCGGCGTGGCTGCGAGACCAGGGATTTCCGCGTGTTCGGAATCTCGTGGGAGGGATTGACCGGTGGGTGCTCGAGGTCGATCAGAGGCTGCGCCGCTATTGAGCGCCATTCGCTGACGTCGCGCAATGCTTCACTTGGTGCTCGCCGCATCGGCCGCCGCAGTGGTGGCGGGGGTCCTGAACAAGCGTCGCGTCGCGCGCGCGATCGAGGACGAATTTCACGATCGCTTTCCAGTCGATGACAGCGGTGTCGTCAACGGCGCGGAAGGCTATACCCTTCCCGGAACGAATGGTCGGGCGCTGCTTCTCTTACACGGATCGGGAGATACCCCGCAGTCGCTGCGGCATCTGGCCGACCGGCTACACGATGCGGGGTTTACGATTCATGCACCGCTCTTGCCGGGACACGGCCGCTCGCCCCGCGACTTCGCCACTGCCTCGGCCGCGGACTATCATGCAGCCGCGAACCGCGCCCTCGACGAGTTGATCGATACGACAGCGTGGGTGGGAGTGGTCGGACTTTCCATGGGCGGTGCGCTTGCGGCGCGGCTCGCTCACGAAGCGACACACGTACGTGTGTTGGTGCTGCTCGCACCATACCTGACTCCGCCGGGGGTTGTGCGGTGGATCGCGCGGACGTCGTGGGTCTGGGGGCCGATCTCACCATATCTGCGGGGGCGAGGTGAGTCTTCAGTGCACGACGCAACGGCGAGTGCAACAAGTCGTGCGTACGGCACGTTCTCGCCTGGAGCGCTCGAGGCGTTGATGCAGACCGCCGCTGCGGGGCGTGGCGCGCTATCGCAGATCACGATGCCCACGCTGGTAGTGAATTCGGAGCAGGACAACCGAATTCCGCCCAAGCTCGCGCGCCGCGTATTGAAGCAGATGCGCGTGCCGGCAGAGGTGCATTGGGTGACCGGGTGCGGTCACGTGCTCACGATGGACTACTGCAAAGACGTTGTCGCGGGACTGGTGCTCACCTTCCTCGCGCGCCACGCCGACTGAGGAGCGGCGCGGCACGCAAGCGAAGGCGCGATGGTCAGCCCGTGACCCGATCGATCATGTTCTCGCCGAATTCCTTGATTGCGTCGACGCCCGAGCTGACGGCCGTCTGCGCCTGCTCCACGACGCCCGACGCGACGCGTTTGACGCGCGCGACCGGGGTATTCGACCGCCGCCGCGTAGCCTTCTTCGCCGACTTGCGGCTCGACGACTTCTTCGCGGCGCCGCCGCGCTTCGCCGAACTGCGTTTCGCGCCGCCCTTCTTCATCGGGCGCTTGCTGGCAGTGCTTCGCTTCACGGAGCGCTTCTTCCCCGCGGACTTCTTGGTCCCTTTCTTGGCGCCGCGCTTTGCGCCGCCCTTCCTGGCGCTGCCCTTCTTGGCGCCGCGCTTCTTGCTGCCCGAGCGCTTCGCGCCTGACTTTTTCCCCGCACTGCGCTTGGTGCTGCGCTTCTTCTTCGCTGCCATCGCTGCGTCTCCTCTGCCAGATAGTGGCCGTCGGTGCTGCGCGAAATTTCGTGCTGTCGCTCGCAAGTTTTGGGCGCAGAATCGCGCTCGCGGACTTGCACCGCGTCTTTGCGTACACGCTGATCGGTCGAGCAACAGCGCGTGGTGTCGTACGTGCTCGGTGAAAACATGGCGCACGACGTGTGAATCGGCCAGCGCCGACACAGTCGTGCGTGAACTCCCTACGGACCGTGCGCGGCGCTATCCGGCCACTGCCGCTTGTTGGAATACGGAGCGCCGAAGACTGCGGTCAACGCGGTGTGGGGATCCGCGGTGCGGATGACGACGTCCAGCGAGTCGCGCAGGATCACGACGCGGGAGTAGTCGCGATACCGGGCATAGGAGTGAAAGAACCCAGCCGGACCAGGTCGGGTGAGCTTACCCAACAAGATGTCAGGCAAGCCGAGAAAGTGGTACAGGTAGAAGGCGTTGAGCGTTCGAAATCGTGGCAGGTCGCTCTCGATGACACCGCGCGGAAGCGAGCCATGCTTCCCCCACTGTACATCGATCGCGGGCGTTCCGCGGTTGCGCCAATCGGTGTGGAGGATGTCGCCGTGCCAGAACGTCCAGAGATCCGTAGGAGCGCCGCTGTGATCATAGCCAACCCAGACAATTTCCTCATCGGTTGGCACCGTGAACGGAACCCACGAGCCGTGGACATCATCCCGCCAAAGCAAATGGTATGCAATGAGACGGCGCGTCGGATGAACCACAGCCACTGCTCGGCTCAGGGGGAACCACTCGTCGCGTTGGAGGTACAACAGAGGCGCGAGTGCACGCGCGAGCTGAGCGGAGCTGTCCGCTTGATCGAGCGCGGTAGGTACTTGAACAGGCCTGGGGGGAATGTGGGCACGCGGGCCGCAGGCGGAGCCCAGACACAGGCTGAGAAATGCAAGCCTCCGAAACTCAATTCGCAAGACGATGCCCCACTGTGCTTTAGGTCCTTTGAGGGTTACTATTCGTCGAGGGCGGCCCGGCGCCACGTTTTTTCCGGGACAGTGCGAAAACATTCTGGAGGGCCAATGCGCAAGCCGCGACCGGCTACGTATAACCCAGTGCAAGCGCTCCACCTGATCGCGAACGACCGGAACGGCTCACCGTTGAGTTGTCCGTCCTGCTCGGGGCAGATTGAGCGAACGCCCGATGACTTTCCGCCGCCTCCGCGCTCGCAGGTAACTCTGCAGTGCCGCGAGTGCGGTCGCGTCGCACGCTACATCGCGGGCGCCGCCTAGGCACACTGGTGGTGGCAGTACTTCACCCGCGACACGGGGCCGAGTCATTGGCCCCGTGTCGCGTTTCCGCGCTTTCCATCGTCGGCTACCAACTCCAGCCCCGTCCGCTACAGGCGCGTCTGCGCCATCTGTGTGCACAAAACTTGCCCGATTACACCGGTACGTCCCGCCCCAGGGGCCGAGCGATCGGCACGATGGGGCATCACAGGGATCACGCAGCGGAGTGGAAGTCGGGGAACCGGTTTGGCACTCGCGCGCGCGATCAGGCTCCACAGCTCTGGTAAGAGGTACGGTTCATGGCTCGCATCAACGGCACGGTGAAGTGGTTCAACGACGCAAAGGGGTTCGGTTTCATCTCACGCGAAGGTGGCCCCGACGTCTTCGTGCACTTCAGCGCCATCCAGGGGAACGGGTTCAAGTCGCTGGCCGAAGGGGACAAGGTCGAATTTGAGATTGTCCAAGGCCAAAAGGGTCCACAGGCCGCTGATGTCACCAAGGCCAGTTGATCCTTGAGCCGGATCGGCGAAGCCATGGATACTTCGCCGGTCAGTTCTTGCAGGCATTTTGGGCCGACACTGAATCGTGCCGGACAAGCACAACAGGGGCCGCGCGCACCGGTAATCGGTCCGCGCTCGGCGCATCGCGCACAAACCGCCGATGACGCCGCGTAGAACCACCATCGACCTTTCCCACGTCGATGCCCAGTTGCGCGCGATCGAGCGGAGCGATGGCACGGGCACTCTAGAGATCGACTCCAAAATATCTCTGAGAGTCTCGAGCTTAGGAAAACAGTTTTTCCCAGAAATTGGCGTCACTAAAGGCGCACTAATGCGCTACTATACGCGCATTTGGCCAGTTCTGCAGCCACATCTGCAGGACCGTGCACTTGTGCTGAAGCGATACCCGGACGGCGTTGGTGGTCCGATGTTCTTTCAGCAGAACGCTGGAGCCAAGGTGCCGAGTGTGGTCAGAGTGGAGACGCTCGGGACGGAGGAGGAAGGGCCGAAAGCGCGAATTATCGGCGGCGATCTAGCCACGCTGCTGTACACGGTGCAACTCGGTGCCATCGAGGTTCATCCGTGGCTCTCGCGCGTGGGAGATACGCGGTCGCCGGACCGCTGCCTGATCGACCTGGATCCCGGGGACGATGTGCCCTTTTCGAGAGTTGTCTCGCTGGCGCGAGACGTGCGCAACATCATAGGGCAGTGCGGTTTGTCGGCGGCGGTAAAGACGTCGGGGTCGCGTGGGATCCATCTCGTGATTCCCTTGCCCCCGCGGACGCCGTACGAGAAGTCGGCCCGGCTCGCACTACAGATAGCGCGGGTGGTGGTACAGCGGCAACCGACACGTGCGACGATGGAGCGATCGATCAAGGCTCGTCCGACGGGAACGATCTATGTCGATGCGCTGCAGAACGCACGTGGGAAGAGCATGGCCGGTGCCTACAGTGTTCGCGCCAGGGCAGAGGCGACGGTGTCGGCACCGATACGCGAACGCGAGCTCTCGGCACGCCTTCAGCCGGCGGCATTCACACTGTTCACGATGCCCGCGCGGGTTGCACGGCTGGGAGACTTGTGGGGTGACGGGCTCTCCAGCGTTCCCGCATCCCGCACGCTCACGAAAGCGATCGCAGTATTGGAGAAATTACTGAACGACAATGCGGACGGCGCGACGCCGCCAACGAAGCCGGCGCGCGAAAAGAGGCGGAGTAGCGAAGGAGGGTCAGGTGCCCGAGCAACAGGCAAGCGCCGGTCACGGCGGGGGTGAGTGGGTGTCGTACGCGTCGCATGCGTCGCACGCGCTGTACACACGCCCGATGCCGGGGGGTGGATGTGTGCGGGTAGAGTTGTTGGTGAGCGGTGCGGCGCCGGTGGCCGCCGATCGGTTACGTGGCCGAGTGGTGATGGAGCGCCGCTCGACGGCCCGCCATGCTCCGGCGGAAGAGCCCGTGGTGGTGGAGGAGGTCGAGGGCGACGACGAGGGTGTCATCGTTGCCGAGCTGTTTCGGATTGCGAGGGACAACGCGGCCATCGCGCGGCGGATCTTGCGCCGGCAGCTTTCGGTGCGGGCAGACTAGCGAGTTAGCTGCCGGCGGCGCGAAGAGGCATCTCGATCTGCCGCGGTTCCGATGCGGCGCGCTCGCCTGCGCTTGGGACGTCGGCACGGGCGGCAATGGAGCGCGCGCCGAGGAGATGCAGCGTTTGGTGGTAGAAATGCAACGTCTGGACAGGCGCGCGAAGACTTTCCGGACCAGCGCGTGCGATGGCGTAGCCTTCTTCGCGCACGCGTCGCGGTAGGGCGCGAGCGAGAGGATGGCGCAGCAAGCGCCGTATCTCCGTCCCGTTCCGCGCCAAGAGTGCCGCACACAGCCCGTCCAGGTAGTCGAGCATCCCTCGCCCCGAGTTTGGACCTAAAGAACATATTGCGACTAATGTGCCAGGCGCAAGTGTACGTTTTTCTCGTGACTTGGCCGCTACGCGGGACGTTCGCTACTCAGTGAACAAATCAAACCGTACGCCGCGCCGAGCACCTCGGCGTTTCTTCGGGGCGTATCGGAACAGTTGCGCCGGGCGCCCGCGTCCTTCGCTGCGCCACTCGTCAGTTGGCTCAACGAGATAGCTCGCCTGCAGTGCGCGACGAAAGCTCGCCTTGTGCAATCGACGCGCGAGCAGGAGCTCGTAGACGCCCTGCAAGTCGCTCAACGTGAACGTGGGCGGAAGAAGCCGAAAAGCGAGCGGCGATTGATCGACGCGCTGTCGCACGACGGCCGCTGCGCGATCGACGATGGTTCGGTGTCGTGGCGCGAGGGCCGGAATGTTCTCGAGCGCGAACCACTCCGCACCCTCGACGGATGATCCAACGTTGGCCGGAGCCAGCGCGGCAATTCCCACCGACACATCGGCCTCACCCGGATGTCGGCGCCCGTCGCTCAGCGTTCCCACTTGCTCGAAGAACGCCGGTGCGGAACCGAGTGCGGCTTGGGCGATGCGGGCGGCCGCGTCCTCGAGCCCCTCGCCGGGCTGGGGTGCGTCCCACGGCAGCGACCAGCGTTCGCGTGAGCCCGCAGGCGCACGAACGAGGAGCACGGCCAACGCATCGACTCGAGGGGAGAGGACCACGACATCCACAGCGAGCGTCGTCCGACGGACGGCTGGCTTCATCTGGATGAAAGAGGTCGGTCACGCATGTGGCGCGAATTAGTAACAATTCGTCACCAATGTCAAGGGCGTTTCCGACGATCGCGGCGAAATTAGTATCTAAATATTTCGAATTCACGCTTCGGCGACTGCGTGATATACGACGTTCAGTGTATGGCGTCAACGGACGATGTGACCGCATTCCATGACGTGACACCATTCACTGCGTCACACTTGCAAGCATCCGACGGTAACATCGCGCACTTCATTAATAGTCGCCTTCGACGCGCACGCACGACGCAACGTGCATCGCACGTTGCTGTCGCGAGTTACGGTGTTAGCGCAGGCGATGGCGGCGGGAGTGCGTCGCGCTTGAGCCCCGCTCCGTATCCGGCAACTGACGGAATCGTGATCGGGAGCTGTCCGCTGATCGGCGCGAACCCAAGCGCGGCTCGTGCCGCTGCGCGTTGCGAGACGGGGAGACTGCCCCAGGAAATCAGGTACGTGGACGTAGGCGGAAGCAGGTTCGCCAGATACGGATTGCTGAATGTGGCGAGGATCACCTTTCCGCCCGCCTTTTGAAGCGCGTCGATCATCGCCGCCATTCCTTCCGGCGCGGCCAAACTCGCGGCAGAGGTGCTCGCACCGAAGTAGGAGGAAACGATAATGATGTCGGCGCCCTGCGCAGCGCGTACTGCGTTGTCGACGGAGCCCTGCATCAGGCGCGGTGTGGGGCTCGCGACGTAGGTCCCGGTACCGCCGGCCGCCGCTCCGGCCGTCGCGTCGAACGCGGCCTCCGGTGAAAGCGTCACCGCACGCAACTGAGGAAACACACGTGTGAGCTCAGCGTTGAACACCGTACTCGCTCCGAGATCGGTTCGCGGTGCGATCGTGATGTTTACGATGCGCGTGGTGCGTGGAAGCCGAGCAAGCGGAAGAAGGTTGAGCGAATCTCTCACCAGCGTGATGGCGCGTTCGGCGGCGAGGCGAGCGGACGCCTGATCAGCGCTGTCGCCGACAACGGACCGCAGCGCTGCCAGATCGACGAAGCGCTGCCGCTGGAGCCCGAGCTCCTGTTTTGCGACAAGGAGCTTGCGTACCGACTCATTGATGCGGGCCTCGGTGAACCGACCGGACCGCACCCCCTCCACAACTGCGTCGATGGCTGCGAGGTTGTCCGTCGGCATCAACAACACATCTGCGCCAGCAACCACAGCGCGCTGCGTTACTTCACCCATCGACATTTTTCCAAGCACACCATTCATATCGAGTGCGTCGGTGATGACCAGCCCTTTGAATCCCAGCTGCCCGCGCAGCAGATCCGTCATGATGCGTGGATTCAACGTTGCGGCGATGGGCGTGGTGTCGAGCGCGGGGATGACGCCGTGAAAGGTCATTATGCCGCGAACACCGGCCTGAACCAGAGAGCGGAACGGCGCGAGCTCCACACTGTCGACGCGCGCTCTGGACGCGTCGACCCGAGCAAGCTCGAGATGGGAGTTTTGTTCGGTGTCGCCGTGCCCCGGAAAATGCTTCCCAGTGGCGAGCATCCCGTTGTCCTGAATCCCGCGCATGAATGCGACGCCCATCCGAGCGACGAGCTGCGGGTTTTCTCCGAAGGACCGCATGCTGATGACGGGATTCTTCGGATTGTTGTTGACGTCGAGCACAGGCGCAAAGGCCATGTGGATGCCGAGTGCGCGTCCTTCGCGAGCCGTGACCCGACCCATTTCGTATGCGAATGTGGTGTCGCGAGTCGCACCGATCCCCATGGCGTAGGGATAGGCTGTGGCGCCGCCGAGGTCGATCGCATTGGGCAGGAAATACCCGCCGCGCGCGCGGAATGCCGGCCCTGTCTCGAGATCCGCCCCGACGAGAAGCGGCAATGGGCTCGCGCGCTGCAGGGCGTTCAACTTGGAAGCGATCTCGGTGGGCGAGCCGACCGAGACGATGATGCCGCCAAGATGCTGGTCGCGAACAAGCCGCTCGATTCGGCGATACGCGGGGTCGTCATTGGCGGTGTAGTCCCCAAGTACCCACGGCCAAATCATTTGGGCGGCCTTGTCGCGTAGCGAAAGTGTCGAGAGAACGGAATCGGCCCATCCGGTGGCGGGCGAGGCGGCGGACGCGGATGGCGCGACCTGCCCCGGAGCGCACGACGCGAGCGCGACCACTGCGGACAGACTGATGGTCGTGCGCCGAACGGGATGCATCGACATCACCATGCGATCGTTCCCTGTTTTGAGGTGTCGACACCCTCTTCGCCGCCCTTCTTGAACAGGAATGCTTCCATGTTCTTCGTCAAAAAGCTGCGCGCCTGGGGGTCCATGACGTTCAGTCCGTAGTGATTGATCAACATGGTCTGCTGCTTGAGCCACAAACTCCAGCAATCGGTGCAGATCTCGCCAACGACACGCGCTCCGATGGCACCCGGGAATGGCGGGCGCTCGAATCCCGTGCGAGTCTGAGCACAGCGGGAGCAGGTGATGGTAGGGGGCATGCGGGCCTCTCGATTCCGGTGATGCGAAAGCTATCGCGTAACCCGATGGCTTCTCACGCCGCCGATTCGACGGCGAACTCGTCGTGGCGATTGGCCGACGGCCCATAGTTCCGCGCGTATTCGATCTTGGCCAGGCCGACCACCTTCAGCAGGCGGATGTAGATCCAACCAATGTCGAGCTCGAACCAACGCGCCTTGAATTTCGCGCTCTTGGGATCCGCGTGATGGTTGTTGTGCAGCTCCTCTCCGCCGAGCCAAATGGCGATCGGGGAGATATTCCTGCTCTCGTCCTTCACTTCGAAGTTCCGGTAGCCGAGCGCGTGTCCGATGCCATTGATCACGCCGGCTGCCCAGAGCGGAATCCAGATCATCTGCACGCCCCACACCGCAGGGCCAACGAACCAGCCAAACAGGTAGATGTCGATGCCGAGCATGAGGAGCACGCCGATCCAATTGAGTGGCTCCAGGAGGCGTCGCTCGAGCCAATCGTTTGGTGTGCCCTTTCCGTATTTCTCGAGCATACCGGGCTGTTTCACCGCCTTTCGATAGTAGAAGGCGCCCTTCAGCATGATCTCACGGAGCCCCTCCATGAGTGGACTGTGTGGATCGCCTTCCCGATCGGCAAACGCGTGATGCTTTCGATGGCAGGCGACCCACTCCTTGGTGACGATCGCGGTGGTGAGCCACAGCCAAAGGCGCATGGGGACGGCTGCCAGCGCGTGCAGTCGAACGCCGCGATGCGTTTGGGCGCGATGCAGAAAGAGGGTTACGCACACATTGGTGATGTGCCCCGCAATCACCACGAAGAGAAGGGGCATCCACCAACGGTGTGCCCAAGCGCCAAACTCCGGCATTGCGTACTCCACGCTGCGTGAAACTCGAATGGTAGGGCGAGGACCATGCCACCATCGGGCACGGCTCAATCTCACCGACGAGGCAGAATCTAGCCGTGCACGCGGAGGCGACCAACGCCTTCATGTGAGTTCCGCGGCGGAAGTGCTGGGCCCAGCACCCTTGATCTGAGCGCTCTCGGCCCGTACCCTCACGCATCCATGTCACGACGCACCACGACCTCACGCCCGCACGACAGCGGCGCCCACCTCACTCCGCCGCCCCCGACTGCCCTGCCCGGCGTTCGCGACGTACGGCAAGCGACCACCGCCGGTACGCGGCGCTTCACGGAGCGGGCGTGGGCGCACGTCACCGACTTTGGCCGGCCAATGCCGAGGCGGCTCACGGTGAGCGCGCTCGGCATTGGGTCCTACCTGGGCGACTGCACGGATGCAGAGGACGAGCGCTATCGTCTGAGCGTCCGCGAGGCGCTCAGCGCGGGAGTGAACGTCATCGACACGGCGAGCAATTACCGCTGCCAACGATCCGAGCGTGCCGTCGGGCATGCGATCGTCGAAGCGATTGCAGCGGGAGAGGTGCGCCGCGACGAGCTGCTCGTATGCACCAAAGGTGGATATGTCGCGCTCGATGGGGAGCCTCCCGCCTCGCGTGAGGCGTACGAGCGGTGGCTCGAGGACACGCTCTTCACTCCGGGCATCGTCGGTCGTGAGGAGCTGGTGCGAGGAGGGCACTCGATTTCCCCCCGCTTTCTGGCGCATCAACTCAAACAGAGCCGGGCGAATCTGGGTCTCCGGACGATTGACATCTATTACATACACAATCCCGAAGAGCAGCTTCATGTGCTCGATCGGCTCGCATTCCGAGACGCCATGCGCGCTGCATTCGAGCTGCTGGAGGAGCGCGCCGCGGCAGGGGAGATCGCCGGGTATGGCTGCGCGACGTGGCTTGGCCTGCGCGTGCCCCCCGATCATCGCCAGCACATGACCTTGGCGGACTTGGTCGCCGTTGCCCGCGACGTCGGGGGAACGACGCATCACTTCCGCGCCGTTCAGCTTCCGGTCAGTCTCGCGATGCCGGAAGCGGCTCGGCTTCCGACGCAGCCACTCGGACGGAAGCTCGTGTCAGTGTTGGAGGCCGCCGAAGCACTGGGATTGGGCGTCGTTGCGAGCGCGCCGCTGATGCAGGGCCGGTTGGCGAGTGGCCTGCCGCCCGAGACACACGAACTATTTCCGAGCTGCACGACCGACGCGCAGCGCGCCCTTCGCTTCGCCGCGTCCCTCCCAGGTGTCGCGACGGTACTCGCCGGCATGCGCCGCCCGGAGCATGTGCGCGAAAACGTAAATGCCTGGCGCGTGGCATAGAAGACTGAATTGGTGACGCTCGCGCATCACGCACCCGACGGGACGTTTCGAAATCCCTGGCCCGACAGCGTTCCGCATGGATTCGTTGACGTTCTGCGGTGGTCGCGCCAGCGGCGACAGCAATCGCATGCGCCGACGCCACCGAACAACTCGCTGCCAACCGCGTCGCCGACCATCGCCTATCCCCGGGCGGGCACCGCCGAGCGCCGGGCAACGTGGATCGGGCACTCGACAGTGCTGCTGCAGCTTGGGGGGCTGAACATCATCACGGATCCGATGTGGAGCGAGCGTGCCTCTCCCGTGCAGTGGGCGGGGCCGCGACGCGTGATGTCGCCGGCGCTGCCGTTCGACTCTCTTCCGCCGATCGATGTGGTGCTGCTGTCGCACAGCCACTACGATCACCTCGACAAAGCGACGGTGAAGCGACTCGCGCGCGCCCACCCGAACGCAACATGGGTCGTCCCGCTGAAGCTCGGCTCGTACATTCGCCGGTGGGGGGTCCGCCAGATCGAAGAGCTGGACTGGTGGACGAGCGTTACGGTGCGGGGACTCCACATCACGGCTACTCCGGCGCGGCACTTCAGCGCCCGCCGGCTCGGCGACCGGAACAAGACACTCTGGTGCGGCTATGCGCTCGCCATGGACGGTGCCCGCGCCTATTTCGCCGCCGACACCGCGTATCACCCCGAGTTCGGGGCGATTGGCGAGCAGTGCGGGCCATTCGATCTGGTGATGATGCCAATTGGGGCATACGATCCGCGCTGGTTCATGCACATCGTCCACGTCGACCCCGAGGAGGCGGTTCAGGCCTACGTCGATACGACGTCGCCGCGGTCGGGCGAACGCGTTCCTCTGATGCTCGGCATCCATTGGGGCACGTTCCGGCTCACGGACGAGGCAATGGATGAACCGCCGAAACGCACGCTCGCCGCGTGGCGCGCACGTGGGTTGGATGAGGAGCGGTTGTGGGTTGCCCGATTCGGCGAAACGCGATCCTGGTGACAAATGGCGTGATGGGTCGTATTGTGAGGCAGCACGGAGCGAACCTCTTCGGTATGACGATGACAGCGTTCTGGTCGATCACGGGAACGACGACGACGGCGACGACGACTTCCACGGGAGGCGTCGCGGTCGCGTTCGAGTAGCAGTCCTTCACTCACGACGACACGCGGCCCTCCACGGGGGGCCGCTTTTTTTTCTCACCGCCTCACTTCTTCATGCCCTCGTCTATCATCGTGCACAAGTTTGGTGGCGCCGCACTGGCGGATGCCGCTGCAATTGCCAACGTCGGCACCCTTCTCGCTGCCGAAACGCACGAGCACGGCCGCATCGTGGTGACGTCGGCACTGCAAGGAGTGACGAATCTTCTGCTTGCCGCGATCGACCACGCTGAGAGCGGGCGGCAGCGCGAAGCGGAGGAGATCGCGGCGCAGTTGCGAACACGCCATGCAACGGTCGCGTGCGGCATTCTTGGTGACGCCGCACCGGCGGAGCGTGGTGCAAAACTGACGAGCCGCCTCGACGCCGAGTTCGACGAGCTGGACGGCCAGCTTCGCGATTGCTCCCGCGTGGGGGTAGATGGCTCCGCGCTCTCCGACGCGATTCTCGCTCACGGCGAGCGGCTCGCTGCGCAGATCGTGTGCGCGATGCTCGAGGCCCACGGCATCAGAAGCATCGTCGTGGATGGAGCGATGCTGGTGCAAACGGACGGAAGGCATGGCAACGCCGCACCGGATCTTGCGCGCACGGATGTCGTTGCCGGCGCCGCACTTACCCCGTTGCTCGACCAAGGCCTTTTGGTCGTGGTGCCCGGGTTCATCGGCGCGGGGGAGAACGGCAGTGTCGTGACCATCGGTCGTGGGGGATCCGACCTCACTGCTGCCGTACTGGCTCGCGCGCTAGGCGCGCGCGAGGTGATCCTGTGGAAGGATGTCCCAGGGTGCATGACCGCTGATCCCGGCATCGTGCCTGAGGCGCGCGTGGTGCCTATGCTCGACGCGCGCGAGGCCGCGGAGCTTGCCTACTACGGCGCAAAGGTTCTGCATCCGCGCACGCTGGCGCCGCTGCCCGCCGGAACGACGTTGCGACTGCGTCCGTTCGCCGACCCGGATGCGGCGGGAACGACCATCGTGGTGGGCCGTCCCGTGCGCGGCGCGCCCGTTCGCGCCCTCTCGGGGATGTCGCAGCAAGCGCTCGTCGCCGTGAGTGGAACGGGCATGCTGGGTGTGCCGGGGGTCGCGGCTCGTGTCTTCGGCGCACTGGCGACGGCGCACATCTCCGTGTCGATGATCTCACAGGCGTCGTCGGAGCAATCGATCTGCTTCACCGTGCCGTCGGATCGCGCGTCGGAAGTAGGGGACCTCCTCCGCGCGGCGTTCGCGAGCGAGCTCGCCCGGCGCGATGTGGATGAGATCAATGTGCGGACGGGGCTCACGACGGTCGCCGTGGTGGGATCGGGGATGGCGAGCACGCCGGGCATCGCGGCGCGCATATTCAACGCGGTCGCCGATGCGAGTGTGAACATCGTTGCGATCGCGCAGGGCGCATCCGAGCGGAACATCTCGTTTGTCGTCGACGAACGTGAGGCGGCGGCGGCGGTGCGTGCCGTGCACGCAGCATTCCGGCTGGACAAAGTCGGTGGTGGTCGCGCGCGGAGACGGACGCGCCATGCCGACGTCATCCTCCTGGGTGCGGGCCGCGTGGCGCAGGAATTCATCGAGCAATTCGCGCAGTTGGCCAAGGACAGAACGTCCAAGATGCGGATAGTAGGCGTGATCGATCGCAGCGGCTTCGTCTTTCATCCTCGAGGGATGACAGCTCGGCAACTCTCGGCCGTCGTGCAGTGCAAGCGGCAGCATGGCGCTCTCGACACCGTCGCCGGGGGGCGCGCCGCATCTGCTGCTGACGCCGTGAAGTTCATGGCCACCCATGCGCTGACGCAGCCGATTCTCGTCGATGTCGCGAGTGGCGATACCGCCCCGGCGCTCATCGAAGCGGTGACGCATGGCATCGATCTCGTGCTGGCGAACAAGGCGCCGTTGGCATCGGCGCTGCCGGTTGCACGCCGCATCATGCGCGATGCACGATCCGAAGGTCGGCGCGTGCTGCACGAGGCGACTGTGGGTGCCGGCCTGCCCGTCATCGACACGCTTCAACAGCTACATGCCTCCGGTGATCGGGTGCAGTGCGTCGACAGCTCACCGTCCGGAACGATGGGCTTTCTCTTCAGCGAAATGGGTCGTGGCCGAGCGTTCTCCGATGCCGTTCGCGATGCGATGTCGCGTGGATACACGGAACCGGATCCTCGAGACGATCTGTCGGGGCTCGACGTCGCGCGAAAAGGACTCATTCTCGCACGGATGCTCGGCTACGCGGGCGAGATGGACGACGTCACCGTCGAGTCCCTCGTTCCCGAGCGCCTGCGCGACGTAACGCCGGAGGAATTTCTCACCATGCTCCCCGAGTGCGACGCGGAATGGGCGCGCCGTGTTTCCGACGCGAAAGAAAAAGGGGAAGTGCTTCGCTATCGGGCGCGGGCGACACGGGGCGGCGTGCGTGTGGGACTCGTGAGCGTTCCGTTGGGAAGTCCACTCGCGTCGCTGGACGGTACCGACAACCTGTTTGTGTTCTCCACCGCGCGGTATCGCGATCGGCCGCTCGTGGTGTCCGGTCCCGGCGCAGGTGCCGAGGTCACCGCTGCCGGCGTGTTGGGCGACGTGCTTCGCATCATCGCCGCATGACGAGTCCAATGTTCATCGCCACGAGCCCGGGCAGCATCGGCAACATCGGACCGGGGCTCGACGTGCTCGGCTGTGCGCTGGTGGGGCTCCGTGACGAGGTGATCGCGCAGTGGTCGGAGCAGGCGGGCATCACGTTGCTCGACGCCGGCCACGCGGATCTCCCCAGCTCTCCGCTCCGACATACGTCGGCAATCGCGGCGGCGGCCGTGATGAAGGAAGCCAAGCGACGCGGCGTGACGCGCGATGGAGCGGGCGTTGCGCTTCGCGTGCGAAAAAAGCTTCCGCTCTCGGGAGGTCAGGGCGGGAGCGCCGCGTCTGCCGTCGCCGGCGCCGTTGCCACGAATGCACTGCTCGGCGATGTGCTGGAGTCGCAGGCACTGCTCCAGTGCTGCCTCGAAGCGGAAGCGACAGTTGCAGGCCGGCATCTCGACAACATCGCGCCGATCCTGCTCGGAGGCATCGTGCTCATCCGATCGCTGACACCAATCGACGTCGTGCCGCTCCCGGCCCCGAGCGGATTGCGCCTAGTCCTCGCGCGGCCTGAGCAAAGGTTGTCGACGGCACTCGCACGCCGAGCGTTGCCTGAGCAGGTCGCGCTTCCCACCGTGACGTATCAAATTGCGCAGGTGGCGGCGATGTCGCTGCCTGCTTCCTCGATGATCTTGCGCTGTTTGGCCGCTCGATCGACGACCGCATCGCTGAGCCGGCGCGTGCGTCGTTGATTCCAGGTTTTGTCGATGCAAAGGTTGCCGCTCTCGAAGCGGGAGCACTGGGCGCATCGATTTCGGGGGCTGGTCCTACGGCGTTTGCCGTGGTCGACAGCGTCGAGCGCGGTGAAGCGGTCGCCAAAGCGATGCAGACAGCCTACGCCAGACAGGGGATCATATGTACGACCATCCTCACCGAAATCGACGTGAACGGAACGATCGTGCGCCCCTATGCCGATGACGTCTGACATGTCAACCGTCGTATGCATCGCGTGTGGTGCCGCGCTATCCGATCGAACTTCGCACTCGACCTGCTCGCAGTGCGGCGGGCTGCTCACCGTGCAGCACACATCACAGCGGCGGGGCGCTGCTTTGCGCGCCGTGTTCGACGAGCGTGCGGCGGTATCGGCGCGGACGACGAATGCAGTACTGCGCTCGGGCGTCTGGCGATTTCGTGAACTCGTCCTGAGCGCGACCGACGACGAAATCGTGACGCATCCCGAAGGGAACACACCGATCGTCGCGCGAGAGGCGCTGGCGCAATTCACCGGCGTCGATGCGATGCTCGTGAAACACGAAGGACACAATCCGACCGGGTCGTTCAAGGATCGCGGGATGACGGTGGCGATCACGCAGGCGCGCCGCATCAATGCTCGCGCGGTGGCGTGTGCATCGACGGGCAACACGTCGGCGTCGCTCAGCGCGTACGCTGCGCAAGCGGGCATTCCATCGTTCGTGTTCGTCCCGGATGGTCGCGTCGCAGCGGGCAAGCTCGCACAGACGCTCGCGTATGGTGCGCGCACGCTCCGCATACGCGGAGATTTCGACGACTGTCTTCGGTTGGCGCGCGACGCGAGCGAGCAGTTGGGCGTGTATCTCGTAAACTCGGTGAATCCGTTCCGCGTCGAGGGACAGAAGACGATCATGTTCGAGCTGCTCCAACAGCTCGCGTGGCAGGCGCCGGACTGGATCGCCTTGCCTGCGGGCAACCTGGGCAACACGTCGGCGTTCGGGAAGGCACTCTCCGAAGCGCACGCGCTCGGACTCATCGATCGCATCCCTCGGCTGCTGGCGGTGCAGGCGTCAGGTGCCGCGCCGTTCGCGCAAGGGTTCGCCGAACACTTCGCCACTCGCGTGCGCGTGCGCGCCGAGACGCGCGCGACCGCCATTCGTATCGGCGATCCCGCGTCGTGGGATCGGGCCGTCCAGGCGATGAGCGATACGAACGGGATCGTGGAGGCGGTGTCGGACGACGCGATCTTCGCGGCAAAGGACGTCATCGATCGCTGCGGTGTTGGATGCGAGCCGGCGAGCGCGGCGAGCATTGCCGGCGTGCGGGCACTGGCGCAGCGAGGTGAGATTCGGTCGAATGAGACGGTGGTCGCGATCCTGACTGGACACCTGCTGAAGGATCCCGGCTCGAGCGCGTCCGACGCAGGAGGCGGAGACGACGGCGCACTCACGACAGAACAGGCGATGGAGCTGCTCGCGCGAGCAACGGCTACGGCGCCCAGTCAGCGATGAAGAGATTCGTTTCGCCGGGTTTCGCGTCGTTCCGGTTCGAGGCCCACACGATCTGCTTGCCATCGGGACTGAACATCGGGAATCCGTCGAATGTCTCCTGCGTCGTCACCTGTTCGAGCCGGGTGCCGTCGAGATCGACCAGATAGAGGTCGAAGTTCCCGCTGCGCGGCTGCTTGTAGTTCGACGAGAAGATCAACCGGCGTCCATCAGGCGTCCACGAGGGACCGAAATTCGCGCCACCGAGCTGCGTGACCTGACGCTGGCCGCTTCCATCGGCATTCATGACCCACAGCTCCATGCGATTCGGACGGACGAGCCGCTGGGCGAGCAGGCCGCGATATGTGGTGAGCGCGCTGTCGACGGGATGCCAGGCGCGATACACGATCTTCGTTCCATCCGGCGACCACCATGGACCACCATCGTAGCCGGGGGTGGTGGTGAGCCGGCGCACGTTCGTGCCGTCGACGTTCATGGTGTAGATCTCGAGATCCCCGTCTTTGAGCGACGTGAAGACGATGGTGCGACCATTCGGAGATACGACGGCTTCGGCCGTATACACGCCGTAATTGGTGAGTCGGCGGAGATCGCGGCCGTCGGGGCGCGCGGTGTAGATGTCGAACGGATCGAGGCCCCACACATACCCCTTCGACGGATCCGGCTTGGCGGGACAGGCCTGCTGCACGGCGTGCGACGACCCAAAGAGAATGCGCTGATCGTTCGCGAAGAAGAATCCGCAGGTTGTCTTGCCTGTTCCAGTCGATACGCGCTCGAGGCCCGTGCCATCGACGTTCATCACGTATTCCTGGTCGCAGCTGCGCCCATCGCGAGTGCTCTGGAAGATCAGTCGTCGTCCGTCCGCGCTGAAGTATGCTTCGGCGTTTTCGCCGCCGTTTGTGAGCTGCCGGATGTTGCGGAGATGCCGTTCGCCCGGTGCGGGCGCGATGGACGCTGTCGTGACGACCGGCGCGTTGCGCGCACAGGAGAGCGTGGCAATCCCAACGATGACGGCAATGCGGCGAATGACTTTGGGCCTCATAGTCGCATAATGTAAAACGGGCGCGCCGTCTTCGGCGCGCCCGCTCTCCCCGTTCTCCGACCGATCAGGGCGTGCTGCGCTTGACCGTTGCGGCCGGCTGAGCGGCGGTCTGGCCGGCGGGCGGCGTATTACCGTCTACAGCGCGAGGTTGTGCCGCTGCGGCGAGCGTAAAGAGATCCTGCTGCGAGCTGCCCTTCTCCATCAGCGCCAGCGCTTTGCGCAGCGGCGCATCAAACGGAAGGTCGCGCCGTTTCGCCGTAGAATCGCCGGCGACGAGACGTGCCACGCGCTGCTCGAGCAGCCGGTCCACGTAGCGCGACGCCGAGTCGTACTGGGTGCGAGACAATGTCACGCCCTTCGTCGCGAGTCGGCGGTAGAACTCGTCGCGCCACTGCGGCTGCACGCGGAAGTCCTTATTGGCGCCGCGCGCAATCTCCAGCGCGTAGTCCGCCAGCGTGACGTACACTTCCTGCGATTTGGGCGCGATCGCCTTGTTGAACGACTGCTCGGCGGAGGTGAGGGTATCGTCACGCACGAGGACGTCCGGTGCCACGCCACCACCGCCGTACACGATGCGACCGGCGTCGGAGCGATAGGCGGGACGCGCCTTCTTCTTCGCTTCCGTCTCGAGGGAATCGGGGGTCTCCTCGACGAATCTACCGTTGACGAACTTCCGCTCGCGCTGAATGCTCCGGCCGCTTGGCGTATACCACTTGGCGGTCGTGATCTTCAACGCATAGCCGCCGTCGAGTGGGAAGAGCGTCTGCACGAGTCCCTTGCCGAAGCTCGTGGTGCCCACGACGAGCGCGCGATCGTGATCCTGGAGCGCACCGGCGACGATCTCACTCGCCGACGCCGTGTACTCGTCGGTGAGCACCGTGACCGGAATGGTGGGGAACGCCGGTGCTCCCCGCGTGCCGTATCCCTGCGGATCGCCAACGCGGCCGCGCACGCTCACGATCTCCTGTCCGGGGCGAAGAAAGAGGTTCGACATCGTGATGCTCTGGTCCAGGATTCCGCCTGGATTGCCGCGCATGTCCAGGATGACGCCTTTGGCGCCCTCCTTCTGGAGTCGCGCGACGGCATCATGCACTTCGTCCGCGGCTGTCTCGTTGAAGCGCTGCACCGGCACGTAGCCGACGCGATTGTCGAGGACGATCGCATACGGAACCGCAGGAATGTGAATCACCTGCCGGGTGAACGTCGTGGCGATGGGTTCGGGCACGCCAGGCCGGCCGAACTTCACGGTGACCTTCGTGCCTTCCTTGCCGATGAGATAATCGGAGACCTGCTGCGTCTTCCACCCTCGCGTCGAGAGCGAGTCGACGAACAGGATCTTGTCTCCCTCGCGAACGCCAGCGGCCTCCGCCGGCGTATGCGGAAACTCCTTGCTGATCGTGATCGCGCCCTGCTGATCCTCGATCTGCATGCCAATGCCCGCGTACTTGCCGTTCGTTTGCTGCGAGAAGCTCGCGAGCTCTTTGGGCGAGAACAGCTCGCTGTATGGATCGTTGAGCTCCTTGACCATCCCGCGGGCCGCTTTTTCGTACAGGGTCGCGGTGCTCACGGTATCGACGAAGCGCTGCGACACGAGATTGAGCACTTGATCGAGGACGCGCGCGCCATCCGTGGCAGCACGATTCTGAGCGAGGAACCCCCCCGCGACGACCGGCAGCAGTGCCAGCGCGATGAGAGCGGAATGACGACGTGACATTATCGGACCCGATAGTCGAAGGAATGTTCTAATGAATACGTTCTCCCAGCCCGCAGTGTTCCCCCAGAGCGGGAATCGCGCCTCGCCGTCTGGCGACCTCAGGTCGTGGTCGACTCGTCCGACCCTTCCGGCTGACTCTGCTCCCATAGCGTGCGCCAGGTGGTGACCCGCGCCGTGCGGAAGCGCTTTCGGGTGAGCCGAATACCGCGCGGCGTCAAGACGATCGTGAAGAGCTCGCCGTCGATCTCGATCTCCCGCCGCAGTGCCGTCGTCAGCTTTGTCGTCATGTTCGATTTTGGAGCAGTTCTTCTAGCCGTTCCGCCGTCTGCTGTTCAGGCGGGGCGCGAGCCGAGCATGTAGTCCACGAACCACTTTCGACTTTGTTGCCGAGTGACGGCACCTCGCAGTACTCCCGCGGCGATGAGCATGTCGTGTGCTGGTTGTAGGACGCGCTGGAGGTGCGATGGATACCGTTGCGAGAGCGGCAGCTGTTCGGCGAGCCGGTCCAGGCCGATGCGCCAGGTGAGACGCTCCTCGGCGCGCGCCACCTCGAGCAAACGGTAGAGCCGGCGAGCAACCGGTGAGTCGAGCGACCAGTAGCATGCAACGGAGATGCTCGCGACATGGCCGGCGGCGATGTTGTCCCGCATGACCGAGGCGAGGACGACCCGCGCGACCCCCGGTTCCCCAGCGGCGATCGAGTCGAAGAGCGGGAGCTGTTCGCGATCGAGCGTGCGCCGCCGCTCGACCGCCACCGCGCTGAGAAGAGTGAATCGCAGGTCGCCGCGCTCCGGTGCGGCGGCGACCTCGTACACGGCTTGTGATTCGAGGGTCGTGCGCTCGAGCCGTCCCAGCGCCGACCGCAGCTGCTCGTACGTTCGACCGTCGACGCGGCGGTTCATAGCGCGAAGGAACGAGTGCAGCGTGAAGGAGACCGCACCATCGGCGGGCGAGCCGGCATCGTGGAACCGCCGCAGTAGCTCGACGTAGACGTCCTGATCGAAGGTGCCCGGAAGTCGGTCACCCGGAGCGGGAAGGACGCGCCAGCGTCCGCCGAGGCCGTCCGAGAGAGAAATGCTTCCTTCTTCCGCGGAATCGCTGAGCCGGAAGAGCGGCAGCGCTTCGAGCGACCGATCGAGCCGGATCGTTCGCGACGCTCCCCTTCGCCGCGCAGCGACGCTCATGGCCCGAGGAGCATTCGGATCAACGCACGTGAATCAGCTGGCCGGTCACGGCGCGCGCCTCTTCGGAGCACAACCAGAGGACCACGCGCGCGACTTCTTCTCGCGAGACGTAGCTCGCATCGGGTCCCATCGCGGCCAGATTGTCGGACGTGCGAATCGACGTCGGCGCGACGGCGTTGGATCGGACGCCGCGCGACACTTCTTCCTGTGCGATGGAATGCATCAGTGCGACCACGGCGCTTTTCGACGCGGCGTAGGCTGATACCCCGGCGACTTTGCCGCCGGGAAGCACTGCCTCGGACGCGAAGAACACGACCGCTCCCTTTGCCGCGCGAAGCAGGGGGATGAACGCGCGCGCGGTGAGATACGCCGTCGTTGCGTTCAACGTGAATTGCTTGGTCCAGAGGATGGGATCGCTCTCGGCGACGGGGCCGCTGGAGACGAATCCGCCCGCGAGATGGACGAGGGCGTTGAGGCGCCCGCCCGTTGCGTCGCGCACCCGCTCCGCGAGGGCCGCTACGGCAATTTCATCGGAGAGATCGGCGCCGAGGCTCGCTGCGCGGCGACCGGCCTTGATGAGTGCATCCCCACGTGCTCGCGCGTTTGCTTCGTCTCGGTCCACGAGAAACACTCGCGCGCCCAGCTCCGCGAATGCGGTGGCCACGGCTTCGCCGACCTGGCCCTCGCGACCAACGCCGGTGACCACCACACTCTTTCCCGCGAACTCCATGCGCCTCCCCTCCTCGATCCCCACGCTGTCGATAACCGAACTCGGCCTCGTGGCATGAAGTATGTGATGCCGTAAGGCCAAATGCGAAAAATGCTCAGAGTAAAACGTGTCGGCGTGGTGCTTGGACTGCTTATTCTCGGGTCGCTTGCACTCGTCGGTCTGCTGTCGCTCACGCGCGGCACACCCGTGAAAGCCGTCGTCGCCATTGGCCAGAGCAATGGACCGCCTCAAATCACAGACTCGCTGTTCTCGCGAGCGATGCAGCTCTACACCGGGTTGCACATGACCAAAGGCAACGCGGTGAGGCAGGCGAACAACGGCGATGTGTACAAGATGCTGTGGCCGGAGCTGCGGGCGGCGAAGCATACGATCACGGTGCAAATGTACTACTCACAGCCGGGCGCGGTCGCGGACACCATGGCAGCGGTGTTGAAGGAGCGCGCGCGGGCCGGCGTCCGTGTGCTGTTCGTTCTCGATGCATTCGGCTCACAGAATCTCAAGAAGGAGTGGGCCGACAGCCTTCGCGCGGCGAAGGTCGAGATCGGGCTGCTCCGCCAGGTGCACTGGTTCTCGCTTCACAACGCAAGCGATCGATCGCACGTGCGCGTCGTCGTCATCGACGGAGAGATCGGGTACACGGGAGGGTTTGGTCTTGCCGACTACTGGCTTGGCGACGGCAAGCACAAAGACCAGTGGCGCGACAGCAACGTGCGATTTGAGGGGCCGGCCGTGATGGGACTTCAGGCTGCGTTCGCTGCGGCGTGGGCCGAGTGCACGGGTGAACTCATCGCGGGCGACACCTTCTTTCCAAAGCGGGCGTTCACGGATGTCGACGGCGGCGTGCAGGCCGGCCTGTTCTTCGCCTCACCGACGACGGGGAGTACGCCGGCGGAGCGGTTCATCGCGCTCTCGATCGCCAGTGCGCGACACACGCTGTACGTCGCGAACTCGTATTTCGTGCCGGACGATGATTTCAGGAAGCTGCTGCTGCTCGCGCGGAAGCGCGGTGTCGACGTGCGCATCCTGACAGTGAGCAACGAAACCGACGTGAAGACGACATTGTGGGCGGGTCGCTCACGCTACGAGGAGCTGCTCAAAGGCGGGATCAGGGTCTACGAGTATCAACCGGCGATGATGCACTCCAAGACGTTCATCGTGGACGGGATGTGGGGGTCGATCGGCTCGATGAACTTCGACAACCGGTCACTCGCCTTCAACAACGAATCGAACCTCGCGTTTCTCGACGCGACGTTCGGCGCGGAGATGAATGCGACGTTCATGGATGATCTCACGCGGTCGAAGGAGATTCTTCTCGCGGAGTTTCAGCGCCGGCCGTGGCATCAGCGCCTGCTCGAAAACGGCGCGTCGCTGCTGTCCCGGCTGTTATGACCGCTGGCGGGTAGGTCAGCGGATGTCGGCGCGGCCCAATGCCGCGCGGACGGCTTCGCGCATTGCGACGAGCGCTTCGTCGCGTGCGGCCGGCGCGTCGTCGCGGACGTGGATCTCGATGCCGTCGGCGACGGGGACACGCCGCCAGCTTGCGGAGCGCTCGTCGTCCGTCTGACGCACGGCGACATCGGCGTGCGCGCCGAGGGCCGGCGCGAGAGAGGCTGCGACGCGACGCTCCAAGGCGTCGCCCGTGACTTCCTTCATCTCGTTCTTGATCAGCTCCAGCGTCGAGCCCTCACGCTGGCGGATCTTGATGGCGAGCAACTGGAGCAGGTGCCGGTAGTTGTACGTGGCGGCGGTCCCGGCGCCTTCGGGCCGGTCGAGCAGCCCATTCGCGACGTAGAATCGCACGGACCGCGCACTCGGTGACACCCGTGCCGACGCATTGGTGGGGCGAATGCCGGCGGCGTCGACGAGGGCAGTCACGTGCGCGGCGAGTCCGCGTGCATTCCATGGCGCGTGGCGCGAATGGGCGCGCAGCAGCGCGACGGGGGAGAGTGTGGGTTCCGGCATGGCCGCAGAAGATAACAGAACCGATTGTCCTGCGTGAACTTCCGGTTTGGGCTTTGCGCCGCGTTCCGGCATCGACACGGCTGAAGGCGATCGCGAATGACCGAAGTCCGTTCAGCGACAACCACTGTACGAAAACCGGTCAGTCTGGCAGCCGCTTGAGCTTTTCGAGCAGTGTCGACCTGGCAATGCCGAGCATACGGGCGGCCTGTACCCTGTTGCCATTCGTCGTGCGAAGCGCGGCACGGATTGCCTGGTGCTCGGCCTCCAGCAGCGTTATCGGTGTCTGCACTGACGCGTTCACCACCGCTGGCGCTGACCGCTCTCGACGCAGCCGGACAATATCGGCCGTGCGGTCGAGCACGAGCTCCAGCCGCTGGAGGTCGATCGGTTTCTCGAGAAAGTCGATGGCGCCGCGCTTCACCGCCCGCATCGCGGCCGACACGTCGGTGCGGCCCACGAGCATGATGATTCCAATCTCCGGAGCGTCCGCGCGAAGCTCGTCGATCAGCGTGCGCTCACGCGCGTCGGGAAGCCGTGCATCGAGGAGCACGACGTCCGCCGCCTCCGCAGCGATCGCAGTGCTCGCCTCCGCGGCGCTCGATGCGGTACGAACCGAATGGCCGAGTGTCACGAGAGCATTCGCGAGCGTCTCGCGGGTGGCGCGGTCGTCGTCGACGACGAGCACGGAAATCGTCACCGCTGAAATGCACGTGGGATCGTGACGCCGCGGGACATCACGTGGGTGGTGGGAGCGTGACGACGGCCCACGTGCCGACGTCCGGCGCGCTGTTCAGGGAAAGGGATCCGCCGTGCTCCTCGACGATGCGCTGGCTCAGCGCCAATCCGATGCCTGTGCTGCCCGGCTTCGTGGAGAAGAAAATCTCGAATGCGCGTGCGAGGATGTCGGGCGCAACGGTCGGTCCGGTATTCTGGAGTCGACACCGCCACGAGCCGTTCGGTAGCAGCACACTTTCGAGCGCGAGGTCGCTGCCTTCTGGAGCCGCGTCCGTCGCGTTGGACAGCAGGTTGACGAACACCTGCGCGAGCTGAGGCGCGTCGACCATGTACTTCGTGGCAGCGTCGACGCGCTTCCGCTGCAACAGCAGGGCGCGGCTTTCCAGCCGCCCCCGCTCGTTGGCGATCACCTCATCCCACACGGCGTCCGGATCACCGGGATGCAGCTGGATCGGGTTCGGGCGTCCGTACTCGAGGAGGCCGGTGACCATGGCATTGAGCCGTTCGACTTCGCGCAAAATGCGTCCGACGTTCTTCTCGACCACGGGGTCGTCCTTCACGCGAAAGCGAAGCAGCTGCGCCGCGGACGAAATTCCAAACAACGGATTTCTGAGCTCGTGAGCGACGCCCGTCGACACTTCAGCGATCGCATCGAGTCGCTGCTTGTGACAGGCGCGGCGCACAAGCGCGGCGCGCGCGAGCGCCCCGGCGGCGTGCGTCGCCACCTGCGACAGCACTCGCTGCATCGCCTCGAGCACATTCGCCGCGGGCCGCGCGGTCATCGAGATAGTTATGGCGCCGTGCACCCCAACGCTCGTCATCGGGGCCGTGATCTCGGTGCCGTCGCCGCCACCGTGCGTAAACGCGCCGCCGTTCGCGCGCGCCTCGTTCCACCGCGGCATCAACCGCGCCGAGAGCGCAGCCGAATCCATGGGATATCCGACCTGATGCACGAGCTCGAGCGTCGCCGACTCCTCCGATGCGAGCGCAATCGCGACGGATTCACACACCAGCGCACCCCGGAGCTGCTGCGATACTTCCTGCAATACGCGGTCGGCGCTGATCGTCCGTGCCAGCGCCAACCCGATATTCACCGCCGCGTCGTCCAACGCCGTCTGGCTAACGGCGTCGCGCCTGCTTTTTGGCTCCACCCTTTTTCGCGGATGATTTCTTGGCGGGCACTTTCTTGGCGAGCACTTTCTTGGCTGATGACTTCTTCGCGCCGGGCGTTACCCGAGCAGTCCCTTTCCCAGCCGACTTTTTTGGTGCGGTCGTCTTTCCACCGCTCTTCGCGGGCGAGCCCTTCTTCGGGACGGCTTTTTTTGCCACGGGCTTCGGTGCGCTTGCCTTCTTGGCGGATCCCTGCGTTGAGCCTCCCTTCGCGGCAGGCTTGGCGACTCCGCTCTTGCCGGCCGGTTTCGCGTCCCCTGACTTGGCCACGCCTGCGGACTTGACCGCGCCCGCGGACTTGGCCGCGCTTCCGGAAGATGACCCGGACTTTTTGGCTCCCCCGGCAGTCGAAGCGCCGGCCGAGCCGGGTGTGAATGCGGATCCGCGGTTTACCGACGGCTTGTTTCCCGGCTCCTTGATGGCCGGATGCTTCGAGGCCGCCACCGGAGTGGCCGCTGCCTTGCCGCTGCCCGCCCCCTTGGCGGCGTTGGCGGGTGGCGAGATCGGCCGTCCACTTCCTCCCGATTTCGGCGCGCGCGCCACCACCAGGGGACTTTCCTCGTCCTCGTCGTCCCCTTCGATGACAGGAGTCGCGAGCCCCTCTTCCTCGTCATCGTCGGAATCGTCGGTGCTGTCCCAGAGGTCGTCGCTGTCGTCCTTGTGGGTCGTCCAGCCGCCATCCTCTTCGTCGTCGTCGTCGTACGACGATGACCCACTTCCCCCCCCGCCGCCGTAGCCCAGATCATCGACGTCATCGTCGCGATCGGAGAATCGGAGCCCCTCGTTCAACTCGTCACCGCGCGGCATTACCGCCTCCTCTGGAGATTGTGCACCTGGACTCTCAGCGTCGTCTCGATGGTGCGGCGCCGGTGCATTTGGTATGCCCCGTATCCGCGTCTGCCTGTCTCTGACATCCCCTTGTACGACAGCGCGCGGAATCCGTCAAGCAGACACCGCGCACATTCGGACCGATGCCAGTCAGTGTGCCCCTCAGTCGCCGGTCGCGGGCTCTGGAATCATCGCACCCGCTCTGTCATGATCCGCGGCCGACGTGAGACGGCTGCTCACCCAGTGACCGAAGTCGTCGAGATACGTGTACATCGCGGGCACGACGAAGAGGGTCAGCAGGGTCGAGGTGATCAGCCCGCCGATGACGGCGCGCGCCATCGGCGCGCGCGCTTCCGCGCCGGCGCCGAGCGCGAGCGCGAGGGGAAGCATGCCAAAGATCATGGCTACCGTGGTCATGATGATCGGGCGCAGGCGAATCCGCCCCGCAGACAACAGCGAATCCTTTCGCTCGCCCCCAGCGGCACGCAGCTGGTTCGTGAAATCCACCAACAGAATGCCGTTCTTGGTCACGAGGCCCATCAACATGATCACGCCGATCATGGTCATGACGTTCATGCTTCCCCCGGTCATCCACAGCGCGAGTGCAACGCCGATGAAGCTCAGGGGCAGCGCGAGCATGATCGCGAGCGGCTGCAGAAACGATCCGAAAAGTGATGCGAGGATGAGATAGATGAACACGACGGCGAGAATCAGAGCTTCCAGCACGTACCCCTTCGTCTCTTCGAGACTCTGCACGTCGCCGGTGAACACCGCCCGGTAACCGGGTGGAAGCCCCATCGCGTCGAGCGCGCGCCGGATGTCGTCGGCGACGTTTCCCATGGCGAATCCGGGGAGCACGCCGGCCGAGATGGACACCTGCTGTTCGAGTTGCCGGCGCTCGATCTGCTGCGGACCGACTCCCGCGCGGATATCAGCCACCTGTGAGAGCGGCACCATGGCCGGCAGTCCACCCGGCGACGCCGTTCCCGACGCGACCGGCAGCTGCTTGACGTCTTCCGCGGAGGCACGGAGAGAGTCGGGAAACACAACCACCACGTCGTGCGGATAGCCCTGCTCGTCTTCCCACGTGGTGGCGCGCTCACCCGCAAAGAGTGGCTGCAGCGTTGCGGCAACGCTGCCCACCCCGAGGCCGGCGCGCCACGCTTCCTGCCGATCCACGCGGACATCGAGTTGCGGGATGTCGCCGTCCTCGCTCGAGTTGGGTTCGGCGACTCCGCGAGTGCCGCGCACCACTTGGAGCACCCGCTCCGCCGTCAGCTTCACACGCGCGGCCTCGGGACCCTGCACGTTGATGATGATCGGCTGGCGCCGTCCCCCGAAGATCGACGACTGCCCCTGAATCGACGGGCGAATTCCGGGAATGCCGCGCAGCCGGACTCGCAGATCGGTCTGGATCTCGGCCAGCGTGCGCTTGCGATCATGCTTGAGCTTCACGAACACGCTGCCCGAATTCGGACCCCCGCGAAAGCCACCGCCGACGGAGAGATACGTGAAATCCGTTTCGGGGAGCTTGGAGAGGAACGTCGTGATCTCCCGTCCCTTGCCCCGCGTGTAATCCAGGTTGGATCCCGGCGGCGCGCGGAACTGCACCGAGAACTCATCGCCGTTGACGTCCGGCATCCAGGTGAACCCGAGCAAGGGCAGAATAAAGAAGCTCGCCACGATCGTGAGCGTTGCACCAGCCAGCACCACGGCGCGGTGGGACAGCGCCCAGCCGAGCCACTGCGGATAGCGATCCGCGATCCGTTCGAATACGTCGTTGAACCAAAAGGCGAACCGCCGAATCGGATTAGCCTTCTTGCGCTGCTGGGCCTGGTGTACCCCTCCATCGTTGATCGCGTGCTCGACTTCGGGATCGGCCCACACGCTGGAGAGCATGGGATCGAGCGTAAAACTCACGAACAGCGACACGAGGACGGCGAAGGCGACTGTCACCCCGAACTCGAAGAAGATGCGGCCGATGAATCCGCCCATGAATGCGACGGGAACGAACACGGCGACGACGGCCAGCGTGGTGCAGAAGACGGCGAGCCCGATCTCGTCGGTGCCGTCTTTTGCTGCATTTTCATGACTCTTTCCCATCTCGAGGTGGCGCACGATGTTCTCGCGCACCACGATGGCGTCGTCGATCAACAGCCCGATGGCGAGTGAGAGCGCCAACAGGGTCATGGTGTTCACCGTGAAGTTGAACACCCACATGATGAAAAACGCGCTGATGATCGACACCGGAAGCGTGAGGCCGGTGATGACGGTGGAGCGCCACGAATTGAGGAAGAGGTAGATGATCATGATCGTGAGCAGCGCGCCGAGCACGATCGACGTGTACACGTCCTTGAGCGAGTCCCGAATGCGGACCGAGTCGTCACGGATGATCTGTAGTTCGATGTCGCGTGGCAGCTCGTTGGTGAGCTCGAGCACGGTCTCCTTGATCCCGTCGGCGACCGCAACGGTGTTTGCGCCGTTGATCTTCAACACTTCGAGCGACACCGCGGAGGCACCCCGCAGCTCGGCTGCGGAACGGCGATTGGCGGCACCATCGACGACGGTGGCCACGTCACGAACGCGAATCGGGGTGCCGTTGCGCACGGTGATCGGAATCTCACCGAACGAGAGCGGATCGATGACCCGGCCGGTGATGCGGACGAGACGCTCGGTGACGGGCCCTTCGATTCGGCCGGCCGGCACCTCCTGATTTTCACGCTGGAGTGCTGCGGTGATCATGCTGGGCGAGAGTCCATATGAGCGCATCAAGTTGGGATCGACCTGCACGCGAATCTGTCGCGCATTCCCGCCCTGGACGTTCACGCCGCCCACGCCTTCGTT
>JANMAY010000147.1:0-2832 GCA_031360095.1 Gemmatimonadaceae bacterium
ACCAGCAGTTCCTCTGCCGTTTGCGGCGGCGGTGCACGAAAGCTGAGCTCCAGCTGACCGGCATCGCGCGGGCGGCGGAACAGCTGTGTCAACGCGCGAAGCACTTCGTGGGCCCTGGCACGAATGCACGGCCGGTCGACGACCAGACCAGCGTCGAGACCTCGATCTTGTCTTCGGACAGACGAATGCTGTTCACCGACGATGGCCGGCCTCCCCGCATGCGGCTCGAGACCGTACCGGCGGTGGAGATGACCGTGCCCTTTTTGGTATGCTCGATGTAGTGGATTGCATCCTGATGATCGTGTCCGCACAGGACGAGGTCCACCGACATGTCGGCGAATGCGCCGAGCGCGCGCCCGGTGTCCTTGAGGCCGTGTCGACGCGAGAGCTCGCCCTTGACTGGATTGTGATGCATGACGATCACGCGCGCGTCATTCGGGGGCGACTCACCGAACACCGCACGCAGCCGCTCGATCTGGGGGCGCCGAATGATTCCGATGATCGAGATGTCACGCAGATTCCAGGTCAATGTTTGCCGAGTGACGCCGTGGGAGGTGTTGAGTCCAGCGAATGTCACGCCCGGCACACGCAGCACGGGCTCGATGTCGTCACCGATGTAGCGGCGGTAGGTGGCCAGAATGGTGGAATCATCGCCGATGCTGAAGGGCGCTTTCCACCATTGCACGTCATGGTTGCCCGGGATGCAAATCACCTTGCTGGTCTCTTCGGCGTGGCGGATGAACGCGCGGGCGCGCTGGAACTCTCCAGAGCGCGCACGCTGCGTCACGTCGCCGGAAATGGCGACCACGTCGAACTGATATTCGGTGATGAGCGCCTCCATCGCCTCATACTGCTCCGGGACGGCGGGCGCGCCGAAGTGCAGATCGGAACAATGAAAGACGGTCGTCGTCTTCACAGCCGCGCGATGATGGCGTCGGTAAACTGGTCGGTGCTCGCGATGCCACCGAGATCGCGCGTCACGGTCTTTCCCTCACGAATGGTCGTCTCGAGCGCGCTGCGAATCTTCGCGGCGCGCTCGCCGTCGTTCATGTATTCGAGCATCATGCAGGCCGCGAGGATGAGGGCACCGGGATTTGCGATGCCCTTGCCCGCGATGTCCGGCGCGGTGCCGTGCACGGCCTCGAAGATGGCGCCTCCCAGTCCGATGTTGGCACCAGGGGCAAGCCCGAGTCCGCCGACGAGCCCCGAGATTTCGTCGGAGAGGATGTCACCGAAGAGGTTGGTCGTGACGATGACGTCGAAGCGCTCGGGGTGCAGCACCAGGTTCATCGCCATCGCGTCGACGATCACTTCCTGAAACTCGATGTTCGCGTACTCCCGTGCGATCATCCGGCCGACGTCGAGAAACAGACCCTGGGAAAACTTGAGGATGTTGGCCTTGTGCACGAGCGTGACCTTCTTGCGTCCGTGCTTCACCGCGTACTCGAACGCGTATCGGATGATGCGATCCGATCCCGCGCGGGTGATCAACGCCGTCGATTCCGCCGCCGCGCGCGGGTCGTTCCCGATCTTGATGTAATGCTCGATGCCGATGTAGAGCCCTTCGGTGTTCTCGCGGATGAGGACGATGTCGATGTTTTCGTACCGGCCGCCGGTGACGATGGTGTGCGCAGGCCGGACATTCGCGTACAGATCGAACGTCTTTCGCAACGCGACGTTGATCGAGCGGAATCCCTCGCCGACGGGCGTCTCGAGCGGTCCCTTCAGCGCAATGCGCGTCCGACGGATCGAGTCGAGGGTGGCGTCGGGGATTGGATCTCCATACTTCGCGACACCGGCCATGCCCGCGCACTGCGGGTCCCAATCGATGTCGGCGCCTGCCGCTTCGAGAATGCGCACGGTGGCGCTGCTGATCGACGGCCCAATGCCGTCGCCGGAGATGAGTGTGACTGGCGTGCCCATAGATGTATCGGCGTGCTCAGGGAGCGACGATCAGGTCGGCGAGGTGCGCAGCGAGCGTCGTCAGCAGCGCGGGAGAGAACGCGGTCGCGGGATCGCTGCGAACGACTCCGATCCAGCGGACGTCGCCCAGCCGCCCATCCAATAACGCCACGCGCAGCGCCGCAGCGCCTAGTCCGGTCTTCGCATCCTTCTCGAAGCGAAGTTCCACGGGGATGATGACGGCGCGTGCATCTTCCTGCAGCGCGACCATCGTCCGAAGCTGCGTCGCGAGTGGGTCACCGAGCTTTGTGCCCGAGACGACATTCGGGTTGCGCAGTTGCCCAACACCGAGTGCGTAGGGATCGACCGCATAGGTGGGACTGCCGCGCTTTGCGCGAACCAGATCGGCCGGATAGATCCATTGCGACTTGAGGCCGCGCTCGGCGAACGTTGCCGCGATCGTGCTGTCCAGGGCTAGCAGAAACTCCCGCGCGCGCGGGATCTGTGCGCTCCACCCCAGCGACTCTCCGCTGACGAGGCTGAATGCCGGCGTGACGACGACGCGTTGCGCGGCGAGATTCGCCAGTGGGCGAAGCGGAATCTCCATCGGCTCCGCTGCGTCTTCTGCTCCTTTACCCCGGTGGCAGGCGGCGAGCAGCAACACGGCGAGAAGTGATATCTGGCGACGAAAGCGATGCACGGTTGCCCGAGGAAGTGGTTGGGCGAAAGCTAACCGTGCGACGGAGCCGTTGCGACCGCTCGCGCATTGACCGCTTTGGCTCCGCACGTCAGTTTGCCGACCATGCCGGAACCGTCCACTGCCGCCATGCGGAAAACCAGTAGCGCGCTCGTCTGGATTGTCGTCGCGGCCGCAGGCGCCGGCTCGCTGGCGTGGCTCGCGCTTTCGCGCGGCGAGCACGTGAGCGCGGC
>JANMAY010000165.1:0-21168 GCA_031360095.1 Gemmatimonadaceae bacterium
CCGTGATCGCGCTTATGGCGCGAATGGCGTCGCGCGTACCGAATCCCAGACGGCGAGCGCTGGCTTCGGTCGGTAGTTGACGTCGACCAGCCCGAGGAGCGCGAAAAGCGGCAGAATCGACCCCTGCGGCACCTGATACGAAACGAGATCGAGATCGGTGAAGGTGATTTGAAAGATACCAACAAGCTTCGCCACGTCGGCGATTTGCGCCTGACGCCGGATGTAGCGCGCTTGAAGAGCAGGTGATGACGTGACGCCGGTGACCGAGCCCGAACTCCATCCCCCCTCGACGACGAGCATTGGCAGCGGCGCGTCAGCCACCAAGCGCGAGTAGTACTCGATCGGAATCTGTTCCGGCGTCGCGAAGCCGCCGAGATACGGATAGGACGACAGACCGAGCGCCTGCATGAATGGGAAATCCGCACGGTCGCGCTGTATTCCCGTGTAGGTCGAGTTGCCGAGTTTGCCCCACGCCGTTTCCACCTGCACGCTGACCATGAGTGACGTGTTGGAGCCCGCCGTGCGCAGCTGCCGCGCTGCCGCGTTGGTCGCCGTCACGATCGCCGAGTAGACCGGTGCGGGCGCAAGCAGTCGTGTGAGGTTGGTCTCCATGGCGAGAGCGAGCCACGTTGGGCGGATGATGCTGTCGAATGCCACGGCATAGTCGCGGTAGACGCGCTGGACCACGGGGTCGGTGATCGATCGGCCGAGTTTGACCAGCGGCGCCGCCTCCGCGGCGCGATCAAGGCCATTCGCGATCTCGAGCGTCGCGGCGATGGGCAACCCACGCTGCCGGTACAGCTTCGCGATCTCGAGCAGATCGCGCCGCACGAGGAACGAGGGATTTGTATCGGCGAGGAGCGCTACCCAAGGGATATCCACGACCATCAACGCGGCATCGGCGTGCCGCGACGTCGAGTCGATGGTTCTCAGGACTTCCGGGATCGTGAGGCGAGGGGGTAAATGCGTGAACCCCATGCGATAGGTGCGGGCGACGGATGGGCGCGGCTCGGTGTCTGTTGAACCGCAGCTCACCAGAAGTATCAGCGCCAGCGCACATCGCAATAATGAACTCACTTTCATGCATCACGCGGTCGGTGTGAAGCGCTCCGAAATGTCCATCACGGATCAAACGAACAAAAAGCCCGGATACTACAAATAATGCTTGGCCCTATCCGGGCTTCTTCCAGTAAATCCGTGATGGAATACGCGAACGCTACAAACTTCTAAAATCGGTTCTTCCGGTAATTTTGTGATTGACAGATTGGCTCCGCGACCTCGACACAATGAAGGTTTGCGCCGGGAACGTGGCGCCTCGTAGGAACAGTCCGCCCTTTCCAGCCCTTTCCGACTTTTCCCCAAATGCAGTTGAGATTCGTCCCTGCACTACTCCACGGCTACGGCAATGCGAACGCCACATACGCATCCCCCGACCGTGTGCCCAGCTTCCCACCCCCGGCCGCAATCACCACATACTGCTTCCCACCAACACTGTACGTACTCGGCGTGGCATAACCGGCCGCCGGAAGCGGTGCCTCCCACAACACGGCGCCCGTGCGCTTGTCGAACGCGCGAATTTTTTCGTCCTGCGTGCCGGCGATGAACACCAACCCGCCCGCCGTCACGATCGGCCCGCCGTAGCTCGGCGTCCCGGTCTGTGCCATTCCCTTGGCGGTCAGCTCGGGATGTTCGCCGAGCAACACCGTCCACATCGGCTCGCCCGTATTGAGGTCGATGGCGTTGAGCGTTCCCCACGGCGGCTTGATCGCCGGATACCCGTCGGGGTCCTTCCACCGCTCGTACCCCGTAAACCGATACGGTGATTGGTTCGTCGCTCCGGCCGCCAATGGTTCGTTCGCATGTGGTGATTCGCTGACGCGCGTCGAATCGCGGCCGAGCACGTAGTCGGTTACCGCGCGACGTTCGGCGTCGGGCAGGGCGGCAAACGACGGCATGAATGCACGACCGCGCTGGATCACCTCGCGCACCGCATCGGCAGACAACCGAGTGGCAACGTTGATCAACGACGGCGCGCTCGCGCCGCGCCGATCCGCACCGTGGCACACGGCACACGCGTTCTGATACACGGCCGAGCCCGTGCGCGGCGCGGCACCGGCGCGCGCCAAACCGACCGGCTCCATCGTCGCGATCGAAGGGATGTCCGACGCGTTCACGTACAGAATTCCCGCTTCGCGATCGACCGCCGCGCCGCCCCATTTCCCGGCGCCGTCGTACTCCGGGAAGATGATCGTCCCCTCGAGACTCGGCGGCGTCCACATGTCGTCGCCGCCGCGCAACGTGCGGAAGCGCGCCAGCACCGCCGCATGCGCCGCAGGCGTGCGATCCGTGATGTCCGCCTCGGTGAACCGCTGTCGCCCGAACGGCGCGGGCTTGGTGGGCATGGGTTGCGTGGGCCACGTCACTTCACCGGCGAGTGTCGACTTCGGAGCGGGCCGCTCTTCGATGGGAAAGAGCGGCACACCAGTCGTACGATCGAACAGGTAGACGTAGCCCGACTTCGTGATCTGCGCGACCGCGTCGATGCGACGCCCGTCATGCGTGACGGTCACGAGATTCGGCGTCGCCGGGAGGTCGCGATCCCAGACGTCGTGATGCACGGTCTGAAAATGCCAGACACGCTTGCCCGTCGCCGCATCGATGGCCAGCAGCGAGTTGCCGAACAGATTCTGCCCGGTGCGTGCCCCGCCGTAGAAGTCGGGCGTCGGCGATCCAGTCGGCACGAACACCAGTCCGCGTGCGACGTCCACACTCATTCCCGTCCATACGTTCGCGCCGCCCGCGGTCTGCCAGGAATCTGTGGGCCAGGTGTCGTTGCCGAATTCACCGGCCTGCGGAATCGTGTGAAAGATCCAACGCATACGCCCAGTGCGTACGTCGAACGCACGCACATGTCCCGGTGCGGCTCCCTCACCTTCGGACACACGCGTGCCCTGAATGAGCAGATCCCCATAGACGACACCCGGTGTCGTCGCGACGACGTACTCCTTCGACACGTCGCGCCCCAGCCCAGCCGCAAGATCCACCCACCCCGCGTTGCCGAACGTCGCAATCGGACGCCCGGTCGACGCATCGAGCGCAAAAAGCCGCGCGCCCGCCGAAACGAAGATGCGCCGATCGTCCCCCGCCTCCCAGTACGCCACACCGCGGTTGGCTTGCGACTCCATTCGTCGTCCGGTCCACGGATCGAAGCGCCACAGCTCGTCCCCCGTGTCGCCACGCAGCGCGAACACCTGCAACGTGGGCGACGTCGCATACATCACTCCGTGCACGACAATCGGCGTCGCCTGGATCTGCGTGCGCCCCTCGGCGGACGCGTCGCCGGTGCGATGGATCCACGCAACACGCAATCGACGCACGTTGCTTCGATCGATCTGCGTGAGCGGCGAGTAGCGAGTGTTCCCCGCGTCGCCGCCGGTCACTGTCCAGTCGCGATCGGCATCGCGTGGCGTGCTGCCGATCCTCGTACACGAGTTGGCGGCAACGAGGCAGGCCGCGATGCCGAGCGCGCTGCTGCGAGAAGTCATGGTGAGCATGGCGAGAATATTCCCGCTGGCGCATCGTTCCGCGAGGCTCTCTCTTAGTGTCATGCGCCTACCCCACATTCTCTCGCTGCTCGCCCTCGCCGCGCCGCTCGCGCCGGCACTCGCGCAAACGCGCGACACCTCCGTGAAGCTCACGGTCACGCTCGACCGCGCCGACTGGCGCTACCACGTCGGTGACTCGGCGCGCTTTCAAGTGTCTCTGCTTCGCGCCGGACGTGCGATTCCAAATACGCGCGTCCGCGTCGATCTCGCGTCGGAGCGGATGCCGCCGTTTCGGCGCGACACAGTCGACGTCGCGGAGAGCCCGCGTCCACTCGCCGCGACACTGAACGCACCTGGCTTCCTGCGCGCCACGGCAACCGCCGTCGTCGATGGCTTCACCTACACGCAGCTCGCTACTGCGGCCTTCGATCCCGAGCGTCTCACGGCCGTCACGCCGGTACCCGCGGACTTCGACGCCTTCTGGCAGCGTACCATTGAAGACGCGCGCCGCATTCCGCTGCTGCCAGTGATGACGCGCCTCGCCGATCGCTCCACGACCGACGTCGACGTCTATCACGTCTCCTTCCAGAATCATCGCGCCGGAAGCCGGTTGTACGGGATGCTCTCCGTGCCCACGCGACCGGGAAAGTATCCGGCAATGCTGTCCGTCCCCGGCGCCGGTGTGCGGCCCTATTTCCCGAACGTCGACATCGCGCGCCGCGGGGTGATTCATCTGGCGATCGGCATTCACGGCATTCCCGTCGACCGCGATTCGCTCATCTACAACGAGCTGCGCGCCACCGCGCTCGCGAGCTATTGGGCGTACGGCGCCGAGGATCGCGATTTCTACTACTACAAGCGGGTGTACACCGGCGTGGTTCGTGCCGGCGATTTCCTTCTCGGTCTGCCGCAGTCGGATGGGACGAACTATGTGGTGCAGGGCGGTAGTCAGGGCGGTGGTCTCGCCATCGTCACTGCCGTGCTCGACCCGCGCGTGAAGGCCATCGCGTCGAGCTATCCGGCGATGTCGGATGTCTTCGGCTACTTCGCGGGACGGGCGGGTGGTTGGCCGCACATCTTCCAGGATACCTCGCACATGCGCGCGCTCAGCGAGAAGAAGGAGACGCTGGCTTACTACGACGTCGTCAACTTCGCGCGGCGACTCCGGGTTCCCGGAATTTTCGCGTGGGGCTTCAACGACACCACCGTTCCCCCGACTTCGTCGTACGTCACCTACAACGTCATCACGTCACCGAAGGAAGCGATCATCGTTCCGGAGACCGGGCACTTCGAAGTGGCGAGTCAGCGCGAGCCGATGCGGGCGTGGTTGCTCGCGAAGCTGGGCGTGCCCGCCGCGGTCACCGGGGCAGCCGCACCGTAAAAAAGGTTCCGGCGTCGTCAGATGACTTCACCTCGATGGAGCCCTCGTGCGCAGTGACGATTCGCTCGACGATGTAGAGCCCGAGACCGAGACTGCTGGAGGTGTTGGCCGTCGCATCGGGGGAGCCGAGTCGCTTGAACGGGCTGAACAACCCGCCGATGTCCGCTGCCGGGATGGTTGCGCCGCGATTGTGTACCTGAAGCACGACGTTGTCCGTCTCGCCGCGCAAAGTGACGCTGATGGGCGACGTCGGCTCGCCATGCTGCACCGCATTGCTCAACAGGTTCGACAGCACCTGGCTCAGACGCGGACAGTCCCAATGTCCTTTCAGATCGCCGGACGTGTTCAGCTTGATCACGCTGTTCGGATTGGCCGCTTCGATCTCGTCTACGGTATTCTGCACTTCTTTGCCCAAATCCATCTCTCGGCGTGCGATCGGAACACCTGAGCCCAGGCGGCTGCGTGTGAAATCCAGCAGCTCGCCCACCATCTGATTCATGCGCTTCGCGCTGCGGCCAATGCGAGTCATGAGGGTGAGATGTGGCTCTTCCAGCTCCCCCGTATCGAGCATGAACTGAGACGCCATGATCACAGCGCCCAGCGGCGTGCGGAGGTCGTGACCCAGAATGGCGACGAACATCTCCTTGGACCGATCGATGTCCACCGCATACCGCGTAATGGACTCGGCAAGCGCCTGGTCGATCGCTTCATTGAAGCGCATCAGGTCTTCGAGGTCGTCGCCCGTGAGACTGCCACACGCTTTGGTCCAGAGCCGGATCACGCTCGCGCGCAACGCCCGGTATTCCGACACCATCTCGCCGACGGTAAAGCCGCTCTCCGCTCGCCCGGCGCCGTGCACCTCAGCTGCCGTGTCCGGCTCTTCACCGGTCGGCGCGGCGTTGCCCTTCGACTTCTCCGCTTGCTCCGACTTCGTTTGAGGCGTCCTGAGGTCGGCGACGATGACTTGGAGCATCGCCAGCGCGTGGTCGCGCAGCGCCACCTTGTCCATCGCGCTCCCCGCGGGACCGCTCGATTCCGCGAACGTCACCCACTCGGCGAGTATGGGCTCGCAGTTCGCTTCGATAAAGTCGGCCAGTCGCATTGAGCTCTCATGCCTCCGTACTGAAGCGTACTTAACGACGCGCGGAGTTCGCTCCTGAGATCGGTACGCTACCTCGACAAGTCACTCCGCCTCGGCGCGAATCAGGCTCCACACGGCGTCAACATCCGCCTCCGTCGTGACTACGTTGCCGAATCCCACGCGCATGCACGTGCGGCCGCGCAATCGCGTGTGCGTGAGGTACGCCGCCCCCGATGCATTGATCCGCTCGACGATACCCTCGTTGATCGCGTCCATACTCTGTGGGGACGCCGCGCTGGGAAGAAAGCGAAAGCAGACGACCGCCATCGTCACCGGTGCACACAACTCGAAGTCAGCGCTCGATGCCACCAGCTCGGCAAAGTGCAGCGCGAGGCGACAGTGCTCTCGAATTCTCGATTCCATCCCCGCGCGACCGAATGCGCTCAGCACCATCCACGCTTTCAGCGCGCGAAATCGACGCCCGAGCTGGATGCCATAATCCATGTAATCGATCGCGGCGTCGTCGCCGGTCGACGAGTCGCCACGGAGATATTCCGGTGTGTTCGCGAACACGCTGCGCAGCCGAGCCGGATCTCGTACGTACAGCACGCTGAAGTCCAACGGCACGAACAACCACTTGTGCGCGTTCACTACCACCGAATCGGCGTGCTCGATTCCGTCGATGCACCACCGTCCCTCCGGTAACGCACTCAACGCTCCGCCGTACGCCGCATCCACGTGAAGCCATGCGCCGTGCTCCGCACAGACGGCGGCGATGTCGCGCACCGGATCCACGCTTGCGGTCGACGTCGTGCCGATCGTCGCCACGACGGCCATCGGGCGCATGCCGCGAGCACGGTCGGCGCGCATTGCGTCTCCCAGCGCCGCGACCTCCATCCGGAACGCGTCGTCGGTTGCCACGCGCATGACGTTCTCCTCTCCGAGGCCGAGCATCACCATTGCCTTGTCGATGGAACTGTGCGCCTGGTCGGACGCATAGACGCGAAGCGGCCCTGTGCTCGGACGATCGAGCAGGCCGCGCGCTCGTACGTCGCCGAGCACTTGCTCTCGCGCCGCAGCGAGCGCATGCAGCGTAGCGACGGACGCGGTGTCGTACACGATTCCAAACAGCTGCTCCGGCAATCCGAGCAACTCTCGAATCCAGCGAAGGACAAGCGCCTCGAGCTCGGTGGCGACGGGCGACGTTTTCCACGTCATCGCACTGACGTTCAACGCGGCCGCGGCGATTTCACCGAGCAACGCGGGGCCGTTGCTGGTGCTGCCGAAGTAACCGAGAAATGCGGGATGTCCCCAGTGGACGATGCCGGGCATCACGTGCCGGTCGAGATCGTCGATCAACTGGGACAGCCCGACACCGTGGTCAGGAAGGTGTGCCGGCAGACCTGCGGTGACGTCGCCTGGGCGCACGACGGGCACGATTGCTCGCTTGCTGATGTTCTCGCGGTAGTCAGCAACCCAATCCGCCATTCGATGCAGCTGCGCACGCAACTCGTCGTTGGGTACGTCTCCCAACTGCGCTGTGAACTCGCTCACGAAATGTCTCCGGAATGCGGGGCACGCCTGTTGCCCCACTCACCTCCGTGACTTCGCCGCATCGCTGCACGTACATTCTTCCACTCCGCGCGGAGCAGTCGCTCGTCGGCGGCGAGCTCACCGCGTATCTCGCATGGCTCGCTCAGCGCGCGGAAACCATCGTCGTGGACGGCTCCGCACCGGATGTCTTCGCCCAGCACGCGCAGGCGTGGGGTTCGTACGTTCGGCACGTCGCGCCGGCGCCGGACCTCGCCACGCCAATGGGCAAGGTGGGTGGCGTGCTTACCGGCGTACGCCTGGCGACGCACGAGTGCTTGGTCGTCGCCGACGACGACGTGCGCTACGACGGCGACTCGCTGGCGCGCATCTGCGTTGAGCTCGGGAAAGCGGACGTGGTGCGGCCGCAGAACTACTTCGCTCCGCTGCCCTGGCACGCCGCGTGGGATTCCGGGCGCTCGCTGCTGAATCGCGTGTCCGGAGGCGACTGGCCGGGGACGCTTGGTGTACGTCGCTCCATTCTCGTGCGAACGGGCGGGTACGATGGACGCGCGATGTTCGAGAATCTGGAGCTCGTGCGGACGGTGCGCGCAGCCGGCGGGCGCGAAGCAGTGCCTCTGGACTTGTTCGTCGAGCGCCGGCCGTCCACGGCGCGACACTTCTGGTCGCAGCGCGTGCGTCAGGCGTACGACGAGCTGGCGCGTCCGCACCGACTCGCGCTCCAACTCGCGGTGCTCCCCGCTGCGGTGCTCAGTACACTCGCGTTTGGCATGCTTCCTCTGATTGCCGGCGTTGGCGGCATTATCACGCTCGCGGAGCTGGGCCGCCAGCGGAGCGGTGGTGCTCGCGTCTTTCCGCTTCGGGCGTCGTTCCTCGCACCGGCGTGGCTCGCCGAACGCGCCGTGTGCAGCTGGCTCGCGCTGGGCGCTCGAGTTTTGTTTGGGGGTGTGCCGTATCGCGGCCGGATTCTGCGGCATGCCGCTACGCCGAGCCGTGCGCTGCGAGCGCGTCACGGCCATGCTGCGCCGGCAGCGCATCCGGATGCGACAGCTCGACGTCGATCGGCTTGAAGCTGCCGTTGTTGGACAGCTCCGCCGAACATGCGGTCACCCCGACGACCATGTCCATCTCCGCGCGCAGCACGATGTAGTCGCCCGCCTTCGACCGCGGCGGAAGAATCGCCAGCTCGCCGGACGCGCCAATCTCCACGTTCATGAACACGTTGAGCGTCGTGGGAATGGCATCCGGCGCAATGCCAAACGGCGCAAGCGCGCGCGCAAGATTCTCGAAGCAGCTCGGGTGATGGCCCGTGGTCTTGTAGATGATGGCGAAGGTCTCGGGGCTGCACGGCGTCAGCAGGAAATCGTGGCGGCCCACCGTGTCCTCGACAATCGTCCACATCGGTCGGCTGCGATTCGAGTACAGCGTGTGGCCTGTGGTGACGTAGATCGTGTTCGCATAATCGATCGTCCGTCCCGACGACAGCCACTCGCGCGGATCGCCGAGTGCGAACGATATGAGATCCGAAACCTGCTCGCCCAAGGGATCGACGATCTTCAGCACTCCTCCGCGTCTGACCTCGAACGCCGTACCCGTTTGCGGCGCGAGTCGCGTGGCAACGACGGCGCTCATTTCGCACGGTGAAAGGGACACTGCCAATCATCTTCCGTCTGCCGCCCCGAATATTGTCGCGCCTCCGAGCGCTCGCCAAAGTCTGCGAGATTCGGATTGATGCTTCCTTGGAGCGCAATCTCGCGATCGCGCACCACGGTCCTGAGCCGCTCGAACTTGTTCACCACGCGAAGCTGCTGAAACTGCTCGTGTGGGTTGAACACCAGCGTGGGCCACTCGAAGCGGCGCGCCAGACGTGAGCTGTTCGGATGCAACCCGATGACAAAAAACGCGGTTCCATTGTAGCTGAAGGCGAATGTGGGCTCCTCGGGGTCATCGCTCGTCCCAGGGGCCCAGATCGCACCCGGCGCATCGTGATCGTGGAGTCGTTGCAGTTGGAGCCAGAGCTGTCGCTCGAACTCGAGCTCGTCGTTGGCGGGCGTAGGTGGAAAAACCGCGACGAATGTGCGTAGCGACGTGGGCTCGCTCTGGAGTTGCGAAACGAAGTCGGTCAGGGCACCTGCCAGCCGCCTCGTCGAGCGAACCGAGCCCAGCGTGCCGAACACTTCGAGCTGATGTCCGCCACTGTGTACGACGCCCTTCCCCGCGAGACACGGGAACGCAGGACTCTCGACGAACGCGCGAAATCGCTCGTCCGCGTCGTCTGAGTCTGTGGAATGGTGCAACGCGCTGGGAGAAGGCTCGGAGGTCACGCAAACATGTTCCTGATCCAGTTGGGGCTGCAGTGCACCTCCAGCCAACTGGGCGAAAACCGGACCTCCAGATTCTCGCTCGGCGCGCTGGTGAGTTCTCGCAGCTGCTCCAGCGGATGCGACGCCGTGCTGTACGGGAGGACGAAGCTTCCGGAAGAGCGCGCAGAACCCGCTCGCGCCGAGTCAGTGAGCGCTGTCGCGTTCGCTGCGGCGCTGGTGCGCCACTGCGCCAGGCATCGATGACCGGCTCCTACATGCTCCGTCCAGAGCAACGAACGAAGCGCGGAGATCGAGGCTCCCACCGCCGGTTCATCGCTCGTCAACACGAGATTCACGTCGAAGTTGCGAACGTCGCGGAACACGCGGCGACCAAGCCAACTCGCAAAATCGTCGCCATACGAGTGCAGCGATACGCCATCGACGTTCGCGCTGCCCACCGTCGCCCAGGCATCGTCGACGATGATGACTTTGCTATGCACGAACACCTGATTCAACGCGATGCGGCCGTCAGGCGTGTCACCCCTGGTCCACAACGTGAACAGCCCAACTCGCGGATGGTCGAGCAGCCCGCTCTCCCGCAGACGGGCGTTCTGCCAGCCGCGATATGCGGTGACGTCAGGATTCTGATTCAACAGCGCGATCACCTCGAGGTGTGGCGCGCGAGCCAGCGCCGCCACAATCGCGCCGACGATCGCTCGCGAGCTCAGATACTGATGCTCGATGTAGATCAATCGCTTCGCCCGTGCGATGCCATCCAGCATGGCCTCGAGAATCTCAGTCGCGCCACCCGGCACTGTGCGAGCGACCCGGACCGAATGCGCGCCGTCGCGCTCGGCCGTGTGTTGCTGCAATGCAACGTGGGACGCACCCCGAGACCCCGCCTTCGTCGCTCCAGACCACCACGCGTCGAACAGCGCCGAAAGCTCCTGCACGGCAGGTCCAGTCACGCGAACGGAGACGTCATGCAAGGGGCGGCCGCCCAGCTCCCGCTTCGGACGACGCACATCGCTCGGGCAGTGGCAAGCGTCGTCCCAATAGCCATTCGCGAACGGTGATCCCATCACGTAGGCGACGCTGTCGTCGGCGATGAGCACCTTCGCGTGCAGTAGTTGGGGGAACCGGCTGATGCCGCGCACTCGGATGGTCGACGCGCCCATGTTCGCGAGCGCTCGCCGCAGTGGTGTTGCCGTGTCGAGTAGCAGGCTTTCGTTCAACAGGATGCAGACATCGATGCCGCGCTCGAGATGCGCACGCACGAGCACGTCCAGCAAGCGAGTGGCCGACCCGTCCGCCGCATACGCCTCGCAGTCGGCGTCGAACGCGAGCTGTGAGATCCACACCGAGCGTCGCGCATGCACGATCGCATCGATCAGGGCATCGTAAGCAACCGCGTTGTCGATGAGCCATTCCACGCCGTTCGCCTCGGCAGCTCCTCGCGAACGCCGGCGCTGGCGCGAGTGCTTTTGAAGCAGCTCAACCGGCATGCTGCACCTCGACGGCGGCGCCACGTCCAGTGTCGGTCCTTCGCTTCCACTCATTCGCAAACGCCACCGGCAGCGCGAGCACGAGCGGCACGACGTAGTAGACGATGCGAAACATCACGAGCGCGGCCACGACGAACGCTCGAGTCGGCGCTGGCGCCCCGCGCGCCAACACGCCGAGTGTCGCGAGCTCGAAGACGCCGGCGCCAGCGGGAACGTGACTCGTCACGGCAAGGAGCTGCGCGATGACATACGCGCCCAGCACGGCAGTCAGCCCCAATTCGAGCTGCGCGGGGATGAATGCGAAGAGCACGGTGCCCACGAGCAGCCAATCCGCTACGGACAGGCCCAACTGCGCCATCGCAACGCGCAGCGATGGTCGAGGCAGCGACCAGCGACCGCGGCCAATGTGATCTCGCGTTCCGAACGCGCTCCATACGAGATAGGCGATCACGATTGCACCCAACAGGATGCCGACCGGCGTGGTGGCGATTGCGATATGCCCGGTCACCACAGGGGCCGGTGCGAGGATCAGGGCAACCGCGCCACACGCGAGAAGGCCGAGCGTCGAGGTGACCGTCACGAAGGCCGTCGTCCGCGCGACATCGGTGGTGCTCACGCCCGAGCGCGAGTACGCACGCGACCTCACCGCGGCGCCGGTTAGCACGGATACGCCGATCGATTGGCTCAGTGCGTTGGCGACGAAGGCCGTGCTCAAGGCAACGCGCGTCGAAATCGGCGAGGTCGTCCTTCCGGCGTACCGCAGGCCAATGACTTCGATCAGGCCGAGCATGAGGAAGCTTCCCGCTGCGGCCGCGAGAGCCAGTCCGGCATGGCGCCACCCGAATCCTTGCAGTTGGCGCGACACCGAATCCGCACTGAGGCCCGAGGTCTCTCGCCTGAATGCCCATACCGCCGCGCCCACCAGCAGCACGCGAAGTCCAACTGTGAGAAACCGCTTCACGGGTGGGCGCTCTTTACGTACGTGCCCTTGTTTGCGATGTGCCGCGCCAGCTCATAGCCGTCCATCTCCGGCATCTGCACGTCGAGCAGGATCACGGCGAACACGCGCTCTCGAGCAACCTCGAGCGACACCGGGTTGGTCGGCCTGTCGTCCACGAGGACGCTCGGAAATGGCCTGGCGAACCCTGGTTAGCCCCGTTCTCTGAAATCATGCGGACGTCTCAATGCAAACATCGCGCGAAGGCTGTTGAGAGTCGTCGCGCTCGGTTCGCAAGCGAAGTCGTGGCCTGCTCGCGCTTCACCCGGACAACACCTTCCTCATCAAGCTCGCCTACTGGCTGAATCAGTAGCGGTGCGCGGGGGTGTCGCGTCGGCGATTCGTGAGCATATTTCCCGACAGACTCGGCAATACACCCCTTTTACACGACTCAGGAGCCCGGCAATGCGGTACTCTCTTCTCACGCTCGTGCTCGTGGCGGCATGTGGCGGCTCGGACGCAGTCACACCCACGCCGTCGACCACACCGGCGCCGGTTGTCACGACGAGTGTCACCATGCAATCGCGACTCTTCGCCCCCGCGAGCATCCAGGTATCGCCGGGCGCGACAGTCACCTTCACGAACGCGGATAATTTCAACCACAACGTCACGTTTTCCAGCGGCGGCGTCACGACGATTCCGAACTTTGCGACCGGCGCCAAGACGGCGGTGATGCCGATGACGGCAGGGTTGTACAACTACACCTGCACGCTGCACAGCGGAATGAACGGCTCCGTGACGGTGAAGTAGGGTTGCAGGATCATCGAGCGCGACCGCTGCGCTCACCACGTTTTGCTGTGGAGGCGTCTTATGCGTACCGCCGTCCTTTCCGCTGCCCGCCTGGCCGCGCACCGCGCGTCCTGACGACGGAAGCGACATCAGGGTGAAAATGCCGAGCCCGCTCGTGCTCGGTGCACTTCCATCGTAATAGGACCCAGCTGCGGCCGGGGATGAACGTTCGCGCCGATCCATCCGGATCGGCGCGCCTTCACCTCGTGCGTGTGCGCGCTCGCGCGCTCACGCCAGCCAGCAGGGATCCGACAATGACCGACTCACATGCCGGAGCGGCGATGCCGCAGCCGGTTCAGCTGAACGATTTGGGCTGGAATGCAGCGCTCGCGCGAACGTTCGCGCAGGTGGCCGCCCCAGACGACGTCGCCGCTCGCGTGACGGCCGTACACAAGAACCGTGTCGTGCTCGCCGGTGCATTCGGCGAGCGAAGTGCAGCGAGTGACCGGCACAGTCAGGAGCTCGCGATCGAGCAGCGACCCGCCACCGGAGACTGGATCGTGCTTCACCTCGATCCCCAGGATGGCAGTGCTCGCGTGCGCGCGGTGCTCCCTCGACAAAGCGTGTTTCTCCGACGAGCCACTGGCGCGAAGAGCGTGGCACAAGTCGTTGCGGCGAACGTCGACCGCGTCTTCATCGTGACTTCGTTGCCCCACGACTTCAACCTGCGCCGCCTCGAGCGGTACGTCGCGGCCGCGTGGGAGAGCGGCGCGATGCCCACGATCGTCCTCACGAAATCAGACCTCGTCGACGACTCTTCCGAGTGGATCGCCCGCGCACGCACGAGCGCACCTGGCGTGGATGTGCTCGCGATCTCCACGCTCACCGGCGACGGTATTGCCGATGTCGAAGCGTTGATGTCTCCGGGCATGACCGTCGCGCTGCTGGGTTCCTCGGGAGTGGGGAAGAGCACACTCATCAACCATCTGGCGGGACGGCACACCATGCGAACGGCGGATGTGCGCGACGACGGCCGAGGGCGGCATACGACGACGCATCGCGAGCTCTTTCGCCTCGCGAGTGGCGTCCTGGTGATCGATACTCCCGGCATGCGCGAGCTGCAGCTCTGGGCGGGACAGGCCGGGCTGGACCAGGCATTCGAGGACATAGCGACGCTGAGCGAGCAATGCCGATTTCGCGATTGCACGCATGTGGGCGAGCCGGACTGCGCGGTGCGAGGCGCGATCGAGACCGGGACGCTCCTTCCCGACCGACTGACGAGTTGGCGAAAGTTGCAGCGCGAGGCACTGCGGGCGACTCGCGATGCGGTGGAAACAGCCGAGCAGCAGGCCAAGCAGCGTACCTTGATGCGCGCGGTACGCAAGCACACCCGAGACAAGTATCGTGGCCAATAGGAGGTATTGCCGCTGCGCGGATGGCGCAGGTACCTTCGCATCCGTGCGAAACTTGTCCAGATCGTCCTTCTCGGTCGTCGGCCTCGTGCTTGCCATTGCCTGCAAGGACTCGGCGCCCGCTCGTGTCGCTGTCACGGGCCCTGCGCCCGCCACATTTCACGTCAGCTTCCAAACGAGCAAAGGTGCGTTCGTCGTCGAGGTCACCCGATCGTGGGCACCCAGTGGCGCCGATCGCTTTTACGCGCTCGTGAGCGAGGGGTTCTTCGACGAGAACCGGTTCTTCCGAGTATTGCCGGGCTTCATCGCACAGTTCGGCGCGAACGACGACAAGAAGCGCAACGAGCAGTGGGAAAAGAAGCCGATCGCGGACGATCCGGTGAGGGAGAAGAACACGCGGGGGACATTGACGTTCGCCAGCGAAGGCCCCAATTCGCGAACGCACCAGCTCTTCGTGAACCTGAAGGACAACGCAAGTCTCGACGGTCAGGGCTTTGCGCCAATTGGACGCGTGGTGCAAGGCATGAGCGCCGTGGATTCGCTGTACGACGACTACGGCGAAACACCGCGCTATCAACTCATCGCAACGCTCGGCAACAGCTATCTCACGCGAATGTTTCCCAAGCTCGACTACATCAAGACCGCCACCCTCGTCCGTGCACCCTGAAGCCATGCAACGCACTCTACTGATCGGTACCTACACCGATGCCGGCGGTCGCGGCATCTACGCCGTGCCGTTCGACGATGCGACGGGTGGGCTGGGAACGCCGACCCTCGCGGCCACGATGGAAAGTCCCTCGTGGGTGACGCTCGCCCCAAAGGGACGATCGCTCTACGCGGTGAGCGAATCGGCGAACAGGGTGCATGCGTTCCGCGTGGGTGCAAAGGGACGCCTGACGCCGCTCAACACGAGACCAGCGGGTGGCGGCGCGCCATGTCACGTGGTCGTCGATCCCACGCAGCGTGCGGCGTTCGTTTCGAACTACACTGGCGGAAGCGTCACGACGTTTGCGCTGCAACCCGACGGACGGCTCGGCGCCTCGACCGGCGTGGTGCAGCATACGGGCGTGGGGGCGAACAAGGAGCGCCAGGAGAAACCGCATGCGCACGGTGTCACGCTCACCCCAGACAACAAGGTCGCCTTCGCGGCTGACCTGGGCATCGACAAGGTCATGGCGTACGACGTAAATGCCGCGCGCGCAACGCTGACCCTCCGATCCAACGCGACGATTTCCGTTCCGCCAGGCAGCGGTCCGCGACATACCGCCTTCTCGCCCGACGGAAGACAGTTGTATGTCGCCAATGAGCTCACGAATACTGTTGCCGTCTTCACGCATGATTCGGCAACCCACACGCTCGTGCAGCGCCAGATCATCTCAACGCTCCCGCCCGGATACACCGAGGCGAGCTCGCTGGCGGAGGTCGTCGTTCATCCCAATGGGCGATTCGTCTATGTGTCGAATCGTGGCCACGACAGCATCGTGGTGTTCGAGCGCGTGTCGGACACAGGTGAGCTGATGCAGCGGCAATTCGTGCCCACTGGCGGTAAGGGCCCTCGCCATTTCACACTGTCACCCGATGCGCGCTGGGCGATCGTAGCGAATCAGCGCTCGGATTCGCTACGCGTGTTCCGAGCTGACGCAGCGACGGGGAGACTGACGGCGACGGAGCATGAGGGGACGGTGTCGCGCCCGGTATGCGTGATCTTCGCTCCGGACAGGTAGCGCGGAACTGCGGGGCTTCCCGCCGGCACGCACTGCTGTCCGCGTTTCGTGACCGCGGCGCCCTCAGTGATGAGCGCGCCGCGGACACTCCAGCATCGACGTCGAGCCTATTTCTCGATCTCGTCGGCCGCCGCCACGGTCTTGCTGTTCTTGAGCGGCCCGTAGCCGGCACGTCCCGGGTGGTCGGTGATGATCACCGTGGCCTGACCGGAATTGTTCGCGTAGTTCGCTTCGGCGAACTGGTGACACAGCCCGGTGAGCGTGTTCTTCACGCGCGGGCAATTGCCTTGCGCGTCAGGCGCGTAGGCGGGATTGACCTCGACCTGAATCGTGTACACACCCGGTGGCACGACCGGTTGTCCGTCACCGCCATCGAGCACGAAGTATTGGCCGCCGAGCTTCCATACATAGGTGTCCGCCCAGCCCGAGCTCACGCCCTCGAATCCATCGCGGGTCGTTGAGCCGCAGTTGCGGTATGTCCACGTCCCGTCGCCATTGTTCACGTTGTACGGATCGGTATCCAGCATGCAGAAGCCGCGCTTGGCCGCCTTCCACGTCTTGCCGCTCGCGTCGACGAGCTTGTAGGTCGCGTAGTGTTGGAAATGAAAATGCTGATGGCACGAGGCGAACGTGAAGAGTCCGTCCGAGTCGGCGAAATTCCCGTCGCCATTCGGATCCATGTGCGCCAGCGGACTTCCAACGAACACATCGCCTTTACCGATATTCGGCGTGGTGACGGTGAAGCGAATGACCGTATGTGTGCCGGGGGTCACGCCGCCTTCCTGGACACTGCAAAAATCGGCGGGAAAATCCTCGACGCGGGTGAGCCAGTTGTTCTGAGTCGCCTTGCTGTCTACGATGAGATCCGGAGGCGCTCCCGTATACGGCACACCGCTGGATTTCGCGGCGGGAGCGGGGGACAGCGCTAGCGAAGTGGTATTGTCGGGTGTCGCGCAGGCGGCTGCGACGAGAGCGATGGTTCCAGCGCACAGGCCGGCGAGGGTAGTACGACGCATGGGGCCTCGAGAAGAGGGTTGGCGTCGCTAGGTCCCGGCGTCGGGAGTAGCGGCAGGCCCCGACAGTGCAGAATAGTCGGGCCTGCCGCAAGTACTCACGCGTTTACGAAATCAGTACAGGCGAGCGAGCACTTCGCGTAACAGCGATGCCGGCACGTTGGTGAACCCCAGTCGATCCGTGCCCGGGCTCACGATCGCCCGCTGGACCGAACCATCGCGCAGGCGATAGTAGACGTACTGCGATTCGCCGAAAGGTTCCGTGCGGACGACTGTGTAGCCGCGTCGGCCAAAGATGTCCTGCAACACAGTGACGCCCTGCGGAACGCCGTAGCGCTTCTTGTACTGTCCGGGCGGCATCTGGCCGGGCTTCTTCGCGAGACCGGGCGGCACTCGTCGGACGTTCACATCGCCATTGTGGACGATCACGTTGCGATTGCGATCTTCGTAACGGTCGCGCTCGCGATTGCGCTCGTCCCGGTCCCGGTCGCGAACGCGATTATCGCGGTCGTCGTCGCGGCGCTCGTCGACCTGCACGCCCTTTGCCTTGCCCTTGTCTCCTTTGTCGCCCTTCTCATGGCTCTTGCCCTGCGCCTGCGCCGAGGCGGCGAGCACCAGAGATGCCGCTGCGAAGCCGAGGATTCGTCGAGTTGGATTCTTCATGTGGAGTCTCCTGCTGAGGTGTTCGGGCTGCGGCGCCCGGAACGCTTTCCTACCCGCTCTATGGGCACTACCACATGCAGCATTGGAGCCGAAACGACAAGAAAAGACTAAGTGGCGTGTGCCACTCGATTTACCTAGCGCACTCTACCGTTACCGTTACAGTCGAGCTTGTATCGTTCACGGGACGTTCAACGACAAATCCCTGCGAATCTGTGATATCACCCTTGACAATCCGGGAATGATGTTGAAAAATCAGCATATGTCGACTACTTCATTAATTGTGGCATCCCTTGTCGTCGCAACCCAGCTGGCCGTAGCCCAACCACTGGTCGGCGGTCCCTCCACAGCAGCGCGCATCAACGCATGCGTCGGCAAGCGACGCGAGCTGATCGCCGCACTCGCCGACATTCATGCGCGCCAGCGCAACGTCGGTCTCAGCGCGCTGATCTCCATGGGCGGCCGAGAGATCGTCTCCACATCTCTGGGCCACGCCGATCTCGAGCACGCGGTCCGCGTCACGCCGCACACTCGGTTCGGCGTTGCGAGCATCACCAAGGCGTTCACCGGCGTCGCGCTGCTCAAACTCCACGAATCAGGACGGATCGATCTCGACGCGCCGATCCAGCGCTATGTACCGGCGTTCCCCGAGAAGTCCGGCGGCGAAATCACACCGCGTCTGCTCGCGGCACATCTCGCAGGCATTCGGCATTGGGCGAGCGAACGCACGCCCGAACTCTACGCGCGACACTTCGACGACATCAACGACATCATCCCGCTGTTCAAGGACGACACGCTGGTCGCAACCCCAGGTACGCGCTACAACTACTCGAGCTACGGCTACAATCTGCTCGGCGCCGCCATCCAGTCGGCGTCGGAAATGCCGTACCAGTCGTACGTCGAGCGCACGGTGATCGCCCCGCTCGGCCTCACCGCCACGGGTTTTGACGACGTGCGACGCGTGCAGCCCAATCGCGCGCGGCGCTACTCCTACTTCCATCCATGGACCTTCGTCGTCGACTCGCACGCGGTATACCGCGTTCCGGATTGGGACTACAGCCATAACATGGCCGGCGGCAACATGTACGCGACGGCGGCGGATCTCGTGCGATTGGGCCGAGCGCTCATACGACCGGGGTTGTTGACGCAGGCGTCGCTCGATCTCCTGTATCGCCAGCCAAAGGTTGGAGCTGTGTCGTCGCGGATGAGCTTCGGTTTCTTCGTGCGGGACTCGGCGGGAGTTCGGCGCATCAACATTGGCGGCTCGAACGCCGGCGTGCAGTCCGCGCTGTACATCTATCCAGACTACGAACTCGTGATCGCCGTGCTGTCGAACGCGTGGGGTATTGGCGCGCAGTCTGGAGAGATGACTGGAGCGCTGCCGGAGCGGTTGGCGGCGATTTGCCTAGGCGATCGGCCATAGCCGACTCCGGTTTTCGATCATCCCCGATCGAAGCGGCTCAACGCAAACAACGATACGTCACCCGACAGACTTTCCCCGAGCAGCATCTGCGCCGCGATCTCGCCGAGCGCGCTCGCGAACTTGAATCCATGCCCAGAGCACGCACTTCCCAGCACGATGCCAGGATGGCTTGGCAACGCATCGAGAATGAAATGCCGGTCTGGCGTGTCCGTATACAGACACACAGCGGATTCTCGAATCGCACCGCTCGCACCCGGAACATACCGGTCGATGAGCTGCGCGACCGGCGCCGTGTCTGCCAGGCCGACTGAACGATCCACTGTGTCGGGCGACACGATTGCCCCCTCATGGTGGATCGCCGCCTTCACGCCGTCACCGAGATCGGGCATCACGTAGAACAAGCGATCGCGTTCGTGCTCGATCAGTGCGACGGGTAGTCGATCGGGTGTCGCGTGCGCACTCCCTGCACTGGGCGCGAACCAATGCATTGTCTGCCGCTCGATCTCCAACGGCACGTGCACATTCAGCATCTCGAGCACGTCCGGCATCCATGGTCCGGCCGCGAGCAGCAGGCGTTGGCCAACGAACGCCTCAGCGCCGACATGCACATGAATGGAATCGCCGGACGATTCAATGCCGGTGACACGGGCATTCGAACAGATTTGCGCACCGAGCGTCTGGGCTTCGCGCAAATAGCTGCGCACGCATGCTTCGGGAAACAGCACGCCGGCATTCTCCTCGAGCACGCCGATCATATCCGCCGCTGGAGACATCGCAGGAAAGCGCGAAACGATCTCGCTTCGCGTCAGCACATCGACGCGAATGGATTCCTGTCGAGCGCTCTCGAGCGATCCGGCGACGAGCCCCGAATCGGGGGCGCCGAGCATGAGTCCTCCCGTCCGAAGGAACAACCGCTCGCTCGCCCGCTGCTCCAACTCCGCCCATCGCGCGTACGCCAGACGCAGCAGCGGGACGTAGCTCGGATGTTCGTAGTACGCCTCGCGAATGATGCGCGATCGGCCGTGCGTGGACCCGAGGGTGTGCGGTGGATCGAATGCATCGATCCCAAGGACCCGGCGAGAGCGCGAGGCGACGTGGAACAGTGCCGAGCTGCCAAGGGCGCCGAGGCCGACGACGATGCAATCATATGGAGGAGAATGCGCCATACGTTCATCCGGCATGAGGAAACACTAACCCTATCCAGTGCGAAGCGTTGGCGCATTCCTTTCGTGTGGTCATCGGTTGGGCGCTGCCCCATTGACGCGGGGAGTCGAACGAAGGTCTATTCGCTCAGGGTGTCGACGTTCTCCTTTTCCGGAGCGCTGAACATGAGACAAACGCTGCTTGGTGTCGTGCTCATTGCCCTTCCGCTCAGTGCAGGCGCACAGGCACCCGGCCACTTTCCCCCGGACTCGCTCGTGAACGTGAAGGTGTTCCCGAAGTCGACGCCTGTCGTGCAAGTCCTCGGTGCGATGCGGAACTTCACCGGCGACCTGGGCGTGCGCTGCCAGTTCTGCCATGTGGGCCGAGAAGGCCAGCCGCTGGCGCAGTTCGACTTCGCCAGTGACGAGAAGCGCACCAAGCTCGTTGCGCGGCAGATGATGCTCATGGTTCAGGAGATCAATCGCCGAGTGGATACGCTGCCAGAACGGTCGGCAGCGACCGGGCTTCAGGTCACCTGTGCAACGTGCCACCGTGGTGTGAGTCGTCCCGCGCCGTTGTTCACGGTAATGTCCGAGATCGCAACCGCATCCGGCGCCGACTCGGCCGTACGTGCGTACAAGGCGCTCAAGAATCGGTACTACGGGCGCGCCGCGTACGACTTCGGTGAGAGCTCCCTCAAC
>JANMAY010000178.1:0-4240 GCA_031360095.1 Gemmatimonadaceae bacterium
GGCACCGGGGATCGTCGCGACGCCGGCCGTGCGCGATTCGCTGCGCAAGGACGCGCACGTGCGGAGCGCCCTCCGCGTGCTCGATTCTCTCACGACCGCCTATGTGGGGCTTGGCGCGCTCGCGACGAATGCCGTCTTGAACGATGGACACTCGCTCTCACGCGGCACCCGGAGCGAGCTGCGCGCTGCCGGTGCGGTCGGCGACATCTCGCTCCGCTTCTTCGACGAGCATGGCGCACCGGTGCGCACCTCGCTCGACGACCGCGTACTTGGCATCACGACGGCGCAACTGCGGAAAGTGCCGCGCGTGGTCGCGATCGCCGGCGGTCCCGACAAAGTCGACGCGATCGCCGCCGCACTCGGCGCGGGAATCGTGAACGTGCTCCTCACCGACCAGGGCACCGCACAAGCCCTGGTCGACCGAGAAATATCAGAGTGACGAATCAGCCGAGGAGCTGCCGCAGATACGTGTAGCTGGCCTGGATGCTCGCGAGCGATCCGCCGGTTGCCGCGGCGTTGTCGTGCTCCACGAAGAAATGCTTCATCCCTGACTCGCCGGCGTGCGCAAACATGCTCTTGAAGTCGAGCGTGCCGCGGCCCACCGGCGTCATTCCCTTTGCCCCCGCCGTGACCTGAAGATCCTTCACGTGCCACATGGCGAAGCGACCCGGGTATTTTGCGAAGAGCGCGATCGGATCCTGATCGGCGAACACCGTCCAGTAGAGATCGAGCTCGAAGTCCACGAGGGCGGGATCGGTCTCCCGCATCAGGATGTCGTATCCGGTTGGCCCGCCGTCCAACTTGGCGAATTCTGCAGCGTGGTTGTGGTAGGCGAGCCGTATGCCCGCGTCCTTGCACGCGCGTCCCCACGCGTTGAATTCGGCCGCGCCCTTCTTCCACACGTCGATGCCGCCGTCGCGTGGAAAGTTGTACGAAGGGATCGTGATGTACTCCTGCCCGATGACCGTGGCGGAACGGATCTGGGCCGCGACGTTCTGGCGCATCAGGGGCGCGCCGATGTGCGCACTGGGCGAGCTGACCTTGAGCCGGTCAATGAGCGCGCGGATCTGTTCGGGAGTGCGGTTGTAGTAGCCCGCGAATTCGAACTTGGTGTAGCCGATGTCCGCGACGCGCGCGAGCGTGCCCTCGAAGTCCTTCTCGAGGAGATCGCGCACCGTGTAGAGTTGCAGCCCGATCTGATTCGCTCTGGATGTCGATCTGCCGAGCATTCCGCCGCCCGCGCACGCCGACAGCGCACTGGTGCCGAGACCAATCGCGGCGAGCTCGAACAGGAAGGTTCTGCGGTTCAGGTGTCCGTTTTCAGGCTCACTCACGATTCCTCCTTGGAGTTGAAGGGCGCTCTTTGGTCGAGCGACGAACTGCGCACTCGAGCCGCCAGCTACCGACAGTCAGCCGGGTTCGACCTGACATAGTACCGCTTGTAGTTGCGCGCCGTTGGGTTCATGCACCCTTCCAGGTTGAGGAGGCGCACGTTGCGAAAATCCACCGGATGGCCCTCCGCCTGAAGCGCGACGTACCCCGATGCGGTCGACTTTCCTTCCTGGAGCTGCGCGGGATCGAACCCAGTGACGACTCCGGCCGTGATGCGCGGCTTGGTGTAGACCAGCACCGTGTCGCCGTTGACGATGTGCTTCACGATGGAATCGCCCAAGACCAGCGCTTCTGCGAGCACCCATTGCTCGCCGTCGTAGGTCTTCGAGCTCGAGTTGATGCAGTGCCGGGGGTCGAACTTTCCATTGAACTCCACCGCGGTGCCTGGCGAGCACATGTTCCCGGTCGCGCGCGTTTTGCCGTCGCTGAGTCCACCGAGGAACTGCATCTCGATGGAGATGGGGAAGTTCTGGTCGCGCGGCATCGTTCTCGGATCCTGCGAGTGCACCATGATGCCGCTGTTGCGCAACGTATAGCTCGGTGCGCCCGGGTACAGCTCTCCCACGAACCGGTATTCGACGGAGACGAGGTAGTACGAGAACGGGCGCTCGAAGTAGAGGTGCCCGAACTGCGCATTGTAATTCCCGCCGTACCCGTCGTATCGCGCGAGGATCATCCCATTCGACACGCGGAACGTGTTGGCGAAGTTGTCGCCGACATCGTGCTTTGCAAACTTGGCGATCCATCCGTCGAGATTTTTGCCGTTGAAGAGTTCGATCCAATCACGCGTCTCGGGATCGTTGGTCCATGCGACGCGCGCCGGCGCGCACGCGGCGAGGGACAGAGCCGCAAGGCCGAACGAGAGGAGTCGATGGATTTTAATTGAGCAATCAACGTGGTGACCGCAGCGTTCTCCCACCAGCCCCAGGCGAGCCGGGCAGGAAACCATCGCCGGGAGCATGAGTGTCCTATCACACGCCACCCGCCCCTCCTACCTATCACATCGACGGTTCATGCCCTTCGTACGCCTGTATGCCGCTACGCTCTTCGCCGTCGTGCCCTGCCGCGTCGATGCGCAACCGCTCGCCCAGCGACTCGACTCCGCCATGCGCGCTGCCGAAGCTCGCGGATTCAGCGGTGTCGTGCGCGTGGAGCGAAGTGGCACACTCCTGCTCGAAAAAGGGTATGGCCTCGCGAATCGCTCTACCAAGACCGCGTTCACACCTGGCACCGTAGTGCAGATCGGCTCGAACACGAAGGACTTCACCGTCGTCGCCATCCATCAGCTGCAGCTCGCGGGCCGCTTGTCGGTGCGCGATTCCATCGGGAAATACTTTACCGGCGCGCCGTCGGACAAACGCGGAATCACCATTCAGCAGCTGCTGGATCATCGCGCGGGATTTCCCCAGGGGCTGGGCGGCGACTTCGAGCGCGTAAGCCGCAAACAGCTCGTCGACAGCGCCATGCGCTTCAAGCTCCTGTTCACACCGGGAGCGCGTGAAAGCTACTCCAACACTGGCTACAGTTTGTTGGCTGCCATCATCGAGCAGGTCACGGGCAAGTCGTACGACGTCTACGTCCGCGACTCCATTCTGGCGCCATTGCAACTGCGCCGCACGGGATTTCTACTCCCGAAGTTCAAGCTCGGCCAGCTCGCGCACGGCTACACGCCCAATGGCCACGATGAAGGAACCATGCTCGAGAAACCACATGCGGCAGACGGTCCGCATTGGAATCTGCGCGGCAATGGCGGAATGCTCTCGACCGTGGGTGACATGCACACCTTCTACCACGCACTGTTCGAGACGGAGCGCCTACTGCCGGCCCGCGTGCGCGACACGCGCTTCAACCCGAACGAGCCGATCGGGCTCGCCGGAGGGGATGGGATCAACATGTTCCTCTTTGAGCGAGATCCTATCGCGCGAACGGAGATGATCATCGCGAGCACGAACGCTGCGATGAAGGCCAGCGCCATCCGCCGCGAGCTCGGCACGATACTCGGGCTCCCCCAGCCGAACATCGACGACGACGCGCCAGCGCGGCGCAGCGGCGGCACGCCGGCATCCGCAGCGATGGCACTGGTGCTCAACCGTCTGGTGGGTGTCATTAATGGAGGCGACGCGGCCGCACTGCGCACCTTTATCGTCGAGCAGTTCGTGACCGGGCCTGGCGCGCCATCGGTGGACGCTCGTGTCGAGCGCATCAGCGGACTGCATGACCGGCTTGGCCTGTTGACGATCGAACGTACGGAGGTGTTCGACGATGGCCCGGCAGAAATCTCGCTGACGTCGGCGGTGCAGGGTCGTGCCGTGCTTCGCGTCGTCATCGATCGCGCGGCCCCGTACAAGATTCACGGCCTGCAGATCCAGGTGGGCGGTGGCGACTGAGAAGCACTCGCGTGGCCCAATCGATGCTCAAGCAGAGTGGCACGGCGTGATGAACGTGGTCTCGCACGCGCCCTCCCCAAGCCAATCGGACAGCCCATGAGCATCTTTAGCGACCTGATGAATCGCATTCGCGGCCACGCCGCCCGTGCGCAGGAGTCAAAGGTCAACGCGGCGGTCGCAGCCAATGCGCCTGCACCCTCGGTACCGCAGCCCTCGACAGCCGCAGTGAGCGAAGTCGACGTCGAAGCGATCCTCGAGAGCATGTCGTCAGGCGCCTCGCAAAAGCTCGACTGGCGCCACTCGATCGTGGATCTCATGAAGCTCGTCGGCATGGAGAGCGGCCTCGCGCAACGCAAAGCGCTCGCGCAAGAGCTGGGCTACTCCGGCGACATGAACGACAGCGCGCCCATGAATATCTGGCTGCACAAGCAGGTGATGAAAAAGATGTCCGAGAATGGCGG
>JANMAY010000239.1:0-27844 GCA_031360095.1 Gemmatimonadaceae bacterium
TACAACACCTCGTAGCCACTCACCGCCGAGCGCACGACGCGCGGATCGCGCACCTCTCGCGGAAACTCTGCGACGACGTCAACGTTGTTTGCGCGCAGGGAGAGCACACGAGTGGCCGGATCCGGTACGAATCGGAAGACGATGCCGGCAAGTCGTGCGCGCTCGCCCCAGTAGTCGTCGAATCGGCGGACCGTGATGTGGTCGCCAGCGCGGTACTCGTCGAATCGAAACGGCCCAGTTCCGATTGGCCGCTGCGCGGGATCGCTGCCCGGCGCCATGATGCCATACACGGGATGCACGAGCTGCTCGGGCAGCCGGCGGTTCGAGAACGCGGGCGTGATGTCCACGGTCGAGTCATCCACCACACGCGTCGAACCGGCGACGATGCCCGTCGCGCCCGGGCGGCGCCGCGCCATGCGCTCCATCGTCCAGCGCACGGCTTCGGCGTTGAACAACGTCCGATCGTGAAAGCGCACCTCGCGCCGGAGATGAAAGCGCCAGGTGTTGGGTGGCAGCAGCTCCCATCTCGTGGCGAGCAACGGCTCCGGATGATAGTCGGCGGAGAGTCGTACGAGCGGTTCGTAAATGTTCGCGTTGACCGGATACAACCCGAGCTCGGCGTCGCCGCCAAGGCTGTATCCGTCGCCGGGTGCCGCGACCACGAGCACGTGCCGCTCGCGCGCGTTCCGAGACGATTCGCTATTGCAGGCCGCGAGAAGGAAGAGGGTAGATCCGGCGTACACGACAACTTTCATGATCCGATCCCCTTGAGGCGAGACGCCTCCGCGGGATCGAGTGCATCACGCAAGCCGTCGCCCATCAAGTTGAAGCCAAGCACGGCGAGGCTGATGGCGAGGCCAGGGTACAGCATGAGCTGTGGCGCGGTGAAGAAAAACGCGCGGCCATCGTTCAACATGGCGCCCCACTCGGGTACGGGCGGCTGCGCACCGAGTCCAAGAAAACTGAGGCCTGAGATTGCCAGCACGAGCTCGCCCATCTCGAGCGTCGCCAATACGGCGATCGACGGGAGGATGCTGGGCAACACGTAGTGGGTCACGATCCGCCGGTCGCTTGCGCCGAGGGCGCGCGCGCCTTCGACGAACCCCCGCTCTCTGAGCGCGAGCACCAGGCCCCGCACCACACGCGCGTAGCTCACCCACCAGATCGCGGCGAGTCCGAACATCAGCGTGCCCACCCCCGGCCCCAGTGTGCCGACAATGGCCAGTCCGAGCAGGAGACTCGGAACGCTGAGGATGGCGTCCACGAGCCGCATCAAAATGTCATCGAGCACTCCGCCGACATATCCCGCGGCCATACCGACGACGATGCCGGCCGACATGATGAGGCATGTCGCGATGAGTACGATTCCGAGCGACAGTCGCGTGCCGTACACGAGTCGGCTCAGCACATCGCGACCCAGATTGTCCGTACCCAGCCAGTGATTCAGGCTCGGACTCGCGAAACCGCTCGCCGCATCGATTGCGATTGGGTCATGCGGCGCGAGCCATGGGGCGAACAGTGCGACGACTGCGAGCGCTGCGACGATGGACAGTCCCACGATCGTAGAGCGACGTGCCAGCAGTAAACGTGTCACCTCCGGCTCGCCGCCAGCGATCCAACCCGCACACGCGGATCCATGAAGCGATACGAGATGTCGACGGCAACGTTGAGCACGACGAACACCGTTGCGATGTAAAGCACGAAGCCCTGAATGGCCGGATAGTCGCGATCATAGATGGACTCGATCATCCACCGCCCGACGCCGGGCCACGCGAACACCGTTTCGACGATGACCGCTTCACCGAGGAGGCGCCCGAATCGCATCGCGCTGAGAGTAACGACGGGGTTGAGCGCGTTGCGCAGCGCGTGGCGTGTGAGCGCGAGCAGCCCGGACAGACCCTTGGCGCGCGCCGTCCGGATGTAGTCCTCTCCCAGCTCGTCCAGGAGGCTCGCGCGCAGCATGCGAGTGATGCTGGCCGCGCCGCCGAGGCCGAGGGTAAGCGCAGGAAGCACCAGATGACGCATTCCGCCCGCACCGGAAACGGGCAGCACGCCGAGTGTCACGGCGAACAGGAGCATCAGCATGTAGCCCAACCAATAGCTCGGCATCGATACGCCGATGAGGGCCGTGATGCGCGCCGCGTGATCGACGATGGTATCCCGCGCCGCCGCCGATGCGACGGCAAGAGGAATGGCGATCGCCAGACCGAGCGCCAGCGCCGCAATGGCAAGCGCGAGCGTCGCCGGAAAGCGCGCGCGCAACTCACCAAGGACCGGTTGTCCCGTGCGATAGGACTGACCGAAGTCGCCGCGGACCGATGCTGCCAGCCATGCGACATATCGTGTCGCGAACGGACGATCGAGCCCGAGTTCATGGCGAAGCCGTTGCACTTCCACCTCGGACGGCGGATCGCCTGTCCGGCGAAGCAGCATGAGCTGCGCAGGATCACCGGGCGCCAGCGCGCCCAGTGAGAACGACAGGAACGATATGAGGAGCCAGACCACGATCGCTCCGGCGACTCGCCGCGCCAACCACTCGAACACAGTCATGGCGCGAGCCAGACCGAACTCCAGTCCTGATTGAGACGCGACGGGTGTGGAACGAAGCCGCGGACTCGGTCGCTCACCGCATAGGTGCGGGAAACTCCGGCCAGCGGGATGGCACCGACTTCGATATCGACCAGCTGATGCATCGCCTCTGCCGCGGCTCGGCGCGCTTCATCGTTCGTCGCCGCGCCGAGCGCACGTTCGACGAGCGTATCGAAGCGTGGACTCGCATGTGTGAAGGCCGCACTTCGCGTACTGGACTTCGAGTACCAGCGAAGTGCCAGCAGAAACGCGGGATTGGCGTCGTTCTGGCTCGGCAGCTCGAGGTCGAGGTCGAACGTGCCGCTGTTCAGGCGACTGCTAAACGCCGCCGCGTCGAGCTGCTAAACGAGCACGTCGATGCCCACGCGTGCGAGCTGAGCCTGCACGTACTCCACCGTTGCTTTCTCGATCGAATGCGGTTGCGCGATGAGTTTGAGCGTGCGACGCCGCCCGCCGAGCGCTCGAGCGGCAGCGGCCGGATCGTAGAGTACTCCGTGCACGAGCGATCCCCATTCGCCGAGAACACTCGGAGGGTTCACGGTTGCGACGTGCGCCAGAGGTCCACCGCCAAGCAGCTTGTCGGCCAGTGTGCCGCGGTCGAGCGCCATCGCAATAGCGCGCCGCACCGTGGTATCTCTCAGTTGATGAAACGGCGAAGTCCCGTTCAGGTTCATGTACATCACCATCACCGCTCCAGGTGGCGCCGTGACCACGCGTACGCCCGCGAGGCCTTGCAACGCCCGCGCGTTCGCGTGGCCGACGTCCACGACGACGTCAACCTGACCCGCCCGAAGCGCAAGCGTACGCGTTGTTTCATCGGGGATGAAGCGAAATACGACGGTGTCGGACTTTGCACGCGTTCCACGATATCGCGGATTGCGAACGACAGTGAGGTGATCGTTGGCGACGTACTCGCTCAGCTGGAACGCACCAGTGCAGATCGGCTGACGCGTGAGATCGCTGCCGGGTTTGACGATACCGTAGGTGGGATGCACCAACTGGTCGAGCAGTCGGCGATTGACGCGGGCAGGGCGAACGACGAGCGTGGTGTCGTCGATCACCAGCACGGACGAATCCGAGAGAAAGCTGTAGTCCGCGCGAGTGCGCGCCGACTGCGCGAGCGTGAACGCGACGGCAGTGGCATTGAGAGGAGTGCCATCAGAAAAGGTGACGCCGCGCTGCAGAATGAAGCGCACAGTGTTGGCGTCGTCGATATGCCACCGCGCGGCGAGCGCAGGCGCTACGCCGAAGCCGGGCGAGAGCCGAACCAACGGCTCGCAGATTCCGGCATTGAGCGGATATCGCCCGAGCCGCTCGCGATTGAGCGCGAGGGGAAACTCGTCCGCTCCGTAAGCGACCACGAACGTGCGTCGCTCGGGACGTGCATCGCCTTCTGCGCTTCCGCAGCCGAAAAGAGCAAGCAGAAGAAGAATCGAACGCGCGCCGCAGTAGTTTCGCGGACGGCGGGGCGGTATGGCCGCTACTCCGGGTCCGCGACCTTCGGCACGACATACGTCGTCCGAAGCGCGGCTTGATACTCCCCGAACAGCGCCTTGATGCCGTCGAACTCCCGCTTCACCGCCGCGCGGTAGTCGGCGCGCGTCGCAAAGTCGAACAGCAGCGCCGTCATCGCCTGCGCATCCACCGTAAAACCCTTGTGCCCCACGTCGGCCAGCGCGTCCGACTCCATCTCGTACGTGTGATAGGGTGCCGTCGTCGTCTGCGCCGAAAAGCCGATCCCGGGAATGGCGCTCGACACGCTGCCCGTCTCTTCATACCCCATCGGCTTCGCGGGCTCGGCGACGACGTTCGTCGCCCCGTACTTTTTCGCGTAGGCAAAGCCAACCTCATCGAGTGACGACACGGAAATGCCGTCGCGCGCCTCGCCATAGTGGTCGATCTTGACTTTGGTCCCCGTGCCGAGCGCTGCGGCGCGCGCCGCATCGTCCACCATCGCGGTGAGCTGCTCGAGATAAACGGCATCCGGATAGCGAATGTAGAAGTCCGCCACCGCGCGATCCGGCACGACGTTCGGTGCCGCACCGCCTTCGGTGATCACACCCTGCACGCGTGATTCGGGACGAATGTTGCTGCGCAGCCCGTCGATCCCCTGAAAAAGGTGGATCACCGCAGTGAGCGCATTGCGACCGTTCCAGGCTGCGAGTTGATGCGCCGGCGCGCCGCTGAACGTGTACTTGGTGCCGTTGATGTTCATGCAGCACGAACCAAATCCCGGGGCAGGGCGCGTCGTCGCCGGGCTGGAATGGCTGCGCACCAGAATGTCGGCGCCCGTGAATACGCCGGCCTCGAACATGTCGGTCTTCGCATTGGGAGGCATCATCTCCTCACCAGGCGTCCCGTACACCGTCACACTGCCGGGCAGCTTGTTCTTGGACAAGTACTCGGCCATCGCCACCGCGGCGGCAATGCCGATAGGTCCCTGCGCACTGTGCTGGTCGCCGTGAAAGGCGCCCTTGGTTCCACGCAGCGCGTCGTACTCGAGAATGATGCCGAGCGTTGGCGCACCGTTGTTTTTCTTGTAGCGCGCGACGAATGCAGTGGGAAGCTTGGCGACCCCCATCTCCACGACGAAGTCATGCGCCTCGAGATAGGCTGTCAGCTTCTTCACCGATTTATGCTCGACGAATCCGACCTCGGGATTTCTGGTGATGTCGTCGGCGAGTGCGATGAGCTCCGTGTCCATCAGCTGCTTGGCCCTGGCGACGACGGCATCACGCGCGGGATTCGCCGCAGTAAGGCGCGCCACGAACGCGGGCGCGTCGATGGAACGCTCGAGCACGGCCATCTTTCTGAGGACGTCTCGAGCTGCTTCCCGCTCGGTGGGTGTTTCCTGCGCGGCGAGTGGGGCCGCAGCGAGTAGAAGCAGTGCAGGGAGGCGCATGAGCGATTACTCCGGCCGGTAGGGTGCCTTGATGCGCACCGGTAGACTCGTCGTGCCCCAATGGATGCGCATCACCGCGGAGTCGCGAACCACGACCGGGAAGTAGATCGCCATGGCCTCCATGTGCGAGCTGACCTCGGGCGTCACGTCGATCCGATACGCGTCGGCGGCGACACCGGGATACGGTTTGTGAAACGCATGCGCCGCTCCACTCAGGATGAAGGTCCAGGGACGATGCTCGTGAGGAATGAGCCACACGGAGTACTCGCCCGCTTTCACCTCGCGTCCTTCCAGCAGCACCGGATGCGCGAACGAGATGCGCGTTGCCGAGTCGGCGCCGGGATGCCAGATGCTGTCCCATGGAACGAGCACGCCGAACAACGCTCGCCCCCGCGCGATCGGGCGGCCATACGTCACCGCGATCTCCGTGTGGGCAACGCTCTGCGTCACGCTCCCGCGTTGGCTGAACGGGTAGCCCTGTGCACGAGCGGACGTAGACGGAAGCGCCAGCGTCGCGAGCACAACGAAGGCGCCGGCGATGCGAGGTGCCAGGTGCAGCCGATTCAGCATGACGTCATCTCGGTGATCCGGTAATCCAGCCGTGCCGGCGCATCCATCCCTCCGCCATCGTCGTCCATGCCGAGAGCACAGGGTCTCCAGGCGCGAGCCCGTATCCGTGCCCACCATATTCGAACACGTGCAGCTCGGCGGGAACGGCGGCCTTCTTGAGTGCAGAATAGAACAACGTCGCGTTCTCGACCGGTACTGTTTTGTCGTCCGTACTGTGGATGAGGAAGGTCGGCGGCGTTTCACGCGTCACCTGCGTCTCGTTGGAGAGCAGGCGCACCAACGCCTCGTCGGGTGTGGTACCGAGAAGATTCGTCCGTGAGCCGCGATGCGTCAGCGAGTCGCCACGCATGGTGATGACGGGATAGATGAGCATCATGAAATCAGGCCGCGAGCTTTCGCGGTCGATCGCGTCAGCGCTCGATGCAAGGCCCGCATCGAAATGCGTTCCTGCGGTGGACGCCAAATGGCCCCCCGCAGAGAACCCGATGATGCCGACACGCTTCGGATCGATCCCCCACTCGGGCGCGCGCGCCCGCACAATTCGAATCGCGCGCTGTGCGTCCGACAGCATGACCGGATGATGATACGTGGGACCTAGCCGATAGCGCACGACGAACGCGGTGATCCCACTGGCAGCGAGCCAGTTCGCGACATCACTGCCTTCCTTTTCCATGGACAGGTGCTGATAGCCGCCGCCGGGAAAGATCACGACCGCGGTACCATTGGCGCGTCCGTTCGGCGGGAGATAGGGCGTGATGACGGGTTGGTCCGTCGCCGATGTGCCAAGCGCACCGGGTGCACCCTGCACCCACAGTGCGATTGACGGCTGCGCTCTCGAGACTCGATCACCAGGAGAGGCCGTGGGCGTCGCTTGCGAACCACCGCACGACAGGAGCAACGCGAGTGCGAACAGCGACGGCAGAATGGCGTGGCGAGAAGAGAGCATGGGCGGAATGATACGGAGCGGTGCGGTTTTCAGAAGGATCGGCTCAGACTCCGCTCCATCGCGATTTCCGCTTGGAGGCTCTCCTCATCTCGAAACAGCGTCGCCAGCGCGCGCAGCTCGCCCCCGGCCTCGAGCCGCACGGCGACATCGCGATTCGCCGCCGCGCCATCCACGCGCACCGTATCCCACCGCTCGGCGTGCCCCACGTAGTTGACGCTCACGTCGTAGTGCGCGCTCCAGAAAAAGGGCACCTGATCGAACTGCTCGCGCGCACCCAGCATGTTGCGCGCCGCCGTCTGTCCCATGCGCTGTGCCACCACCCAGTGCTCCACACGAATGCGCTCGTGTGAATGCGCATCGGGCCAGCGTGCGACGTCTCCAGCGGCATAGATCCCGGGTACGCTGGTCTCGAGATACTCGTCCACGGCAATCCCACGATCCATCGTGAGACCCGCGCGCTCGGCGAGGTCGAGCCGCGGACGCACTCCAACCCCAATGACCACGAGATCCGCCGGCACACGCGAGCCGTCGTCGAGCACCACGGCGTCGCGCTCGATGGCGCTGGGCTTTCGGCCCAGGTGAAATACCACACCCTTTTCCTCGTGCAGCGACTTGAGAAATCCACCGAGCTCAGTCGAGAGCACGCGCTCCAATGGAAGCGACTCGGGAGCCACGATATGGACTTCCACACCACGCGTCCGCAGGGAGGCCGCGACCTCCAACCCGATGAAGCTGCTGCCGATGACGACCGCGTGCGTCGCAGTGGCGGTGGCGGCGATGAGGGCACGACTATCGGTGAGCGATCGCAAATAGTGGACGTGTGGTAAATCCGTGCCTGGCAACGGGAGGTGAATGGGCTCGGCGCCGGTTGCAATGAGAAGGGCGTCGAATGGAAGTGCCTCGCCACTCTCGAGCAGTACCCGCCGTAACTGGACGTCGATCGATGCGGCCCGCTCCCGAATGACGGCGATGCGATGCGCTGCATGAAAGCCTTCGGGCCGCAAGGAAATCCACTCTTCGGGCGCGGTGCCTGCGAGATAGTCCTTCGAGAGGTTGGGACGGTCGTATGGGGATCCGGGATCGGCGTCGACCATCGCGACGCTGCCGTCGAAGCCGCACCGTCGCAGCATTTCGGCGGCGGCGGAGCCCGCCGCCCCTGCGCCAACGATCACGACGTTGCGAACCGTCGACATTCGATCCGAAGCAATGGGGTAGGTCGGCGCCAATGGGTCGCGCTCGACTTTGGTGGTCACGATCACTCGATCGCCGCGGCGCTCGACTTTCCATGTTGGCACGGGACTCAACGCTGGAGCGCGCAGCGCCTCGCCTGAACGGAGACTGAAACACGCGTGGTGCCACGGGCAGCGCACGACGTCGCCGTCGAGCACACCCTCGACAAGTGGTCCACCGTAATGCGTACACGAGGCGCCGATCGCGAAGTACTCGTCATCCACCCGCGCGAGCATGACGGGCTCGCCATGCGCGTGGCCGAGCAGTTTCTCGCCCGGCGCGAGCAGCGTGGCCCCGATGCCCTCCGTGAGGTCGGGTCCCACCAACGTTGCGGACTTGTCGCCCACGTTCGGCTCGATGTGAGAGAGATGAAGATTCGAGATGTGTGAGGCTCGCGGCTCAGAATGATATGCGCGCAGCTCCGACTCGAATCAAGGACCTGCCAGCCCCGCCATTCCATAGGTGCCGTCAGAGCCCATCGGCCTGCGCTGGCACACCGCGCCTCGGTGGCGTATGTTCTCGCTATGGCCGAATCACTCACACGCGCCGATCGTGCGCGCCTCGAAGAAATCCGCGCTGAGATTCACGGGCGTCTCGCCGCCGGCTACACGCACATGAGCCCAAAGGCGTTCGAGGAGATGGTCGCGAAGATGTCGCACGCGCGGCTGCTCTTCGAGAAGCGAACGAGTGGGGAACACCGCCGGCCGTTCGAAAATTCAGATCGCTTCTGATCGCGGGCCGGTCAGCTACAAAGCAAATGACGCCTCAGTCGCATGTGCGATTGAGGCGTCATTCATTGCGACCAGTGTGGTGACTAGCAGCCGATTCGCTGCGTGCTCACCACCAGATCGTCGAAGTAGCGGTCCTGCGCCACGGGCGAGCCGGCGTTCCAGTAGTTCTCAAAGAACACCGCATTGATACCGAACGCGGAGTACGCGCCCACGAAGTTCAATCCGGTGCGCTGCGCTTCGAGGACACCGTCGATCCACAGCTCTTGCACCCCATTGGTGCTGCCGGCGTCATTCAGCTTGGCGCGCGCTTCGATGCAGTGCCATTGCCCCACGTGCGCGGCATCGAACACCGGCGTGGTGGAGGTTGCCAGTCCGAGCCACCGCAGATTCGTAAAATCGTTGTAAGTGGTGGTGATCAGATTACCCGACGCGTCGGTGCCGGACGCTGGATCGACCATGAGCTGGTTCGTCTGCGCACCGGCACCGGCCCACACATGTGCGATCATCGACTGCGCCCAATTGTTGTTCACGATGCTGGTGGCGCGCGAGAGCTTGTCGCCGCCGCCGCCGGTCCAACCGGCCTGGTTCTTCACCCGCATGCGCCAGAAAATTTCGCGATAGATCGCGGTGCCGGCATCCACGGCGCGCAGGGATGTGGGGATCTTGCCGAATGCCACTTTGAGCGAGCCTGCATTGCTCTGTCCCGCATTGAAGTGCCCGCGCATTCCCATCGTGCCATTGACGCCAACGCCCGTCGCGCGCACGAAGCTCCCACCCGCATTGTCGTACTCGAAGTAGCTGGCGGTTCTGTTGACCTCGAAGTCGTCGCACCAGATCCAACCGGCCTGCGGGGACGCGCATCCGGCTGAGGGCGAAGGAACGGAGACTGTCAGCGTCGCACTGCCGGTGATGCTTTCGCTCGTCGCGGTGATCTGCGCCGAACCTGCGGCCACCGCAGTGACGACGCCGGACGCCGACACAGATGCGACTCCAGCGTTGGACGACGACCAGGCGATCACGCGACCGGTGAGCACGTTGTTGCTCGCATCGCGCGTCGTCGCTGTGGCTTGCGTCGTCTGTGCCGCGTTAAGTGTGCTCGCGGCAAGCGCGACGCTCACGCTGGCCACTGGAACCGGTGCGGGCACGTTCACGACGAGGGTCGCGCTGCCGGTCTTGCCTTCGCTCGATGCCGCAATTTGCGCGCTGCCCGCCGCCACTGCCGTCACGACGCCGGTGGCAGAAACGGTGGCGACGCCGCCGTTGCTCGACGACCACGCGATGCTGCGTCCGGTGAGGACGTTGCTGGCCGCATCGCGCGTCGTCGCCGTGGCCTGCACGCTCTGGCCGACGGTCGTGGCGCTGGCAGAGAGCGCGACCGACACGGAGGCGACTGGCGCTGGACCTGGATTCGCCGCGGTGACCGTGAATGTGGCGTTACCGCTCACACTCGCAGTGGACGCGCTGATCTGCGCGGTGCCGACGGCAAGCGCCGTCACCGTCCCCGTGCTCGATACGGTCGCCACCGCACTGTTGCTCGAGGTCCACGACACCGTGCGATTCATCGGCACGCCGGCCGCATCCAGGACCAGTGCGCTGGCGGTTACGGTTTGTCCCACCGTGGCGCTTGCTGCGCTCAGCGCAACGGAGATGCTTGCGACGCCGCCACGCTTACTGTCCAAACGATCGTCGATGGCGGTCGTATCGGAGCTGCATGAGCTGCCGAGCAGCATCACGAACAGGGTGGCGGCAATGGACATGGATCTCTTCATATAGCAGTACTCCGTCATTCGCGGGAGAGCGCCAGCGCGCGACATGGGCAGCGCGGAGATGCAGCGGCATCTGGGTTGTACGAAAAATACCCCAATCCGGTCACGCACCGTGTGCTATGCATCACAGTTCGTCGAAGGAATGTCGGATGGCACGACGACGGTGATTGGCGTCACGCTCGTGTGAGCGAGAACGACTGTGTGGCGAACGCAAAACGGCTCGGTCATACGACGACCGAGCCGTCAGACTGTTTTTATACCGAAGTGCTTACTGCAGCGAGGCGACAGTGGTGGCTTCTGCCGCTCCGGTCTCGATCACGAACACCACCCGCCGGTTCTTCTCGGCGCCGGGCTGATCGCGCGAGGCGGTTGGGGCGATGAGACGCGTCTTGCCATACCCGACCGTGCGGAGCTGCTGCCGATTGAGTCCAAGCGTCGCGAGAGTTTGTGCAACGTTGTCCGCTCGACGCTGCGACAGTCCGAGATTGTACTGCGTTGAGCCGGCGGGATCGGCAAATCCCTCGACCGTGATGGTGGAGCCGGGATAGTAGCGTTGAGCGACTCGGGAGAACCGCTCCAGCATGACGCGGTCATCACTGCCGACCGTGGCATCATCGAACCCGAACGTAACGGGCATGGCGAAGCGAATACCGTCCTCGACGACGGCGATGCGCGCGCCGAACTGCGTCCGCAAGCTGTCGAGATCCGTGCGTAAGGCGGCGATCCGCGCCGCGTTCTCGGTGTCGCCCTGCATGCGTGCATCGCGTTCGCGAGCGAGCGCGGAGTCGGACTCGACGCGTGCGATCGAAACCTGATCGCGCACGAAGCCCTTGGTGGCGCATGCCTGAATTGCGAACGGCGCGAGAAGGACCAGCACCGCTCGTGCGGTCTGACGTGAGGCCATGGGATGCTCCTGTGGAATGGAGGGAAAAGACACTATTTACGCAGCTAAAATCGTGCCTCACATTTGTGATGTTGGTCACTGGATCGACGTGATGTGGAACGTCCATCTTTTTGATTGTCCCGGCGCGCGTCTGCGGAGTTCGTCCGCTGCGATGACAAAATCGCAACATGTGTCTCTGTTGACACACTGAATGGACGCTACTAGTCTCTCACTCGATGACACGCTCTCCCCGCAACCATTCTCTGTCCGCCGAACCGGTCCTGCCGGTTCGCACGCTGCTGCGCGCTGGCGCCGCGGCGGCGGCTGCGATGTGTTGCTGTCCGGTCTGCCCTTCGGGCTCGAGCGGGAGAACCTGACAGCGGTATAGCCACGCTCGCACTTGCGAGCACATAGCGGCCCGCGGGGAACGCTCCCCGCGGGCCGCGTCTCGTTTGTGCACACCAGGACTCTTCGTCTTCACCAGGTGAGACCATGACGTCGCAGATGCTCGTTCTTGCCGCGATCACATTCGTCGCGGCCATCGTGAACGGTGCGCTCGGATACGGATTCTCGTCCATCACCGTGCCGGTGGCACTCCTCGTCGTCGCCAATCGCATCCTCAACCCCGCGCTGGTGATGGTCGAGGTCGTGCTGAACATCTGGGTGCTCCTCGTCAATCGGTCCGCGCTGCCGGCGATTTGGCGACGCGCCCTGCCCATCATCATCGGTCTCGGCCCCGGCATAGCGCTCGGCACGGTACTGCTCACGCGCGTGGATCCGGCGTGGCTCAAGCTCGCGACGTTCGTGACGCTCTTGCCGCTCATCCTCCTTCAGGCGGCCGGCTATCGACGGCCTCTTCAAGCAGAGCAGGCGATCGGAGTGGCGTTCGGCGTGGGAGTGGGCACGCTGTACTCGATTACGACGATCTCGGGCCCTCCGCTCGCGATCTTTCTCAACAATCAGGGATTTGCCGCCCTCGACTTTCGTGCGGCGCTCGGGCTCATCCGATTCGTCGAGGCGTCCCTCACCACCGGAGCTTATGCGAATGCAGGGCTGTTTACCTCCACGAGTGTCGCGCTGCTCGCGGCCATCGTACCGAGCGTCGTGGTGGGCGTTCCCATCGGCGTGTGGCTCATCCGTCGCGTGCGGGCCGAGACGTTTCGCCGGATTTGCATGAGCTTCGACGCCACCATCGTGGCGTTCGCGACGTCGAAGCTGCTGCGCGACCTGCACATCGTCGACGGACCACACGCGTATCTGCTCCTGCTGTCCGTCATGCTGTTCGACGCGGCGCTGCTGTATGGATTCTTCAAGAAGCAAGCGGCGCGCGATCGCGGTGTCTCCGGATCGGTCTTCGTGCCTGCGCACGCGCACGCTCGACACACGGCGGCCGTATGACGGCACCCACGGCGACCGTCGCCCCAACCCCCTTCGCGCCGCCACTCCCGCCGGCGCTGGATCATCTGCGCGCGCTCGAAGCGGAGAGCATCCACATTCTGCGCGAGGTGGTCGCGGAGTTCGAGCGGCCGGTGATGCTGTATTCCATCGGCAAGGATTCATCGGTGCTGCTGCGCTTGGCGCAGAAGGCGTTCCACCCCGGACCGATTCCGTTTCCGCTACTGCACGTGGACACCACGTACAAGTTCCGAGAGATGATCGAGTTTCGTGACTGGTACGCGGAGGAAGTCGGCGCGCGCTTGATCGTCCACACCAACCACGAGGCGATCGTCGCCGGAACGCAGCCGTTCGCGGTCGGCACACAGCGTTGCTGCGGGCTGCTCAAGACCAAGTCGCTGCTCGACGCGTTGGCGACGGGTCCGTACGACGCCGCATTCGGCGGAGCACGCCGCGACGAGGAGCGCTCGCGTGCGAAGGAGCGCGTGTTTTCGCTGCGTGACGCGCAAGGGCAGTGGGACCCGAAGCGCCAGCGCCCAGAGCCGTGGAACCTGCTCAACAGCCGGCTCGCACCGGGTGAGAGCGTGCGCGTGTTTCCGCTCTCGAACTGGACGGAGCTGGACGTCTGGCACTACATCGACGCCGAGCGCATTCCGATCGTGCCATTGTACTTCGCGAAGGAGCGTGAGGTCATCGTGCGCGGCCACTCGCTCACGGTGCCCGAGCAGTCGTTCGTGCCGCTTCGCGCCGACGAGCGGCTCGAGACCGTGCGCTGCCGCATGCGCTCGTTGGGATGCTCGCCGTGCACGGGCGCAATCCGATCGAATGCGGACACCGTCCAGAAGATCATCGCCGAGTTGATCGCGACGCGGCAATCGGAGCGTCAGTTGCGCGTCATCGATCACGATCAGGATGGGTCGATGGAGCTCAAGAAGCGGGAAGGGTACTTCTGATGCCGGGCCTTCTCCGGATATGCACTGCGGGCAGCGTTGACGACGGCAAGAGCACGCTCATCGGCCGGTTGCTCTACGACTCGCGCGGCGTGTACGAAGATCAGGTCACGTCGGTGCGGGCCGCGTCGCGCCACCGCGGTGCCGGCCCCATCGACTTCTCGCTCTTCACCGACGGCCTCAAGGCGGAACGCGAACAGGGGATCACGATCGACGTCGCCTACCGGTACTTCGCGACGGCGAAGCGCAAGTTCATTCTCGCCGACACGCCGGGGCACGAGCAGTACACGCGCAACATGGCCACCGGTGCCTCGACTGCCGACGTGGCCATTCTGCTCGTGGACGCGCGACACGGCGTCCGACCGCAGTCGCGCCGGCACGCGCGCATCGCCCGGATGCTCGGCATCACCGACTTCGTGCTCGCGGTGAACAAGATGGATCTCGTGGACTTCGACCGCGGCGTCTTCGACGGCATCGCCGAGGACTTTCGCGAGGTCCTCGGCGACGCGCGCACGCATGTCGTGCCGCTCAGCGCGCTCCTCGGGGACAATGTCACCGCGCCCAGCGAGCGCACTCCCTGGTACGACGGTCCCGGGCTCCTCGGCTATCTGGAGACGGTGGAGGTGGATCGCGACCCGGCGCGCGGCGCGTTTCGATATCCGGTGCAGCTCGTGCTTCGGCCAAATGACGCCTTTCGCGGATACGCCGGCCGCGTCGTCTCCGGCGCGGTGCGGCCTGGTGACGTCGTGTCGGCGTGGCCGTCGGGTCGCTCGACGACGGTGCAGCGCATCGTCACGCGCGACGGTGACCTCGACGCGGCGCGGGCGCCGATGTCCGTCGTGCTCACGCTGGCCGATGATCTGGATCTCAGTCGCGGCGACGTGCTCTCCATGGGCAAGCCAGACGTGGACAGACGTTTCGATGCGGAGGTCGTGTGGATGGACGAGCGGCCTCTCAATCCCGGGCGCCTCTATCTCCTCAAGCACACGACGCGCACTGTCACCGCGGAAGTCGATCGTACGCTGGAGCTGAATCAGATCGGCACGGTCCGCGTGACCACATCGCGTCCGTTGATCTTCGATCCATACGCCGACAACCGTGCGACAGGCAGCTTTGTCCTGATCGATCCTGATACGAACTTCACGGCCGGCGCCGGAATGATCACGCGCGCGGCGGCGGACAACGCCGCAGCGCCGCTGCAGCGCGAGGCGGCGGAGCGCATCGCCCTCCTCGCGCGGCACGCACCCACCGACGAGACGGCGGCGGACGCCGTGCGACTCGCGCTCGAGGAGCTGTTGCGATGACGGACGCTCTTCATCTCATCGAAGCGCAGCTCGCGGGCGCCGCGCGTCCATGCGTCACCTCGAGCTTTCAAGCCGAGTGCGTGGTCCTTGTCCACTTGTTGCAAACGGTGCGGCCGGACATTCCCGTGCTGTTTCTGGATACCGTGCACCACTTCAGCGAGACCTATGCGTATCGTGATCAACTGACAGAAGCGTGGAAGCTCAACCTGGTGTCGCTGCGTGCCGCCGAGCCGGCGCCAGGGCACTGGATGGTGAGCACTGACGAATGCTGCGCCCGCCACAAGGTGGGACCGCTGTTTGCCGCGCTCGAGAACTACGACGCGTGGTTCACGGGGCTGCGACGAGATCAATCGCCGTCGCGTGCAAAACTTGCCGAGACGGAACCGTTTCGCTTGGCGAGTGGGAAATCGCTGAACAAAGTGAGCCCGCTGGCTGGATGGCGAATGGACTCTGTGCTCGCGTATGCGGAGCGGCATGACATTCCGCTTCTTCCATTGTACGAGCAGGGATTCACGAGCATCGGATGCGAGCCGTGCACCGTTCGGCCGATTGATCCGTTGAATCCGCGGTCGGGGCGGTGGTTGGGGCAAAAGCTGGAGTGCGGCATTCACATTGGGGGCAGCGGCGGTTAGGGGACGCAACGCGGAGTGATCCCTTCGATGTAAGAGCAGTTGTCATTCAGTTCCGCTGTTCGTCGTTTGAGACTGCTGTCCTCGGCACCCGTCAAATCCGCTCCATCCGACAAATCCGCATAAACCTCCGTCTGAGTGGCCGGCCGGTCTGCCATTCATGAGCACTGCACCGTACTTTTTGCGCTCGCCTCATCACCCAATAGATGCCCGAAAGAATCGGCCTGCTCGTCCGCACTGCCTCCGCTCCGCGCGTGCTTCATCAATTGACCGGTGTCATCGCCGAGCACGGCGGCGACATCGAGTCGGTGGAGATCGCCGGCGCCGGCACGAGCGAGGCGCGCGTCTACTTCGAGATCGCCCTCCCCGCATCCGCGGACGCGCTGCTGGAGGATGTGCGCGCGCTGTCGATCGTGCGCGAGGCGCAGGTCGTGAACACGCTCCAGATGATCTACGGCAAGCGCGTGATCATCATGGGCGGCGGCGCACAGGTGGGACAGGTCGCCATCGGTGCGATCTCGGAGGCGGATCGCCACAACATCCGCGGCGAGCGCATCTCGGTCGACACCATTCCGCTCGTGGGCGAGCAGCCGTTGGCGGATGCGGTGCGAGCGGTGGCGCGGTTACCGCGCGCGTCGGCGCTCGTACTGGCCGGTGCGCTGATGGGCGGCGATATCGCGGCCGCGGTGCAGGAGGTCCGCGCGGCCGGACTTCTCGTCGTGAGCCTCAACATGGCGGGCAGCGTTCCTGACGTTGCAGACCTCGTGGTCACCGATCCCGTGCAGGCAGGGGTCATGGCGGTCATGGCGGTCGCGGACACGGCGAAGTTTTCCCTCGACCGGCTCCAACGTCGCGTGTTCTGAAGGCGATGCGCGGCGCCGCGCCGCTACGCCCAGAGATCTTCGTGTCGCGTCACGAATCGGAGGGCATCGCGAGTCGTGACGAAAGTTTCCGGATAGCGTCGCTGAATGAGCTCCGCGATCGCCGCAAGATCTCGCACACCGTCCACCGATTCCAGGATGGTGCGCAGGATCTCGGCGTCGGTGGCCAGCTGTGGCACATAGGTCTCGCTGCGCCGCGCGAGCGCCTCGGTGATGAACGGTGTTCCGTGCAGCGACGTATGCCGCACCTCCGCGACGACGTGACCAGCGCGAGTGACGCGCAACGACCAGAGCCACTCGTATTCGTCGCCGGTCAAGACCGCGCGGAGCCTGCCGGAGAGCTGGTCACCGGCTCGGATCGCGATCGGTTCGAGATACGGAAACATCGCTTGGCCATAGAGCGCTCGCGGCGCGCTCGGCGCATTCGACATGGCAATCGACTCGGTGAGATCGGCGTCGAACCAGAGCAGCACACCGTGCGCCGTCCCATCACGCCGCGCTTCTGTGTTCCATGACGAGTCGAACATCGGTGCCGGCTGTCCGTACTCTATCGTTGCCCACGCCGCGGGGGAGGTGAGGAGTTGGTCGCTCGTCGCGTGCGTGCGGAACCAGCGGTTGGCAAACAGCTTCGTGAGCGAGCCGTGCTTGATGGCGGGCGGAAGCGGTGCCCAGGCGCCAACCGTTCGGGCGTGCAGTGCCGGATCGTTGACGAGCGCGGTGTAGAGTCGGTCGCGGACCGGAATGCAGATGCCGCCCGGCGCGAGATGCCGCTCGCGCATGTCGATCGCCGCCTCCAGATGCTGTTCGTACAACGGGATGACGCCGCGCAGATCGGAGACGATCACGTTCGCCCGCTCGGGGAGCGTCACCCGCGTCGACAGCTCGCGAATGATCTCGATGCGATCGAGCACGCCGTTTTCGCGCGCCAGTTCTACTGCTGCACCGATGGCGAGGTACGGCTCGAGGAGGAAGACGCGACGCGCACCCAGGATTGCCGCGTACACACCGAGGACACCGGTGCCGGCGCCGATGTCCGCGACGACCGATCCGGGATGCACACTTGCGCGGACCGCTGCGAAATACGCGGGACCACGCACCGGATCGGAGAGCATCGCGGCGTAGTCCGGCAGCTCATACGTCATGAAGGCTCGGGCGCGGCAGAGCGCTCAATCGATCGCTCGGTGATGTGTGCTAGACGGTTGGCGTCCAGCGCGGCGCATACGACCGCGACCACCGCTTCATCGCATCGCTGTCGCCGATGATGCGGCCAGTCTTCGGATCCGTCTTCAGCTTGCGACCCGTTTGCTGTGCGATGGTGCCGAGGTGGCACAACATCCCGGTTTTTGCGCCGTCGGCGATAGGTGCATTGAGCGTTGCGCCGGTGCGAATGGCGTCGAGAAAATTCTGCATGTGCAGCTCGGTGAGCTTGTCGTCGCCCGTGACGTTGAGCGCATCTCCCGTCTTGCTGGCGACCGATTCCTTTACGGTCTTGCCGGCGAGGTCCGAGATCACCCATCCATCCTGGTCGATCACCATCGATCCGGATGTACCAAGGATGCTCGTGCCGCGCGAGCGGCCGTGCATCTTGAGGCCGTTGCAGCTTTGCCCGTGCCACACGATGGTCTTGCCGCCCTCGAACTCCCACACCGCTTCCTGCGTGTCGGGGAATTGCCAGTCGTCATCGAAGTGATAGCGTCCGCCACTCGAGTACACCGACGTGGGATAGTCCACACCCAGTAGCCACCGTGCGACGTCGACCTCGTGTGTTCCGTTGTTGCAGATCTCGCCCGTGCCCCAGTTCGTGAACCAGTGCCAGTTGTAGTGGATGATGTTGTCGCGGTACGGGGTCCGTGGCGCGGGACCCTGCCAGAGCTCGTAGTCGAGCGTCGCCGGAATCGGTGCCGCCTTTCCTTTGCCGATCCCGCGCCGAGTGTTCGCGTACCACGTGCGCGCCAGATACGGCGTTCCGATCGTGCCCTCCTTCAACGCCTGAATGGCCTCGAAGAAACGTGGGCCGGATCGGCGCTGCGTCCCCAGCTGCACGTGCTTCTGATATTTGTGCGCGGCGGCGACGATCAATTCGTCTTCGCGTGGATTGTGCCCGCTCGGCTTCTCGATGTACACGTGCTTGCCGGCCTGCATCGCCATGATGGCCATGGGTGCGTGCCAGTGATCCGGTGTGGCGAGGGACACCGCGTCGACGTGTTTGTCGTCGAGCACACGGCGGAAATCGCTGACAACCTGCACCGGCGCCGACTGACCTTTGCGCGTGAGCTCGACGGCTTTGGCTGTGGTCTTCGCGTCCACGTCGCAGATGTAGGCCACCTCAGAATGCGCGTTTGCCCCAAAGTTCTGCGCGTGCACCTGGCCTCGGCTGTTCACTCCGATCACCGCGACGATGACTTTTTCGTTCGGCGAGCCCTCGAACGCGAAGAGCGGCATGGGGCGCCGGCCGAGCGCGACCAGTCCGGCTCCAGCGGCCGTCGTGCTCTTGATGAAGTTCCGGCGGGCAACGTTCCGGGGAGTCGTGTCCATGGTGTATTCGCTTGTCGCGGGTTGGCGTCCGTTCTCCCCAGGACTATACCGGCTCCGGCCGATCGCGGCCACGGGGGGCCGGCGGTCATCTAACGGTGCTGGCTACAGATCATTACTGTTTCGGACCCTTCCTCAGGAGTTTCTTGTGCCCACCAAATTCCTTGCAATTGGATTTGCCTGTGCGACGCTGTTCGCCGTTCCGTCGGTATCGGCCCAACAGGGCAGTCCCAACACGACGCCGACCACCGTCTCCCGCGTCACGCTCGTCCGAATCAAGACCGGCCACACTGAGCAGTTCTGGGCGGACATGCGGCAGAACCTCAAGCCGGTCTACGAGGCATACAAGAGGGCAGGCGTTCTCGTGGATTACTCCGTTGCCACGAAGGGGAGCACCGAGAACGAGAATGACTGGTCGGTTCGGCTCACGCTGACGTACCGCAACTACGCGGCGCTCGACAGCCTCGCGGCGAAGACTGGCCCCATTACGTTGGCGCACTACAAGTCGGCTGAGCAGCGCACGGCGGCGGGCCTCGCACGATCCGAGCACGGTGTCGTGGTCGCGAGCTACCTGGAACGCGACCATACCCTGAACGACTGGAAGTAGTCGCGCTCTAACTCGCGGAGGGCCACTGCGGTGACGAGTGGCCCTCCGCGTTTTCGCCCTTTGTCTGCAACCAGCCACGCATGAGTTATCCCGCTCTCGACCTCACCGGCCGCGTCGCCGTCGTCATCGGTGCAACGTCCGGACTCGGCCGCGCGATCGCGCTGGGGTTCGCGCAGGCGGGCGCCGATGTGGTCGGCACCGGCCGCCGCGCCGCGCTTGTCGATGAGCTGGCGTCCGCGATCGAGGCGGAAGGCCGGCGCACCCGTCGAATTGCCATCGACGCGACCGCCGAGTCCGAATTGGAGCGGCTGTTGGCCGAGTGCGTCGAGACGTTGGGCAGCGTCGACATACTCGTGAACGCCGCCGGCATCACCAAGCGCGCGCCGTCGGTCTCCATGCCGGAGGCCGACTGGCAGGCCATCATGGACACGAACCTCAGTGGGACGATGCGCGCGTGCCGCGTGTTCGGCCGCCACATGATCGATCGCCGCTACGGCCGCATCGTGAACATCGCTTCGCTGACGTCGCACGTCGGCTTCTATGAAGTGGCGGCCTATGCGGCGAGCAAAGGTGCCGTGGCGGCGCTCACGCGCTCGCTCGCCGTCGAGTGGGCGATGCACGGGGTGTGTGTGAATGCCCTCGTGCCCGGCGTGTTTCGCACTCCGCTCAACTCGGGCCTGCTCGATGGAACGGCGCGCGGTCGCGAGCTGCTGACACGCACGCCGATGGGTCGCTTTGGTGATGCGGAGGATCTGGTTGGCGCCGCGGTCTTCCTTGCATCGGAGTCGGCGCGATTCGTCACCGGGCATCTCCTCGCCGTGGACGGTGGCTTTCTGGCGAGTGGCGTGAATGTCTGACGTCACCATGCGGTATCGAATTGCGCTCTCCGCGCTGCGCATTTTTTCCGCCGCCGCGGTATTGGCGTGCGGCGGCTCGGCGCCCTCGAGTCCTCCGCCCCCTCCACCACAGGACAACACACCGGCAGCGGTCACGATCACCACGCCGGCGCCGATCACCCTGGCGTCGGGTGCGAGCCTGCTGTTGACCGCAACGGTGGCGGCGCGCGACGGGCGGGCGCTCTCGAGCGCACCGGTGTCGTACACGAGCAGCGACGAAACTGTGGTGACGGTTTCCGGGAGCACGATCACGGGATCACGTGTGGGGACCGCGACGATCACCGCCACGAGTGGCACGGTCAAAGCCACCGTGAGCGCGAGCGTCACGCCCGGATCTGCGTCGCGACTCGGCATTCGCGTCGAACCGGCGGGGACGTCAGTCGGCACGCCGCTATCGACACAGCCGGAGATAGAAATTCGAGACGCGGCCGGCAACGTGGTCACGGCGTCCCAGGACGTAGTGACGGTATCGCTCGCGTCCGGCGGTGGTGGACTGAGCGGAAGCACATCCGTGCAAGCAGTAAATGGGATCGCGCGATTTACGACTCTTACAGTCACCGGTACTGCGGGCAGCAAAGCGCTGGTGTTCAACGCGGTCGGGCTTGTTCCGACGCGAAGTGGGGACTTTCCACTGGCGCTTCCGCCGGATCCGATCATCATCCTGGATACGACATACGTTTCGCTGGGCGTTGCGCGAGGCAAAGTGGGCGTCGTCACGGTCGGAGTGAAAAATGGCGGTCAGGCCGCGCTCACCGGTTTGACGGCTCTCGCGCCGGTGTACGACGCCGGCCAAGCGACTGGATGGTTGGCCGCCGCGCTGGTGTCCCCCGCCGCTCCGACGACGTTGTCACTGACCGTGAGTACAGCCGCGCTCACGCCGGGTGCGTACCGTGCCACCGTGCAAGTGAGCGCTCCGGGCGCGTCAAATTCCCCAGTGACGATCTCCGTGTCACTGAACGTCACGTCGGGCATCGCGTACACCTTCGGGACGCCGGCGGACAAAATCCGGATCGTCGATCTCGGCGGCACATTCACGCCAGCCTTGAAAGCCGCCGATGCGCTGGGCACCCCAGTGGCCATTGGACCGGTGACGTACGTGAGCCGAGCGACCTAGATCGCCACGATCGATGCACAAGGGGTGATCACGGCGCGCGGGGAAGGGCAGACATGGGTCGCGGTCGTGGGCGCGCAGGCCGCAGACTCCGTGCACGTGATCGTCCCGCGCGCGATCACCGCTCCGCTCCTCCGCTCCAATGTCACCACATATGTGGTCAAGGCGGGCGACACCACCAACGTCTCCGTGATACTCGATCCGCGCTCGACGCCAATTGGAGCCGCGAGTGTCGCCGTGGGGTATACCGCGTCGACCTCGGTGTTCTCAGCCGCCATTCCCGTCTACACGACGACCGCGCCAGTCCCCGTGGTGACGTTTGCGGCAAACGGGGTCTATCGCGTGTCGGTGGCGTCCGCGTCTGGAATCACGTCGCCGATCACGCTTCTGACGATCCGCTTCGTGACTCTGCGCGCGAATATGGACGCACGTATCACGCTCACATTCACTGAACTGGTTGCACCCGATGGAACGGATCTGCTGGCGACTGCGACATCCACCTACGTTCCGCTGATCGTTCAATGATGACCATCACCGCACGTCCTCTTGCACGCGTCGCGTGGGCGCTCTGTACCCTGAGTGTGGCCGCGTGCACCGAGCCCGTGGTGTCCGGCAACCTCGCGCCGCCGTCGCCGAGCATGAGCGCAACGCTGGTGCTATCCGATACGCTCGCGGCGGTAGGAGCGACGGTGAGCGTCGTGGCGCAGGTGAACGGATCCACGGCGATGGAGATCGGGAGTTACTCCATTCGCATCGGCTTCGATTCCACCGCGCTGCGGTACGAGGGCGAGGTCGCGCTCGCCGATGACGCGCTGCGTGCAATCAATCCGCAGGCTGGAATGCTTCGCCTTGCCGGCGCCGGCCCCCGCGGCTTCAGCGAGGGCCGCCTCGCGGGTGTGCGGTTCATCGTGCTTCGCGCGGACGGACTCCGAACGCTGCGTTTGTCTGTCGACGAGATGCACACGATCACCCGCACCGAAGCCGCGAGTCGTGTGCGGGTGGATGGCGTCGCGGAAGTGCTGCCATGACCTCGCGTCGAGGGCAGGGGCTCGCGTGCGTGTGCGTGTGGGGCGCGCTCATGGCGGCGTCGCGGCTCAGCGCGCAGACGTCGCCCGAGCCGGCCGAGAACGTAGAGGCCCGCGAAGAGTATTTCTGGGGACAGCGCGCATATCCATTCTCGGCGCGGCCATATGAGGCCATGCTGCGCGCTCGGCAGGCGATGTCGATGCGCGCGTCTGCCGCGCGGAGCGTCATGGCGCTGGGCAGCGCGGGGAGTGCCGCGAGCGTTTGGCGACCGATTGGACCCGTGGGAGTGTTCGACTCGGATGGCGGGTTTTACTCGTCGGGACCGCAGCTCGACGCCGGACGCGTCACCGGCATCGCGCCCAGCGCCACCGGTGGCCCGCTGATCATTGCGACAGCGTCGGGCGGCGTGTGGCGCAGCGCAGTGTCGGGAGCGAGCTGGACTCCCCTCACGGATACACAGTGTGCGCTCACGACCGGCGCCGTCAGTCGCGATCCCGTGAATCCGAACATCGTGTATGCCGGAACCGGCGAGTACAACGTCAACAGTTTTGGGTGTGGAATTCTTCGATCCACGGATGGCGGATCGACGTGGACACTCACGGGCGCCACGAGCTTTCGTGTGCAGGGCGGCGGCTCGGCGGGATTCGCGGCGATCTACGTCGATCCCGTGGGAGCAGGGACGGTCAGCTCCACCGTGCTACTCGCGGCGAGCAACCTGGGCGTCTACCGGTCGCCGGATGGCGGAGCGACGTGGTCATCAGTGCTGAGTGGCGCAACGGCCAGTGTCATTGCGCACCCAACGAAAGCGGGCGTGCGATTCGCCGGCAACAGCGACAACTTCACCCCGTCGCAGCGTGGCGTGTACCGCTCGACCGACGGCGGATCGACATGGAGCGCGCTTCCGATCTTTCCGACTGTCGTTGCGACAAGCGTGGGGCGCATCGAGCTCGCGGTGAGCCCCGCGGCACCTGATCGCATCCATGCACTCGTCGCGTCGCGCACGAACAACCGCGTTCTGGGTCTGTTCGTCTGGGATGACGCCAAAGCGCAATGGGAGAGCCAACCCGTCGCGGGTCTCTACACCGGCGCCTCCCGCGCCGATTTCGGCCCGCAGAGCTGGTACAATTTCGCGATCGCGATCGATCCGCGCGACGCAAAGCGCGTCTACGTCGCCGGTGTGCGCGCGTATCGCTCCATCGATGGCGGCGCGACCTTCCGGCCGATGGCAATGGAGATCCATTGCGACTGGCACAGCATCGTCATCGATCCGCGAAATCCGGACATCCTCTACGCCGGTACGGATGGCGGAGTGTTCGTGTCCGCCGATGCGGGCGACACGTGGACGAGCCGGAACGCCGGACTCGCGATCGCGCAGTACTACCCGGGCGTCTCGGTCGCACCGGATGGAGCGCGCGTCCTGGGCGGCTCGCAGGATAACGGCTCGCACGAATACACCGGCTCCTCCATCTGGAACGGCTACCTCGGTGGCGATGGCGGCTACACGATCATCAACTACAACAAGCCCGATGTCGTGTACGGAGAAGCGCAGTGGAGCAGCGCCGGTGCGTACATCTACCAACGTGATGGACGCGGCGTGTATTCCTTTCGCGGTGGGGGCATCGTGCCGTCGGATCGCGGCGCCTTCATCCCGCCGTTCATCATCGATCCGAACACTCCCACGACGCTCTACTTCGCGACGCAGCGGCTGTACCGAACGCGAGACGAGGGGCGGACCTGGATTCCCATCAGCGGCGATCTCACGCGGGGCTCCGGCCAGATTCGCACGATTGCAGCGGCGAAGAGTGACACGCTCACCGTCTATGTCGGCACGAGCGATGGTCAGGTGCAGGTCACGCGGGACGGCGGAGTCACCTTCACCAATGTCTCGACGGGACTCCCCAACCGCGTGATCACGCGCGTCGCCGTGGATCCCGCGGATGCCACGCACGCGCTCGCGACCGTTTCAGGGTTTGGCACCGGACACGTCTGGGAGACAACAAACGCAGGCACCACATGGAAGGACATCGCGGGGACGCGCCTCATCGACGCACCCGCGAACGCCGTGAGCTTCGTGCCGGGGGCCGGCATCATGGTGGGCACCGACGTCGGCGTGTTTCAAACGGCGGACGGTGGGGCGACATGGGACGGTGGTCCCGCGGGACTTCCAAACGTCATTGTCCAGGATCTCGTGTATGCGCCGGCGACGAAACTCGTCGTCGTGGGGACCTACGGGCGCGGTATGTTCGCATTCAACGTGGGGGCCGACGTCGCGGTACTTCGCGGCGACGTGAGCGCCGATGGAAAGGTCGACGCATTCGACGCACTCCTCATTCAGCAGGCAATCACCGGAGTGCTGCCACAAGGGTTGCCAGTCATGCCGCGTGGCGACGCGAACTGCAACGGGTTCATCGAGGCGGCCGACGTGCTACTCGTGCTGCGTGCGGCAGTGGGACTTCCAACAGGCGCGGCGTGCGTGAATACCGTTCGCTAGCGCCGCTTTCAGGAGACACCGATGTCACCAGTCCATCAATTCGAAACCCCGTTTACGACGACGGCGTTCGAGCTTCCCGGCTATCGGATCGTTCGATCATTCGGCGTGGTCCGCGGCATCACGGTCCGATCGCGCTCGGTCATCGGGCGCATCGGAGTTGGATTTCAAGCATTCTTTGGCGGTAGCATCACGCTGCTGGTCAACTTGTGCGAGCAGGCACGCGCCGACGCGTTTCAAATCATGGTGGCGCACGGTGCCGAGCTGGGCGGCAACGCGATCATTGGGCTGCGGTACGACGCGACGGAGCTGATGCCGGGAGTTTCCGAAGTCCTCTGCTACGGAACGGCGGTCTATATCGAGCCCATCGGATAAACCGGCAGGGGGTTTCCGTGCGGGTGGATTGTGCGGTGGATCACGAAATTTTTGGACGGTGGATCACGAGCGCACAGCATTTGCAGTGGTGAGCTTCACCCCCGAAGCGCCGACGCCGGTGATCAATGGAAGCAGAGCTCGTCAATCAGTCCGACCCGCCGATGTTCGTTGACGACGCCGAGCGCGGTTGGGAGGTTCGCGAAATCCGCGATCCGGTACTCTCGGCCAAGTGCAACGGCTTCGTCCGGCCTGAGTATGCGAACGGATGGCTGCTATTCACATCGGGGGAGGAACGGCGGCGGCTGGCCCCACTTCCCCCAGGTTGGCGCTTCGCGACGCAGGAGCAATTGCGCGTTTGGTGTCGCGAGGCGACGCCGGCCCGACCCTGCTAGCGCGAAACGAAGGGGGATTTGCCTCTGATCGGAGGCACATTCGCGCTGCGCACTCGTGAGTGAAGCGCGCGGCGCGAGACCGGGTCTCCGGTCCGCGCGAGGCGATTGGCTCCGACGAGTTGACCTGACGCGCGTCCGCCGCGTTCAACTCCTGTTGCGCTCGGCTTCGGCCGGCGCCACACTTTCTCGTCGTTGTCCGCCCTCACACCTTCCAAAAAAAATGAACGAAGCGCCCTCCACCCGCGGTCTCACGCAGGATGGCGATCCGAGTCCCTCGCCAGCATCCGCCAAACCGGCGAGCTGGTGGGAAGACTACATCGACATCTTCTACGCTCCCTCGACTGTGTTTGCGCGACGCCAGAACTCCGGATTCGGCCTGCCGATGCTCGTCGTCACGCTGCTAATCGGGACGCTGTTCGTCGCCAACAGCGGCGTGCTCCAACCCATCTTTGACGCCGAGATGCAGCGCAGCATGGCGGCGCAGATGAAGAACAACCCACAGTTCACGCCCGAAATGATGGAGAGGGGACGCTCCATTGGAATGACGTTCGCCAAGATCGGTGCGTTCATCTTCACGCCGATCACGCTGTTCATGATCGGGCTCACGGTGTGGCTCGTCGGCAAGTTCTTTGACGCAAAGCAGGCGCTTGGCACGGCGATCATGGTGGCGTGCTATTCCTACCTGCCGAAGGTCATCGAGACGGTGCTCGGGGGCGTGCAGGGCCTGCTCCTCGATCCCGCGACCATGAACGGACGCTTCAGGATCTCGCTCGGCGTAGGCCGTTTCTTCGATCCGGATGCGACGTCGCCGCTGCTGCTCGCGCTCGTAGGGCGAATCGACGTGTTCACGATCTGGGTGACCGTGCTGCTCGCGATCGGGCTCTCGGTGACGGGAGAGATTCCGCGCGCCCGAGCGGCGATCGCCGCGGTCGTCATCTGGATCATCGGGGCGCTGCCCACCGTGCTGCAAGCCGCGCGAAGCTAGACCCCGGGCTCCAGCGAGCTCGGAGGAATCACCCGCTCCAGCATGCCGGTGGGCGGACACGCGGTGCGGTGCACGACGCGGTGCGCGTGCACCCGCACATCCGCATCCTCGAACCGCTCGATGCGTGCTCCGCAGCGATGACAATGCGGAAACATCGCGAAGGTGTCGCGCGCGAGCTCGTCGAGGATCGGATCGCCGTGACGGCTGGAAAGTGACATCGCCTACTGCGCGGAAAAAGGTTCAAGCACGGCCGGTGCGTCGCCGTGCTCTCGCCCAAGCGCCGCATGCCAGAGATCGGCGAGCCGCGCGGACGGATGTTCGAGCACCTCCTCCCAGCTTCCTTCGGCGAGCACCCGTCCTTCGTCGAGCAGCACGACATGATCCGCGAGCCGGGCCGTGTGCAGGCGGTGCGTGATCATGATGATGGTCACCGCGGGCGTCAGCGACGCGAGCGTAGCGCGGATCGCCGCCTCGCTCTCGGCGTCGAGCGAGGCAGTCGCTTCGTCCAGCACGAGCAGCCGCGGCCGGCGCAGTAGTGCGCGCGCGAGCGCGATGCGCTGTCGCTCGCCCCCGGACACGAGAAAGCCGCGATCACCGATCAGGGTGTCGAGACCGAGCGGCAGCCGATGGTGCAGCGGTGACGCCCCGGCGAGATG
>JANMAY010000266.1:0-8961 GCA_031360095.1 Gemmatimonadaceae bacterium
CAATGCTCGCCCACGCCGCATCGCAAATCGGCGGCGTGCAGATTCAGAACCGCGGCACACTTGGTGGCAACGTCGCGAACGGCTCGCCGGCGGGCGACTCGCTCCCAGTCCTCGCGGCGGCAGATGCAATCGTGGTCATGCGAAGTGCCGACGCGGAGCGACGAATCCCCTTCACCAGCTTTTATTCGGGGTACCGTGCGTCGGTGCTGCGGCCCGATGAGCTCATCGTCGCGATCGAGATACCGCTTGTCGACGGCACGCAGTGGTCCCTAAAGGTTGGGACTCGCGCTGCACAGGCGATTTCCAAGCTCGTCATCGCTGCGGTGCGCGCGCCGGCGCCGCGCATCGCGATCGGCAGCGTTGCGCCGACGACCATCCGTCTCGTGCGCACCGAGCACGCGCTGGCATCGGGTGCGGGGATCGATGAGGCAGTCAACGTCCTCGAATCCGAGATCACCCCCATCGACGACATCCGCTCCACCGCCGACTACCGTCGCCGGGTTGCCGCGAACCTGCTGCGGCGCTTCTGGTCCGACACGGCATGACCGCGCCCGCCCGATGAGCGACGTCGCGATTCGGGGCCGCCGCATTCTCACAATGCACGGCATGCGTCCGGCATGTGTGCACGTCCGGAATGGCGTCATCACCGCGCTGGCTGCGCACGATGACGTGCCGCGCGATCTTCCGATTGTGAACGTCGATGATGGCGACGTGGTGATGTCCGGGCTCGTCGACACGCACGTTCATGTGAACGAGCCCGGCCGCACCGGCTGGGAGGGCTTCGAGAGCGCCACGCGCGCCGCGGCCGCCGGCGGGATTACGACGCTGCTGGACATGCCACTCAACAGCATTCCCGCCACGACCACACGCTCGGCGCTCGATGCCAAGCGAGAGGCGGCACGAGGGAAGGCGATGGTGAATGTCGGGTTCATCGGCGGCGTTGTGCCGGGCAATGCGTATCACCTCGCACAGTTGCACGGCGCGGGCGTTCGCATCTTCAAGTGCTTCCTCGTGCCGTCGGGGGTCGAGGAATTTCCCGCCGTCTCCGAGGCTGACCTTCGCGTCGCGCTGCCGATTCTCGCCACGCTCGATGCGCCGTTGCTGGTGCACGCAGAGCTGCCCGATCGCATCGTGCCTGTGCCGGTGGGAGATTCACGCGAGTACTCGACCTACCTGGCATCGCGTCCCGATGCGGCGGAAACCGCCGCGGTGAAGCTCATGATCGCACTGTCCAAGGAGTTCGGGGCGCAGGTACACATCGTCCATGTGTCGTCTGCTGAATCAGTCCCGCTGCTTCGGGATGCGCGCCAGCACGGCGTGCGGATCAGCGGCGAGACCTGCCCGCACTATCTCACCTTTGCGGCCGAGGAGATTGCCGCGGGCGCGACGGAGCTCAAGTGCGCTCCACCGATTCGCGGTCGCGCCAACCGGGAGGCGCTCTGGCGTGCGCTCCTCGATGGCGATCTGGAGATGGTCGTATCGGACCACTCGCCGTGTCCGCCGGAAATGAAGGCCCGAACCACGGGCGACTACTTCCAGGCGTGGGGCGGCATCGCGTCACTACAAGTCGGTCTGGCCGCGACCTGGCACGAAGCCAAGGCACGAGGCGCAACGCTGGAGCAGTTGTCGACATGGATGTCGTCGGCGCCGGCGCGGCTCGCGGGGCTGGGCCACCAAAAAGGGAGCTTGGCGCCGGGCTACGACGCCGATCTGGTGATCTGGAATCCGGATACGCCGGTCGCCGTGGAGGCCCGGGCGCTGTATCATCGGCATCCGCTCACGCCCTATGACGGGCGGACGCTGACGGGGGCAGTCCGGGCGACCTATGTTGGAGGGGTCGAGGTCTATCGGGACGGGGCCTTTTCCGGCGTGTCCCTTGGCACATTGATTTGATCGAGAGATGAAAAACAGCAGAAATTCCACCACGGAGACGCAGAGATCACGGAGGACGGCGCAACAATGCTGTGCTCTGTGGCACGTCTCCGCGACCCCCGCGTCTCTGCGGTCAAACTCCCGCCGTTACGCAGTTACTGAGCTGTCGTGACTGACTTCACCGACCTCATCGATCTCGCCGCCCAAGCACTCGGTGGAACCGTCATCGATGCGAATGACGAGTTCTTTGCCCCGAAAGAGGCGCTGCTCAAGCCGACGCCAGCGGAATGGCGCGAGGGCGCATACACGGAGCGCGGCAAGTGGATGGACGGCTGGGAAACCCGCCGCCGCCGCACACCCGGATATGACTGGGCCATGATCCACCTCGGTGTTCGCGGCGTGGTTCGAGGCGTGATCATCGACACGAGCTTTTTTCGCGGCAACTACCCTGCGCGCGCGAGTCTCGAAGGCGTCGACATGCCCGGCACGCTCTCTCCGGCGCATCTGATCAGCGTCGACACGTCATGGCGCATGCTCGTGCCGGAAACGGCGCTCGCAGGCGATACGAAAAACGCGTTCGACGTGTCCGACGACGCGCCCGTCACCCATGTGCGGTTGAACATTTTCCCCGATGGCGGTGTGGCGCGTTTGCGTGTGCACGGCGACGTGCGGCCAATCGTCGCGCCCCCCGACACGGGCATCGTCGATCTCGCGGCGATCGAGAACGGCGGCTACAGCGTTGTATGCAGCGACATGTTCTTTGGACATCGCCAGAATCTCCTCATGCCAGGCCGCTCCACGCACATGGGCAATGGATGGGAGACCCAGCGCCGCCGCGGGCCCGGGCACGATTGGACGATCATCAAACTTGGCCATGCTGGTGCGGTGGAGTGGGCGGAGCTCGATACGGATCACTACAAGGGCAATGCGCCCGACGCATGCATGCTCGAGTGCTGCTATGCGCCGCCGGCGACCGCGGAGACGATTCTCGACAACCGCATCGCATGGACGGAGATCGTGCCGCAGACGAAGCTGCAGCCGCACGCTCGGCACCGGTTTCCGGCCCGACACGGTGCGCCGGCTACACATGTGCGTCTCAACATCTACCCTGACGGCGGTGTCGCGCGCCTGAGGCTGTTCGGGCGCAGATCGATGGCACCGAAAACATGACGCTCACCGTCGAACAGCTCGACGCACTCCCGGCGGCGGAAGCAGCCTTCAAGCTCGCGGCGTGCTGCGGTTCCAAGACGTGGATCGCACGCATGGTGGCCAAGCGCCCGTACGGATCGCGGGACGGGCTGTTCGGCGCGGCCGAAGATGTGGCGCGCACGCTCCAGCATGGCGACTGGCTAGATGCATTTGCGCATCACCCGCGCATCGGAGAAAAGAATTCCGCGGCGCATGTTTCCGCGGATGCGGCGAGTTGGGCTTCGAACGAACAGTCTGCGGCGAGTGGTGCCGACCGTGATGTGCTGGCCGAACTGGCTGCGGCAAATGCCGAATACGAGAAGCGCTTTGGGTTCATCTTCATCGTCAGTGCGAACGGCCGAAGCGCCGAGCAGATTCTTTCCGCGCTGCGCGAGCGACTGGCCAATGACCCACACGCCGAGATCTTCGTTGCGGCGCGCGAGCAGCAGAAGATCACACGACTGCGACTCGAGAAGCTGGTGCCAAAAGTCGGCGGGCGGGCGTGAGCACCACGATCAGCACCCATGTGCTCGATACCTCACTCGGCGCACCGGCCGCGGGGATTCGCGTGCAGATCGCACGGGTGGACGCCGCGGGAAGCAGTGTCGTCTTTGGCGAGGGCATCACGAATACAGACGGCCGCGTTCCCGCGCTCGCACCGATCGGAGCAGCGCTCGTCGCGGGGCGCTATCGGCTTCGGTTCGAGGTCGCGACGTACTTCTCGCTGACCAAACGCCCCTCGTTCTATGACGAGATCACGATCGATTTCCGTGTCACCGATACGGCAGCGCACTACCACGTACCACTCCTGCTGAGTCCATTTGGCTACTCAACGTATCGTGGCAGCTAGAATGGAGCCGTGGAAGACAGCATTGCCATCACGGATTCACCCGGAAAATGCCCGGATAAAACGAGCAATAAATGGCTTGCTGTGCTATCCGGGCTTTTTGTGCTTCCAAATCCGTGATGAGAATCTGCTGCATTTCTTGAGATGACCGCAATTCTCGCGAGCAACAGCTACGGCAAATCGGCGGTGCGGCTGGTCAAGGTGTCGCGCAGCGGGGAGCGTCACGAGATCCGCGAGCTCACGGTCGACATCGCGCTCGAAGGCGACTTCGAATCCGCGCACTCGGCAGGCGACAACAGCCGCGTGCTTCCCACCGACACGATGAAGAACACCGTGTACGCGAAAGCCCGCGAGCAGAGCATCGGGGCGCCGGAAGATTTCGGTCGCGCCCTTGGTGTGCATTTTCTGAGTGCGAGCGATTCCGCCGATCGCGCACGAGTGACCGTCACCGAACATGGGTGGCGGCGGCTCGACGTCGCGGGTGCCGAGCATGGCCACGCATTCGAGCGTGCCGGAAACGAGGTGCGCGTCGCGCGCGTGGTCGTCACACGAACGCAGGCGGAACACGCTGCGGGAATCCGTGATCTGCTCATCCTCAAGTCGGCGCATTCGGCGTTTTCCGGCTACCCGCGCGACGGATACACGACGCTGCGCGAGACCGAGGACAGGATTCTCGCCACCTCCATGTCGGCGGAGTGGCGCTACCGGTCCAACGTCACCGACTTCGATGCGCAGTTCGAGCGTGTGCGGCGCATGCTGCTCGAGACCTTTGCCGGCCACGACAGCAAGTCCGTTCAGCACACGCTCTATGCGATGGGCGAAGCGGTCATCGAGGGATGCGACGCGGTGGACGAGATCACGATCACCATGCCGAACAAGCACCATCTGCTCGTCGATCTGGCGCCCTTCAAGCTCGACAATGCGAATGAGATCTTCGTGCCCACCAGCGAGCCGTACGGGCTCATCGAGGCGACACTGCGGCGGGGGGTGTAACCGGCGCGCGCTTCTTTTCGTATTATCACTTGCAGGGCGAAACCTGCGCAGTTGTCATTCCAAGTGAAGTCGAGGGATCTGCACCTTCTCCATCGCGCCGAGGCGCGCGTCGTCATATGTCTGCGATCAAGCGTTCGTCTGCCGTGCCGCTCAGTCTAGTGCCGGCACTTGCCTCTCTCGTGAGCTGTGGACCGTCTGGTCCGCAGGTCGTGTCTGGCGTGGATCCGTGTCTGCCGAACGTGTACAACCAGCCCGCGTGCGAGACCGCTGTTCGGCAGCAGGGCTACTACTACGGCGGCATGTGGTATCACCACGTATATGCGATGCCGTTTCTCTACTACCACAACGGCTATCGCGGGTACGTCGGATCGGGCGGTCGCGTCCGTTCGCTCCCCGGAGCCACGTATTCGCGCGTTGGCGTTCCCTCTGGCGGCCGGTCGGCAGTGATGCGTGGCGGCTTTGGCAGCATCGGTGGAGCGCACGGCTTCGGCGGAAGCTGAGGTGCAGCGAATCGCCAGCACGCCGCGCCCCGGCTGGGAGTCCATCGTCGAGGCGCGGGGGCTCAAATGGCACACGGGCCAGACACCGTACTGGTCCGAAGATGCGTACTACCAGTTCACCACGGACCAGATCGAGACGCTCGAGCGTGCGACGAACGAGCTGCACGAGCGGTGCCTCGAAGCGGTCCAGCACATCATCGACGAGAAGCGCTACGCCGAGCTGAGAATTCCGGAGCAGGCGATTGCGCAGATCGTGAAGAGCTGGGAATCGGATCCTCCGAGCGTGTATGGCCGGTTCGATCTCGCGTTCGATGGGAAGACGCCGCCCAAGATGCTCGAGTACAACGCGGACACGCCGACGTCGCTACTCGAGGCGTCGGTGATTCAGTGGGATTGGCTGGAGGCCGTGCACCCGGGCGCCGACCAGTTCAACTCGTTGCACGAGCGGCTCGTCGCATACTGGAAGAGCGTCGTCGGCGATCTTGGCGAGAACAGCGAACTGGGTCCCATCGTTCACTTTGCGTCGATCGACGATCTCGAGGATGGGATGACGGCGGCCTATCTCGCCGAGACTGCCGCGCAGGCCGGGTTACAAGTGAAGCTGTTGGCGATGGAAGACGTGGGGTGGGATCCGCGCGCGCGCGAGATGTGCGACCGCGAAGACATTCGCATCGACACGTTGTTCAAGCTGTATCCGTGGGAGTGGGTCGTTCACGAGCCCTTCGGCGAACACCTGAAGCACACGGGAATGCAGATCATCGAGCCGGCGTGGAAGATGGTGCTCTCCAACAAGGGCATTCTTCCCATTCTCTGGGAGATGTTCCCCGGTCATGGGAATCTGCTTCCGTCCTACTTCGACGAGCCGCACGGCATGTTCGAGTACGTCAAGAAGCCGCTCTTGTCACGCGAAGGTGCGAACGTGACAGTGCACACGATGAAAGAGCACATCGAGTCGACGGGCGAGTATGGCGCGGAGGGCTATGTGTTCCAGGAGCTCGCGCCGATTCCGGACTTCAGTGGAAAGCGTCCGGTGATTGGAAGCTGGATGGTGGGGCAGGAGGCGAGCGGCATCGGCGTGCGCGAGGCGGATGGCTGGGTGACGGGGAATACGTCGCGGTTCGTGCCGCATGTCATGCGGTAGTGTCAAGTCGCGCGCTGCCGCGCCGCGCGCCACAACACGAACAGCAGCACCGCCTGCACCGCCATCATCAGCGCGTTCATCGTGTTCCGCGACGGGGCGATAGCGAACGCCGCCGTGATCCCGCTGGCGAACACGAGCAGCTGCAAGGCCCGGATCGCGAACAAGCCGATGAATGCAAAGATCACCGCGTCGTACCGCTCCGGTGCGCGCGCGGCCACCGCGGCGAGAAAGCCGAGCGCAATCAGAAACGCGCCCAGCGGATGCAGCAGCTGCGTGAACTGCGGCGTCCAATCCACCGTCGCGCCGATGTTGGCGGCAATCATTCTCGTGAAGGACTCCGAGAAGTTCACGGCGAGCCCGATGAACAGATGCACGACGGCGACCAGCCACAGATACGCCTTGAGGACTCGCTGCGCGGTGGTGGGCATGGCTGCTCCGAGGAGGGAGGTGGCTGAGAGAACCAATTGGCGCCAAGTGGCGTATATAGTTCAGGTGAAGCTGCTCTCAGACATCTCTTCTCGCGAGCCCTCATATATGAAGAACACCATCGCCCGTGCCATTGCGCTGCTTGCGGTTGCTGCGTCCCCCGCCATTGCCGCGCCGGCGCCAGCGGCAGCGCTCGACACCGTCGTCTTTGGTGGAGGCTGCTTCTGGGGGGTCCAGGCGGTCTTTCAGCATGTGAATGGGGTGGTCGCCGCGACATCCGGCTATGCGGGCGGAACTGTGGCTCAACCGAACTACGAGAACGTCAGCTCTGGACGCACCGGTCATGCGGAGGTCGTGCGTGTCGTCTACGATCCGGCCAAGGTATCGCTCACGACGCTGTTCGACGTCTTCTTCACCGTCGCCCATGATCCCACGCAGCTCAACCGCCAGGGCCCCGATCATGGTACGCAGTACCGCTCGGCGCTCTACTATGTGAACGACGCACAGCATGCCGTGGCGAGCAAGTACATCGTGCAGCTGCAGAAGTCGCTCAAGGACAAGATCGTGACGCAGGTGTCGCAGCTCCGCACGTTCTACACGGCGGAGGCGTACCATCAGAACTACGCCACGCTGCATCCGGACCAGCCGTACATCGCGTACAACGATCTTCCGAAGATCGAGGCGCTGAGGAAGCAGTTCGCGTCGCTCTGGACGGACAAGCTGGCCGCGTACTAAGTCGCGATCTCAGTCTTCCATCCCCGCTCGGCCGACAACCGCCATCATCGTCCCCTGCATGAGCGCGACCACCGTGTCGCGCTCATCGTGCATGGCGTGCAGCTCTCCACTGCACACGATGAGCGTGCGCCCCGACCGCACCACGCGTCCAATAGCGCGAAATTCCGAGCCGGTTGCCGGCGCGAGCAGATTGACCTTGAACTCCACCGACACCACCCCCGCACCCGGCTCCATCACACTGAGCGCCGCGTAGCCGCACGCACTGTCGACGATCGACGTCACCACGCCGGCGTGCAGGAAGCCGTGCTGCTGCGTGAGATCGGCGCGAAAAGGGAGCGTGATCTCGACTTCGCCCGGCTCGACGCGAACGAGTCGCGCGCCGAGTGTCGACATGAATTGTTGCCGGGCGAAGCTGGCGCGCACCCGGGCGTCGAAACCGGGGTCGCGCGCGCGAGCGGTCATGGATGACCGGTCTGCACGCTCACGCTGCCACGCGGAACTACCGCAACACCACGCACGGCGCGCAGCACAGCGATCCACGCGTCGGAGTTCGGGGCGATAAGATCGAAATGCCCCGCACCGGGAATGATCGAGAGTGCAACGCTGTCCTCGGCCCAGAGCGCACGCCGCAAAAACTCGCGGCTCTGCGTGATGGCGACGATCGGGTCAGCATCGCCGTGCACGAGCCGAATCGGCACGCCGATGGGAACGCGCTCGGTGGGACTCACGGAGTGGTAGCGGCCCGGATGCTGCGCGGGCGTTCCACCCAGGAGCAGCGCAACGGCCGCATTGCACGCGCCTGGCGCGGCGCCATACGCCGCGAGATCCGTGATGCCGGCGAGACTCACGACTCCCGACAGCGGAATCGGCGGAATGTTCGAGCGATACAACCCCGATTGCTCGTTCTGCCGGCGCGACGCGGCCCAGAGGGCGAGCTGCCCGCCAGCAGAGTGGCCCATCAGCACGACGCGGTTCGTGTCGATGCGAGGGAATTGCCGAGCGAGCGCACGCACGTGGTCGACTCCGTGCGCAACGTCGTCGAACGTGTTGGGCCAACCGCCACCCGGATCGCCGATGCGGCGATACTCGATGCTCCAGGTGGCGAATCCTTCGCTGGTCAGCGCCGCTGCCGCCGCGCCGATGTGTCTGAGGTCGTACTGCGATCGCCAGCACCCACCGTGAATGAGCACGACGAGCGGTACGATCTCCTTTCCCGCGGGCAGCCGGAGCTCGCCGAACTGGGCACTCTCCTTTCCGTA
>JANMAY010000267.1:0-1624 GCA_031360095.1 Gemmatimonadaceae bacterium
GAAACACATGACTCGTTTGAAAACTCACGACTCATGGCTCATGACTCACGACTCGGAGAGTCATGAGTCGTGTGTCGTGTGTCATGAGTCTTCTCGAGTTTCCAGTCTTGAGTTTTGAGTCTTAGACCGGCGTTTTCAGCAATCCCAGCTTCAGCGCCAGCTTCACATAGTCCGCTCTGTGCGTCAATCCCAGCTTGTCATTGATGCGCTGTTTGTACGTGTCCACCGTCTTTGGACTGATCGTTAGCTGCTCGCCGATCTCCGGCGCGGTGTACCCCTCTGCAATGAGTACCATCACCGCCCGCTCCCGCTCCGTCAGCCGTTCGTAGCGTGCGCGGTCCGACGCGTGCTCTTCTCGCTTGCGCGCCCCCTGTGCCAGCACGCGCGCAGCGGACGGCTGCACCCACACCTCGCCGCGTGCGACGGCTCGCACCGCGTCCACCAACTCTCGATCGGCCGACGTCTTCACCAGATAGCCCGACGCGCCCGCCTCGAGCACCGCTTCGAGATACGCCTCTTCGGCGTGCATGGTCAACACGAGCACGCGCACGCCATCGCCCTTCGACGTGATCGTGCGGGTCGCCGTCATGCCATCGCCATCGACCATCGACAGATCCATGACGACGACGTCCGCCGCAGTGTGCTCGAGCAGGGCAACCGCTTCGTGCCCGCCCGCTGCCTCGCCCACGACGTCGATCTCCGGCGCAGCGCCGAGCACGGCCTTGAGGCCCGTGCGCAGGATGGCATGATCGTCCACCAGTACGACTCGAATCGTCATCTCGACTCTCTTTGTTCGTTACACCAACGGCACCGTCGCCATCACGCGGGTCCCGCGACCCGGCGCGCTGCTCACCGACAATCGACCGTTCACCAGTCCGATCCGCTCGCGCATCGAGAACAATCCCATGCCGGGACGCCGCTCCTCGGCGCGCTCCACGTCGAATCCCTTGCCATCGTCGCTCACTTCGAGAATCGCCACGCCGTCGCCGGAGCGCAATCGGATGTCGATGTGCTGCGGCAGTCCGTGGCGAGCGGCATTTCGGAGCGCTTCCTGCGCCACACGATACAACGCGGCAGCGACCGGTGCAGCAAGCGGGGGACTGAAGTCCGCGGCGGTGACGTGCACGTCCAGCGGATCCGCCTGTCGCGCAAGCCATTCCAGCGCTGCCGCCAATCCAAGATCGTCGAGCACGCGCGGATGCATCGTGTGCGCGAGCGATCGCACCTCCTCGAGTGCTTCTCCCGCGAGCTCACGCAGGATCGCGATGCGCGCGTCGAGTTGAGGAGACGTGCTCTCCCGCGCGGCGGCGCTGAGCTGCAGCAACACGGCGGTGAGCATCTGCGCGGTGGAGTCGTGCAACTCCCGCGCAACGCGGGCGCGCTCTTCGTCCTGCGCGCTGATCACCTGTGCCGCCAACCGGCGTGTCCGATCTCGGTCCTCCGTGAGCCGGTCGAGCAGCGCGTTGAGCGTCGTTCCCACTCGAGCCATGTCGCGGTCGGCGAGGATGCTTGGCGTCACCCGCGCCGCGAGATCGCCTGCCGAGACGCGAGCCGCGGTGACCTCCAGATCATCGAGCGGCCTGAGCGCGATGTACACCAGCACGAGATTGACGATGAGGCTGGC
>JANMAY010000345.1:0-2727 GCA_031360095.1 Gemmatimonadaceae bacterium
GCGAGCCCCGCCAATGCGAACAAGGCGAGTGAGCGCGCAATCGCAGCGGTCGTCATTGCGACGACGGTCGCGTATCACAGCACGACGACGACCCGTCCTGCATCATCGGACAGGTGACCGTGCCGTACGAGCAGAACATCGCTCAGCGCGCCCGGTGCGACGACCAGTGAATGGCGGCGATGCGCCAACCGGCGCTCGTACGGCGAAGCACCATCAACTCAGCCCCTGCGGACTTGATCGCGCGCCCATCGTAGGTGCCATTCGTGGCGCTTGTCCCCACCACCCACGCTGCGTCGCCGGCAACAGTCACACGCTGCGTCACGCGAGTCGATGGCAGCGCCTTCGCAAACTTGATGTCGGCCGGCAGATGATGCCCGAGGTAGGAGGCGCGGTGCTCCAGCTCTCCGCTCTCGAGCACGATGACGTCGTCGGCAAGGAGATTCACGGCGCTCGCACTGTCACCACCGGCGAGTGCGCTATGAAAGTGCTCCACCGTTGATTGCACGGCAGCCGAATCCACCGCCCAGGTACGAGTGTTCTGTGCCCGCGCGACGCCCGAGAAAGCCGTCATCACGACGAAAGAACCAACTGCGAAGCTCAATGTTCTCAGTTCACGATTCATGGTTCACGGTTCACGGTTTATGGTTTATGGTTTACTGTCGCGACAGCCCAATCACGCTGATCCACGTCGGGAGCTGCCCCGACTCGACTGCCTTCAATGTCTGTTGCATCGAGCTGATCAATTGCAGCGATCGTCCCGCCGTACTCTGTGGCTTGAGCTGCAGCGTGGCCTCGTTGCCCATGAACCGCCCCCCTGAAAACGAGCGAATGAACGTGCTCGTCGAGTCCAGCGGCAGCGTCGCCACGTTCTTGTAAAAACGTGCCGCCTCGTCCTCTTGCTGAAAGAGATACTGCTCGACGTTCGACACATAGAACGCCGTCACACGCGCGCCGTGCGCCCGCGCATAGTCGCCCACCGCGCGCAACGTCTTTGCCCCAGCGAAATTACCCGTGAGCGGCACGATGAGATTGCGCTCCTCCATCTCCTTCACCACGCGAAAGCTCGCTTCGCTGCCCAGATAGCTCCAATTGAATCCGGCGCTATCGGTTTCCGTCATCATCGCGAAATAGCTCGGCATGCCGAACGGGCCCATGCGCCCTGGGCCGCCACCGATACCAACCCCTCCACCACCGCCGAATCCACCGCGGCCGTAGCCATACGGTCCTGGGTTACGACACTCGGAGCTGTAATTGTAGTTCAGCGCCGGTCCCTGCGTATAGAACGCGCCGTAGACGCAGCCGAGCGACACGCGCTCGCTGTCGCTGAGCGCGAAACCGTGGCCGTTCACGAGCCGGTCCGTGATCGCTCGCAGATTCTCACGGTAACGCGCACTATCCGCCGGCTGCTTTGCCAGCGCCTCGAACAACACGGCGGGAGAGGATGATGCGTCGACCCCGAACAACGGCGCGCGCGCAAACAGCTTCGCGAGAAACTCGGCACGGTTGTCCGACATCTCGATCAGCGCCTTGTACATCAGATGCTGCATCGCATTCTGATGCCGGATGTCCACAATGAACGCAATGCTCGGCCGCAGCGCAGCGATGTACGTGAAGTTCTGATCCGGTGCGACGCCGACGTACACTCCGCCGGGAGCCACAGTCCGCCTCAACTCCGGAATGACCCACTGCAGCGACGTCTCATTCGAGACGAAGTTCTCCGAGCGAAAGGTGCCCCAGGGCTCAGAGTGCTCGTTCACGAGCCGCCAGAAGGTGGTGTCGGCAAGGCGGGCTGGAACTGCCTGCGCGCTGGCTGTGCGCAGCGCTGCGCAGAACACGATTGCGCCGGTGATGTGACGCCATCTGGTGCAAGTCATATTCTCAACTCCACCGCGTTGTCGAGGATGTCACTCTATGTGATTTACTGCGAAAACAGCAGAAATTCCACCGCAGAGGCGCAGGGGGTCGCCGAGGAGCAGTCCTCCGCGACCTCCGCGTCTCTGCGGTAGATTCACTGTAGTTCTTCGTTTCCGTCCAGCACAATTCGGTCAATTACGCCATGCCCGCCCGAGACGTCTCCCACCTCGCCGATCCCGACAACAACCCCTCATTCACCAAGGGCGTCTTCCTCGGCGAGATCCGCGAGGACCTCGTGTTTCCCTTCCCCACGCTCGCCGACGACGAGCGCGAGTCGCTCCGCATGATCCTTGGCTCGCTGCACGCATTCGCCGCGGATCACGTCGATTCGAAACAGCTCGACCGCGACGGCAAGTTTCCCGACGCAGTTCGCACGGGAATCGCCGAGCTGGGACTGATGGGGCTCAACATCCCCGAAGCCTATGGTGGCTTTGGCGCCTCGACGAAAGTGCTCAGCCGAGTCTTTGGCGAGGTCGCGGCCATCGATCCCGCGCTCGCCGTGTACTTCGGCGCGCATCAATCCATCGGATGCAAAGGCATCACGTTGTTCGGCACCGAAGATCAGAAGGCCCGTTGGCTCCCGAAGTGCGCGAGCGGGGAAACGATCGCGGCCTTCTGTCTCACCGAGCCAGGCTCCGGGTCCGACGCGCAGGCGATGACCACCACCGCGATACCGAGCGCCGACGGCACATCCTATTCGATGACGGGGACGAAGATCTGGATCTCCAACGCCGGCTACGCAGGGGTCTTCACCGTGTTTGCAAAGGCGCCCGTCAAGCAGGAGGACGGATCCACGAAGCAGCGCGTGACCGC
>JANMAY010000349.1:0-8652 GCA_031360095.1 Gemmatimonadaceae bacterium
TCGAGGGTGATGATAGGAATGTTGAACGCATCGCAGAACCGGATGAAGCGCGCCGCCTTCACCGACGCATTGATGTCGAGCACGCCCGCCAGAACGGCCGGTTGATTGGCCACGATTCCGACGCTGAATGCTCCGAGGTGGGCGAAGCCGCAGAGAATGTTGCCGGCGAACTCCTGGTGGACCTCGTAAAACTCGCCGTCGTCCACGAGGCGGCGAATCACCTCGTGCATGTCGTACGGCTTGTTCGGATTGTCGGGGACGACGTCGAGGAGCGCTTCATCGCGGCGATCGCGCGGATCCGTTCCCGGCCCGCGTGGCGGCTCATCGAGGTTGTTCGACGGAATGAAGCGCATCAGATCGCGAATGGCCTGAAGCGACGCAGGCTCCGAGTCATGCGCGAAGTGCGCAACCCCGCTCGTGGCGGTGTGCGTGTCCGCACCGCCCAGCTCCTCCATGGTCACGTCCTCGTGCGTGACCGTTTTCACCACGTTTGGGCCCGTGACGAACATGTAGCTCGTCTTGCGAACCATATAAGTGAAGTCGGTGATGGCGGGCGAATACACCGCGCCTCCGGCGCACGGTCCAAGTATGGCGCTTATTTGGGGAATTACGCCGGATGCCAGCGTGTTGCGCAGAAAGATTTCGGCATATCCTCCGAGCGAGACGACGCCTTCCTGAATCCGCGCGCCACCCGAGTCGTTGAGGCCGATCACGGGTGCGCCGTTCCGCACCGCGAGATCCATCACTTTGCAGATTTTTTCCGCAAACGACTCGCTCAACGACCCGCCGAAGACGGTGAAGTCCTGCGAGAACACGTAGACCAGACGCCCGTCGATGCGCCCGTAGCCCGTGACGACGCCGTCGCCATACACGCGCTGTTCCTCGAGCCCGAAGTCGTGCGACCGATGCACGACGAAGCGGTCCAGCTCCACGAAGCTCCCCTCGTCGAGCAGGAGGTCAAGCCGCTCTCGCGCCGAGAGCTTGCCCTTGTCGTGTTGCGCCTTGAGGCGCGCCGCCCCGCCTCCGAGCTCCGCTTCCGCAGCGCGGCGCTCCAGAAGCCCAAGCTTCTCTCGCATCGTCATAGGTGGCCAAAGCTAGTGCGCGCGCCGATGCCCTACTAGGCGAGCCCACTGCTACCCGCACACGGTGTCGGCGCAATGGCAGGAAAAACCAAGCCCGCCCGGCGGAGTGCGCCGGACGGGCTCGAAGATCCAGATACCTGCGGACGTTTACTCGTCCATCACCATGTCGAGCGGGATGTCCATCGGGATGTCCGTTGGAATCTCGTCTTCCGTGTGAATCTTCGACGGTGTCTCCGGCCGCGGCGGCTGCTCCTCGGGAATGCTCACCACGCTGAGCACGATACGGCGGTGAATGGGATCGACCTCGAGCACGCGGGTATCGAGGAACATGCCCTCGTACACGACATCCGCCGGGCTTGCGACCGGGGCACCCTGCGTGAGCTGCGAGATTGGGACGAAGCCTTCGATATCGTTGCCAATGTCGACGACGACGCCCTTGTCCATGAGGCGAACCACGGTCGAGCGCATCTCTGTGCCGACCGGATACGTCTCGCCGATGCGAAGCCACGGATCTTCCTCCGCCTGCTTCAGGCCGAGGCTGATGCGCTTGTTCTCGGAATCGATGTTGAGGATCACGACGTCGACGGCATCGCCCTTCTTCACCACTTCAGACGGATGCTGGACACGCTTCGTCCAACTCATGTCGGAGATGTGAATGAGGCCGTCGATCCCTGGCTCGATTTCCACAAACGCGCCGAAGCTGGTGAGGTTGCGGACCTTCCCGTTGATGCGCGTCCCCACGGGATACTTGAGCGGCAGCACCACCCACGGATCCTGCTCCGTCTGCTTCATGCCGAGCGAGATCTTCTCTTCGTTCGGATCGACCTTGAGCACGACCGCTTCGATCGTCTCCCCAATGGATACGAGCTTCGATGGGTGGCGCACGTTGCGCGTCCAGCTCATCTCGCTGATGTGCACGAGACCTTCGATGCCCGGCTCGAGCTCGATGAAGGCGCCGTAGTTCGTGATGCTGACGACCTTCCCTTGCACCCGTGTGCCCACCGGGTACTTCTCGGCGACGTCCTTCCACGGGTAGCTCTGGAGCTGCTTGAGACCGAGTGAGATGCGCTCGCGCTGCCAGTCGATATCCAGGACCTTCACTTCCAACTCTGCACCAATGGCAACGAGCTCAGACGGATGCGAGATGCGGCCCCACGACATGTCCGTGATGTGCAGCAGGCCGTCGACGCCACCCAGATCGATGAAGGCACCGAAGTCGGTGATGTTCTTGACGACGCCTTTCCGGATCTGATCCTTCTCGAGCTCCTTCATCAGCTTTTCGCGCTTGCCCGCTCGCTCGTTCTCGAGAATGACGCGGCGCGAGACCACGATGTTGCGGCGACGCTTGTTCAGCTTGATGATCTTGAACTCGAACTTCTGACCGAGCAACTCGTCGATGTTCGGGACGCGGCGCAGTGCGATCTGCGACCCCGGCAGGAACGCATCGACTCCCATGAGGTCGACGACGACTCCACCCTTGATCTTCTTGACGAGCGTGCCTTCGACCGGCTGATCGTTCTCGTAGGCGAGACGGATGCGCTCCCACACGCGCATGAAGTCCGCCTTCTTCTTCGAGAGGACGACGGAGCCCTCCTGATCCTCCAGGTGCTCGAGCAGGACTTCGACTTCGTCACCGGGCTTGAGGTCCGGGAAGTCCTTGAACTCTTCGAGGGGGACGCTGCCTTCCGATTTGAAGCCGATGTCGAGCACGACCATGTTGTCGCGAATCTCGAGTACACGGGACTTGACGATTTCGCCCTCGTCGATCGAGGCCATCGTCCCGTTGTACATCTCCATCATGGCTTCCAGCTCGTCCGTCGAGTAACCCTCGTCGTCGACGAGCTCGGGGCGGAGATTGGCGAGGGGGCGAAGTTGGGCCCGCTGCTTGTCACGCTTCTCGCGTGCGGTCAAAAGCGATGCTTCCGTTGGGGTTTCGAGCTCAGTCATTGCTGAAGGGTATCTCCTGAATCGCGGATTATTTTCGCTCGCCGCAACGAGTCAAAGGGGGCGTGCCGCGCTGCGCGGACACATCATGAGCCGCGCCAAAACGCAGCGCGCGGCAGGACTTTGGAGCGAACCTGGAAATATAGGGACCCTACTTTACGACGTCAACCTTAAGTGACGGGCGGACGCTGACTTACGGCGTGCGCAAGCGCCACGATCCGCTCCACTTGCTCCGGCTGCGTCAGGTACGTCGTATCCACCAACACTGCGTCCTTGGCCTGGACCGTCTGCGTCGCGTCCTTTCCATCGCGCTGCACGATCTGATCGGTCTCCCCGGCGATCTCTTCGTCGCTCGGTCGGCGGCCGAGCCGTTGCGTAAGCCGGCGTCGCGCCCGCTCCCACGGATCCGCTACCAAAAAGATCTTCAACGGCGCGTCTGGAAACACCGCCGTGCCCATGTCGCGACCATCTGCGACCACGTCATGCAACTGGGCAGTGCGTCGGACCTCGCCGTTCACCCACGACCGAACCTCCGGCATGCTCGCCACGCGCCACACCTCCGCCGTGACGGCACTTCCGCGAATCTCGTCGTCGGCCGGCTCCCCATCGATTGCCGCGGTGAGCTTGTCGCCGGCCTCGCGGAGCCCCACACGCGCGCGCTCCTCGAGCACGAGATCGGGCGTCCAGTGCTCTGGCGCGACGCCTCCGCGCAGCATCGCCGCGGTGAGCGCGCGATACAGCGAGCCCGAATCGACATGAAGACAGCCCAAGCGCTCGGCGACCCACTGCGCCGTCGACGATTTCCCCGACGCCGCCGGTCCATCGATGGTGATCACCATGCGCGGGGAGTCGCTCATCGCACGACGCGACGGAGATCGTCCCAGAAATCCGGATAGGAGACCGCAACACAGTCCGGATCGTCGACGGTGATCGCATTGCCGGGGAGCGCGCCGAGAATGCCAAAGGCCATCGCAAGACGATGATCGCCGTGTGTGACGACGTTGCCGCGAAGCGTTGGCCGCGTCCCGGTGACAACGAAACCGTCGGGTAGCTCCTCGGCAGTTGCGCCCAGCGACCGAAGGTTGCCCACGACGGCGCTGATCCGGTCGCTTTCCTTCACGCGCAGCTCGGCGGCGCCGGTCACGCGCGTCTCGCCCTCTGCGTAGGCCGCCAGACAGGCAAGAAGGGGCAGCTCGTCGATGAGCGAGGGAATGCTGGACGCGGGGACCGTCACGCCGCATAGCGCCGCCCCCGGCACAATCCGAAGCGTCGCCGTCCATTCGCCGTTCCGGAGCGCCTTCTCCTCGAAGACAATATGCGCACCCATCGCCGCGAGCGTGGTGAGAAAGCCGGTGCGCGTCTCGTTGATGCACACGTCGCGCAGGACGATCTCGCCATGAGTGCCAAGCGCCGCGAGCGCCGCGAAGAACGCAGCAGAGGAGGGATCGCCGGGAACGTCGAGGTCGAGCGAGGACAACTCGTGAGCGCCAAGAAACGCGACGGCTCCTTCGTTGACCCACACCTCGGCGCCGAGGGCGGCAAGCATTCGTTCCGTGTGATCGCGCGAGCGTGTCGGCTCACGAACAGTTGCTTCCGCTCCACTGCACAGCGCTGCCAGCAGAATGCAGCTCTTCACCTGCGCGCTCGAGGTCTCGTTGTTCCACTCGATGTCGTGGAGCTCCGCGCCGTGCACAGTCATCGGCAGTCCACCCTGGTCGCTCGTCTCGACACGCGCGCCCATCGCCTCCAGTGGCTTTTGCACGCGACGCATTGGCCGGCGGCTCAGACTGTCATCACCAATGAAGCGTGCGGTGATGCCTGAACCAGCGACCACGCCGGAGAGCAGCCGAGCCGACGTGCCACTATTGCCGCAGTCCAGATCCGTTGTCGGCATTCGCAGGCCTTTGAGCCCGACACCACGAATCTCGAGTGACGGCGACAGCGGCGGGATGGCGACGCCGAGCGCCCGAAGCGCGCCTGCCGTGGAGTGCACATCGGCGGAGGGAAGAATTGCGCGAACGCGCGAGGTGCCGGTGCCCAACGCGGAAAAGATCAGCGCGCGATGCGAGATCGACTTGTCGCCAGGAACGCGCAAATCTCCCTGCACGCGCAGCGTGGGTGCGGTCAGCGGAGCCATCCTTCCAATGCGGTGGCGAGATCGGTGCGCTCATCGCGGTACTTCACGATGACCGGCGTCTGCAGAGACAACCCTTGCGACTCGCCCCATCCCTTCGCGACCTGGCGTGCGCCCGGTACGACGACGGCGCCGGTGGGAATCTCCAGCGGATGCTCGGGCGTCGCGCGGTACACGCGTTCGTGCACGAGGTCATACACCGGCGTGCCCCGTGTGAGCACCACGCCAGCCGCCAGCACGGCGCGCGCCCGCACGATCGTGCCCTCGTAGACACCACAGTTTCCGCCGACGAGCACGTCATCCTCGATGACGACAGGCGAGGCGTTGATGGGTTCCAATACGCCGCCGATCTGCGCCGCGGCGCTCAGATGCACTCGCTCACCGATCTGCGCGCACGAGCCCACGAGCGCGTGCGAATCGACCATCGTTCCCGCGCCGATCCACGCACCCACGTTCACGTACATGGGCGGCATACACACGACACCGGGCGCGAGATAGGCGCCGCGACGGACCGCCGATCCGCCGGGCACGATGCGCACTCCATTTTCCAGCGTCATTGGCTGCGGCGGATACGTGTGCTTGTCGAAAAATCCGAACCGTGGCTCGCCGTGATGCCCGCCAATCGACATCTCGACGATGCGCCCGACGCGAAAACCGAGCAGGATGCCGCGTTTGACCCACGGCACCGCGTTCCAGCTTCCGCTCGCATCCCGTTCAGCCGCGCGCACTGCGCCGCGCTCCAGCGCACCGAGGAGTGCATCGACGACGTGCTCCGCGTCATTCGGTAGCGGCTGGCCAGCGGGGGTCTCCGCGTAGCGCAGAAGCTCCGCGATGAATGCATCGTCCAACGCGCGCCCGGCGGCTGACGTCATGAAAGCGCTCCGGCTGCGCGAAGCGCGCTGCGTACGGCGGCGCTGTGGGTGTCCGCGAGGGGCACCAACGGCAACCGCAATACGTTCTCACACTTGTTCATCATGTGGAGCGCCGCCTTCACGGGAATGGGATTGGACTCCACGAACGCGGCGCGCATCCACGGCAACAGCCGCCCATGCAGGGACCGCGCTTCGGTAAACTTCCCTTCGCGTGCGAGCCGCACGAGCTCGGTCATGAGCTTCGGCACGACATTGGAGACGACCGAGATCAGACCGTCCCCGCCAAGCGCGAGAATCGGCAGCGTGAGCTCATCGTCTCCGGACAGCACCGAAAATCCGGACGGCTTGCCGGCGATGCAGTCGGTGATCTGCGCGAGATTCCCCGACGCTTCCTTCACCGCCACGATGCTGCGGTGCTTGGCCATCTCGAGCGTCGTCGTCGCTTCGATGTTGCTTGCCGTTCGTCCCGGAACGTTGTACACCACAATCGGAAGCGGCACCGCATCGGCGATCGCGATGAAGTGAGCCACGATGCCACGCTGCGGCGGCTTGCTGTACATCGGCGACGCATGCAGCAGATGCGTCGCACCCACCTCACGCATGACGCGCGACGCCTCGATCGCCTTGGCGGTATCGTTCGAGCCCGCCCCGGCGACGATGGCGACGCGGCCGCGCACCTGCTCGACCGTCACTTCGACGACGCGGCGATGTTCCGCGGCAGACATCGTTGCCGCTTCGCCGGTCGATCCGCACGGCACGAGGAAGTCGATCCCCTCGTCCACTTGCCAATCGACGAGCGAGCGCAGCGCGCGCTCGTCCACGGCGCCGCCCGACGTAAATGGCGTTGCCAGCGCGGTCCCACAGCCGACCAACCGGGCGTCGGTCATCGCGATGTGCCTCGCTGGCCTGTTGGCGTCGACAAGACATCCTGCATCGTGAATACTCCTCTGCGACCCACGAGCCATCGAGCGGCAACAAGCGCGCCCTCGGCGAAGACGCGACGGTCCCGCGCCTCGTGGATCAGGCGGATCTGCTCGAACGCGCCGTCGAACACCAGCTCGTGCGTCCCGGGCACAGAGCCGACGCGGATGCTCGTAATGTCGATCTCCGCCCCGCTGGCCTCGGCCACGGTGTGAGCGAGCGACGCCGCGGTGCCGGACGGTGCGTCTTTCTTCGCGCCGTGATGCGTCTCGACAAGATGTGACTCGAAGCCGCTGATGCCGGCGAACAGACGCGCGGCCTCGGCGACAATCCGATGGAAGATCGCAACGCCAACGGAAAAATTCGGCGCAGCGAGCAGCGCGCCGCCGCTCGCCTCGACGTCGAGGCGGATCGCCGGCAGATGCTCGTACCATCCTGTCGTTCCGACCACGACGGGGCAGCCGGCGGCGAGGCAGGCACGAATGTTCGCCGGTGCGGCGTCCGGCACGCTGAACTCGATCGCGACTTGGGCGCCGTTCAAGGATTCGCGGGACACGCCGGCAGCCGTCGAGCGCGCCGGATCCACTTCCGCGACGACGTGAAAGCCGCGCTCAGGCGCGAGCTGCGCAATGGCGCGGCCCATCTTGCCCATCCCGATGAGCGCGAGCTTCATCACCGGCTGCTGATCCATCATGCGGCGGCCGCCCCTCCCCCGTCCGGAAAGAACACGGCGTGCAACCGCTGCATTGCGGGATTCACCTGCTCACCGTCGACGACGATCGTGAGGTTGATGCCGCTCGACGTCAGCGAGAGCATGTGCACGCGCAGCTCACCGATGGCGCCGAGTGCGTTGGACATCGCCGATCCGCCGTCGCTGAGACCACTGCCGACGATCGACACGATGCCGCGGTTGCGCTCCATCGACACGTCGCCCAGCACGCGCAAATCGACGACCAGCTCATCGAGGCGCGCCGCGTCGTCGATCGTGACGGAGACGCTGATCTCTGACGTCGAGACGACATCGACCGACGTGTGATGCTTCTCGAAGACCTGGAACAGCGTGCGCATGAAGCCTTCGGTGAGCAGCATGTTTGGGCTGCGGACCTTGATCAGCGTGACGCCGCTCTTGCCGGCGATGGCGGTCACCGGACGCCGAGGCGCGTCGAAGGTGATGATCGTTCCCGTTCCCTCTGGCCGGCGCGAGTTGAGCACCCACACCGGAATGCCACGCATGACCGCGGGGGCGATGGTGCGCGGGTGCAGCACCTTCGCGCCGAACGACGCAAGCTCCGAGGCTTCCTCGAAGCCGATGCGCTCGATCAGCCGCGCCGTCGGAACGACGCGTGGATCCGCGGTGAGCATGCCGTCGACGTCCGTCCATATCTCGATCGCTTCCGCCTGAAGGGCGGCACCAATCAGCGCGGCGCTGTAGTCTCCGCCCCCGCGGCCGAGGGTCGTCGTCACTCCGCTGTTCTGCGCGGAGCCAATGAAGCCGCCCATCACGGGAATTTTTCCCGCACGAATGATCGGCATCACGATGCGCAGCGCCGCTTCGGCAATGGCGTCGGTCTGCGGCTCGGCGCGCGTGAACTGTGCGTCGGTGATGGTCACCTGCCGCGCGTCGACGTGTTCCGCGGGGAGTCCGTGTTTCGTGAACGCGGCAACGACGAGCAGCGACGCGAGCTGTTCGCCGAGCGCG
>JANMAY010000291.1:0-11760 GCA_031360095.1 Gemmatimonadaceae bacterium
CGGCTGCAGCACCTGCTCGAGGCGCACGCCAATGGCTGAAGACGTGCGGCGGATGAGCGATGAGCTCGCGCGCGATCCGAGCAGCCGGGTCTTCGTTCCGCTGGGCGAGGCGCTGCGCAAGCAGGGCCAGCTCGATCTCGCGCTCAAGGTGACGCTGCGCGGGCTCGAACGGCACCCGCATGCGCCCGATGGCCATGACCTGCTCGCGCGAATCAGTGTGGACCGCGGCGATCTCGAACGGGCGTTCGACGAATGGGACATGGTGCTGCGGCTCGCGCCCGGACATTTCGGAGCGCTGAAAGGGATGGGCTTCGTGTGCTTCAACCGCGAGCGGTTCGATGATGCCGAGCGCTATCTTGCCGCGGCGGTGGAGGCGGATCCGGGCGACGAGCAGGTCGCGAGGGCGCTCCAGAATGTGCGCACCGCGCAAACCGAGGTGCGGAGCTCGCCGGAGCGGCAGGCGAAGCGAGCGAGCACGGGGGAGGACACCCGCTTTCTGTTCGTCGATGTCCTGAGTGATGAAGCGCAGACGGCGCTGCTGCTCGACCGCAACGGGCTCGTGATGGCCGGCGCATACGTGGGCTGGGATGGTCGCGATGTGGCGCAGGAAGTGGGAGCGGAGCTCAGTGGAGTGACCGAGGCCGCACGGCGGACCACGCGATATCTGTCCATGGGCGACTGGAGCTCCATCGTGTTCGAGACCGAAGTTGCGGTCGTGGCGATGGCGCCGTCGATACAGGATGGGCTGCTCGTCGTGGCGACGGACCGTACGACGCCACTCGGACTCGTGCGGCGGTTGCTGGATCGGTGCAGCGAGCGCGCTCGGCGCTGGCTCGAGGCAGGAGGTCGACTCTGATGGCAACGCCCTTCGCCACGATGCTCGTGGGTTTGACGCGGCTTCGCGGCGTGACTGCGGCACTGGTCGTGAGCGAGCAGGACGGGATCGTCGTCGACTCGAACTTGCAGATCGGCCAGTCGGGCGACCGAATGGCCGCGCTCGCGGCGTCGCTTTACAGGAAAGCACGGCTCAGTGCGCGTGCCGCCGGAATGGGCGCTGTGTCATTCCTGCAGCTCGAGGCGCCGAACGGGCGCATCTGCGCGGCGGGGTCGGGAGAGCTGGTGCTCATCGTCGTGGCAGATCCCGTGGTGAATGTGGGTCTGGTCCGCGTGGAGCTGCTGCGGGCGGCCGGGGAGCTGACCGCGTTCGGCGGCCACGGAGCGAGCGACCGATGAACACGATGGTCGTCGAGTCGTGGATCGAGGCACCGCTCAAGCGTTTCGTCGACGATTCCGGAGTCGAGCTCGCACTGCTGCTCCACCCGAGCGGGCAGGTGCTGGCGCAGTACGGTTTCCCGCGCTCGGTGGACGTGATGTCTGCCTGTGCGCTCGCGGCGGGCATTCACGCGACTGGCGATGAGCTCGGCCGGATGCTCGATGGACAGCCCTTTCGCGGGCTCCATCACGTGGGCAAGCTGCGGCAAATCTTCCTCGCGGAGGCACGTTCGCCGCGCGGTGCGTACATTTTCCTCACGGTTTTTGGTCCGGACACCTCGCTCGGGCTGGTCCGTCTGTTTTTCGACGAGCTCGTCATCGGACTCTTCGATGCCGCGCCGCCGGAAGGGCCAGCGCCCGGTCCCGCACTGGCTGAACACTTCGAGCGAGATCTGAACCGCAACCTCGCAGTCCTCTTCGGCCGCGCTTAGGCCCTCCCCGCGCCTCCTGTCTGCCTCGTGTCGCTCGTCAACTACGCCACGCGCGAGATCACTTGCAAGATCGTCTACTACGGGCCAGGTCGCTCGGGGAAGACGACGAACTTGCATTACATCTACGGGCAGGTGCCCGAAGACCGGAAAGGGAAAATGGTTTCCCTCGCGACGCAGACCGACCGCACGCTGTTCTTTGATTTTCTTCCATTGGACCTCGGTGCGATTTCCGGGTTCACGACGAAATTTCAGCTCTATACCGTGCCGGGGCAGGTGTACTACCAGGCGACGCGCAAGCTCGTCCTGCAGGGCGCGGACGGCGTTGTGTTCGTGGCCGACAGCCAATCGCGCCAGCTCGAGGAAAACATCGAAAGCTTCCAGGATCTCCACGCGAACCTCGCCGGTCAGAACATCGATCCCCGCGTGATGCCTCTCGTCGTGCAATACAACAAGCAGGATCTGCCGAAAGGTCTCATCCTGCCTGTCGCAGAGCTCTCCGACGCGATCAACTTTCGCGGCGTGCCCGAGTTCGCCGCGGACGCGCTGCACGGCCCGGGTGTGTTCGAAACGCTGCGCGGCATCTCGGAGATCGTGCTGCGTCGCCTGAGCGCGAGCAGCTCCGGCGGCGCGACAGCGGGCGCCGGCAGCAAGTAGGCATGCAGGTCGACGCGCGCGCCCGGTTCGACAACTATGTCGTCGGCTCGGCCAACCGGCTCGCCGTCGCCGCGGCGCGCGCGGTGGCCGAGGCGCCCGGGGCGGTTTACAACCCGCTGTTCATTTACAGCAGCTCCGGCCTCGGCAAGACGCATCTGATTGGCGCCATTGGTAATCATGCCCTCGAGCGGTCCCCCGGTCTCAGCGTGGAGTACATCGCGCTCGAAGATTTCGTGCAGCAGCTGCATGCCTCCATCGCCGCTGGCGAGATGGAGCGCTTCAAGCAGCGGTATGGCCGCGTCGACGTGCTGCTCATCGACGACCTGCAGTTTCTCACGGGGCGTCGCGAGACCCAGAGCGAGATCCTGCGCCTCCTGAACGCGTTGCAGGGCAGCGGACATCAAATCGTCATGACGAGCGATCGGCCGCCGCTCGAGATCGCGGATGTCGACGAACGGCTCATCAGCCGGCTGAGTGGCGGCCTGATCGTCGACATCGGAGCGCCAGACTTCGAGACGCGCGTTGCCATTCTCCGCGAGAAGTGTGAAGAGCGGCGCATCAGCTTTGCGCCCGGTGTGATCGAAGAGCTCGCGCGGGTGGAGTTCGCGAACATTCGCGAGCTGCAGGGCGCGATGAACCGACTGAACGCGCAGCAGTCACTGGATGGGACGCTGACGCCGGCGCAGGTGGGGGCGATCGTCGGGCTGCCGGATCCGGCGCCGCCGCCGGCGCGTACGTCCGTCGCGACCGACGAGTTCTTCAGTTTCCTCACCGATATCGCGAGCCAGGTGGCCGCGCACGTCGAGCCGTGGAAGGTTCGCGTTGGCGAAGCGATCGGATACTGGAGTGGCGAGGGCTATCGCACGGCCGTGCTGGAGCGTTTGATGGACCTGACGACGCCGCCGCCGAACTACGAAGCGCTGCTGCGCGGTTTTGGGCAAGCCATCGAACAGCTGCGCGAGCTCGAGCGCCAGGTCACCACCGTCGATCCGCAACTCGGCGGCGACGAGCGATTTCGCGACCCCGAGCGATTGAACGAAGCAACCGCGTTCGTGGAGAACGCGTTGTCCGGCGCCGTGCCGCCGATGGGGCCGCAGGCCGCATTCGCGCGCGCGTCGTACCAGGAGAGCGCGTCGAACCAGATGGCGGTGCGCGCCGCGGACGCCGTGATCGCGGAGCCCGGCAGCCGCTACAACCCGCTCTTTCTCGTGGGACCGAGTGGTGTCGGCAAGACGCACTTGCTGAATGCGATCGGCAATGAGATCACGCGACGCCTGGGACCGCGCGCACGCGTGGCCTGCGTCGGGGCGCAAGTATTCATCGATGAGCTCATCGTCGCGCTCCAGGAGGGCACGATCGAACGCTTTCGCGCACGCTACCGCGCGGCGGATGCGCTGCTGATCGACGACGTGCAGTTCGTCGCCGCGAAAGAGCGTACGCAAGAAGAGCTGTTCCACGTCTTCAATCATTTTCACTCGGCGGGCAAGCAGCTGGTGCTCGCGAGCGACAAGCCGCCCAAGGCGATCGACGGACTCGAGGATCGGCTGCGCTCGCGGTTCGAGGGCGGGTTGGTCGCGGAAGTGAGCGTCCCGGATCGCGCCCTGCGGCAAAAGCTTTTCACACGATTTTTCGCCGACGCGCGGCTCGATGTGGATCACGCGCTCGTGGCGTATCTCGCCGACCGGCCGGCGACGAGCGTGCGAGAGCTCATGGGCACGGTGCAGCGCCTGCGCGCCGGCGCGGAGAGCGCGGGGACCGCGGTGACACTGGCGCTCGCGAAAGAGGTGCTGGATCCCTCGGGCGAGACGCCGGCGATCGCTCCGCTCAGCGTGAGCCAGGCGGCCGACATGTTCTTTCTCGACGAGGAAAAGATCGTGTGGGAGTGGCCCGACGTCGCGGGCCGTCTCGTCGAGGAGCTGCGCTGATGGCGATCAAAGGCAGCCTCAAGGAGGCCAGTCTTCCCGACGTGCTTCAGCTCCTCTCCATGGGGAAGAAGACCGGGTGCCTCGCGGTGACGCATCGCAGCAACTTCGGCTACGTCTTCTTCGACAAGGGGCTCATCTCGTACGCGTCGATCGTGAATCGGCGCGACCGGCTGGGCGACATTTTGTTGAAGGCAGGATCCATCTCCCAGGCACAGCTCGATGCCGCGATCAACGCGCAGGCGCTGCATCGCGACAAACGCATCGGGGAGCTTCTCGTGGCGCAGGGGGCGATCACCCCCACGTCGCTCCACGCACAGATTCGCCTGCAGATCGAAGAGGCGGTTTACTATCTCTTCACGTGGACGCAGGGGACGTTCAACTTCGAAGCCGAAGTCCGGCCGGAAGAGCAGGACCTCCTCGTTTCGATCAACCCGGAATCGCTGCTCCTCGAGGGCGCGCGCCGCGTGGACGAGTGGAGCCTGATCGAGAAGAAGATTCCCAGCCTCGATCTCGTGTTCGACGTCGACCGCAAGAAGCTGGCGGAGAGCGGCGTCGAGCTGCCGAAAGAGCAGATCACCATCATCGAGCTGCTCGATGGCCGCCGCGATGTGGCGAGTGTGATCGAGGAATCCGGACTGGGCGAGTTCGACGTGGGCAAGGCGATCTACGGCCTCGTGAGCGCGGGATTCGCACAGCGCATCGGCAAGACCAAATCCGCCGAGCCGCAGGTGAGCGACGCGCGCGTGGACGATCATCGCAATCTCGGCGTGGCGTTTTACAAGACAGGCATGCTCGACGAGGCGATGCGTGAGTTCCGCCGCGTCACCGAGCTGCGCGAGCACGACGCGGAAGCGCGGTTCTACATCGGCCTCGCACTCATGCGGCAGCACAAGTGGTCGGATGCGGTCGCCGCGTTCAACGAATGCGTCGCGCAACCCGGCGCGCGTCCGGCGGCATTTCACAACCTTGCCCACGCGCTGGAGCGCCTCGGGCGATTCGATGAAGCGAAGGTCGCGCTGGACAACGCCGTTCGTCGTGGTGGTGCGAAGGACGCCCGCATTCAGACGACACTCGGCGTCGTCGCACTGCGGGCGGGTGATGTCGCGGCGGCGGACGCCGCGCTGAAGTCGGCGCGTCCGCTGTTCGGCACCAAGCCGCCCACCGCGCCCTGGTTTCACTACGCCGCACTCACCGCCGCACTGCTCGGCGATCTGGAGCGCGCGTATCAGCTGCTCACCGAAGGCATCTCGACGCATCCCCACGCGGCGCCGCTCCACAACAACCTGGCAGTCGTTCAGGAACGGCGCGGCTATCATCCCGAAGCGCTGCACGCGGCCGAACGGGGCGTGCAGGAGGACGCCGGCGTCGCGCAGCTGCACAAGAATCTCGGCGACTGCCATTATCGCGCCGCGCGCTACGATGACGCACTCGAGTCCTTTCAGCGCGCGATCAAGCTCAATCCAACGCTCGGGGACGACGTCTATCTCAAGCTCGGCAACATCCGGTTCAAGCGGCAAGAACGCGAGGAAGCGGTCAAATGCTGGGAGCAGGCGCTCGCGCTCGACCCCGGCAATGCGATCGTGCGCACGAATCTCGACGCCGTTCGGCAGGTGTTGTAGATGACGGAGCTTGCCGACGCCGCGTTCGCGGCGCTGATGGCAAAGATCAACCGCGACCGCGGCTTTGGCTGCGCCAGCTACAAGGAGAAATGCCTGCGCCGGCGCATCGCGGTTCGCATGCGTGCGCGCAGCGTGCACACCTACGGCGACTATGCCAGAGTGCTCGACGACGACTCCGACGAATACGATCGCCTGCTCGACGCGCTCACGATCAACGTCACCAAGCTGTTCCGGAACTGGGAGACGTACACGATCATCGCGGAGCGCATCGTGCCAGCGCTCTGGGCGCTGCCGGCACCGGTGCTCAAGGTGTGGAGCGCGGGCTGCTCGTCGGGCGAAGAGCCGTATTCGCTGGCCGCCCTGTTTCATCGCCACGCGGAAAAGCTGGGTGAGCTGGAGCGGCTCGGGCAGCGCCTTCGCGTGCTGGGCAGCGATATCGACGTCCGTTCCCTCGCCGCGGCGGAGACCGGGGCGTTCGAGGAGGGTGATTTTGCCGATACACCCGCGGACCTCCGGCGCCGATACTTTGCGGCAAGTGCTCCGTTCGCTGTCGTGCCGGAGGTCAAGCAGCTCGTCCGCTTCGAGCGCCGCGACCTGCTGGCCGAAGCCCCTCCACCTGGCCCGCATCATCTGATCTGCTGCCGCAACGTGCTCATCTACTTCGATCGCGAAACACAGGAACGCCTGTTCGAGAAGTTCCACTCCGCGCTCGCCCCCGACGGATACCTCGTGCTGGGCAAGGTCGAGACGCTGCTGGGTACAGCGCGCTCGCGCTTCACCGTTGTCGACGGACGCGAGCGCGTCTTCCGGCCGCTGTGAAGGGCGCGATCGACGTGCGCGTGAAAGTCGCGGACTATGCGGTGCGTCGCGGGGCGCACGTCATCACGACCATCGGTCTCGGATCGTGTGTGGCGATCGCGCTGTACGACCGGGATGCGGGGGTCGGCGGCCTCGCGCACATCCTGCTGCCCAGCCAGTCGATGTCGCGCGAAACCACGAACCCCGCAAAGTTTCCCGAAACCATCGTGCCGGTGATGATGGAGGAGATGCGGAGGCTGGGCTCCTCCAGCTCTGCCCGGATCAGCGCGAAGATCGTTGGTGGAGCGAGCATGTTCGGACAGCTCGCGGCCGGCAGCGGCATCAACGTCGGCGAGCGCAACATCACGGCGACGCGCGAGGTGCTCTCCGCCGCGGGCATCCCCATCGTCGCCGAGGACACAGGACAGGACTACGGCCGCAGCGTCTACTTCCATCTGACGGATGGTCGGATCGAAGTGCGCTCGCTCAAAAAGGGAGATCGTGTCATCTAACGGTCCGGCGACCGTGCTCGTGGTCGACGACAGCGCCTTCATGCGGCGTTTAATCGGGCAGATCATCGAGGCGTCGCCGGAGTTCCGCGTAATCGGCACCGCGCGCAATGGACTCGACGCGCTGCGGCAGATCCACGCGCTCAATCCGCAAATCGTCACGCTCGACGTCGAAATGCCGGAGCTGGATGGGTTGCAGACCTTGGGCTACATCATGAGCGAGACCCCTCGTGCCGTCGTGATGCTCAGCGCCGCAACCACGCAGGGCGACGTCGATCTCACGCTGCGCTGCCTCGAGCTCGGCGCCGTGGACTTCGTGAAGAAGCCATCCGGGCCGATCAGTCTCGACATGTCGCCGGTCACCGACACGCTGCTTGCGGCACTCCGTGCCGCCACGCAGGTGAATCTCGCCAGCGTAAAGGCACTGGCGCGCCCGCGCTTCATTCAACCCGGCCCGCTTCGCGCGGTTACCATCGGTGCGAGGGTCGTGGTGGCTATCGCAAGTTCCACGGGTGGTCCTCGCGCCCTCGCAGAAGTCATTCCGAATCTTCCGGCCGATCTCGACGCGGCGGTGGTCGTCGTGCAGCACATGCCGGCCGGGTTCACACGCAGTCTCGCGGCGCGTCTCGATTCGATGAGTCACCTGCGCGTCGCGGAGGCGCGGGAAGGAGAAAAGCTCATCGTGAATCGCGTCTATCTCGCCCCCGGTGGGCTCCACATGCGCATCACCGGCGACGCGAACGGCGCACACACCGTGGCGCTGGACGACGGGCCAACGATCTGGGGAGTCCGGCCCGCCGCCGATCCCTTGTTCAAGTCGATCGCCACACAGTTTGGCCGACGCAGCGTGGGTGTCGTGCTCACCGGCATGGGACGCGACGGCGCGGATGGATTGACCGCGATTCGTGGCGCGGGCGGCATTGGTATCGTCCAGGATCAGGCGACATCGACGATCTACGGCATGCCGCTCGCCGCGCTGCAACGCGCCGGGGCCGACCGTGTCGCGGCGTTGAGCGACATCGCACCCGCCGTCGTACAGATGCTCGCCATGCGTCGCGAGACCGCTCCGTGATCGAGTCCCACTGGAAGCTCGAGCGGCGACCATTCGCCAACACGCCCGATCCGGCGTTCGTCTATCGCTCACCGGCGTTCGCCGAGGCGTTCGCGCGTCTCTTGTACGACGCGACGGAGCTCCGCGGCGGGCTGTCCCTCATCACCGGGGAGATCGGCTGCGGCAAGACGATGCTGGCGCAGGCGCTCGCCGAGCGCCTGGCCGGCTCCGCCTGCGACGTCATTTCGCTGGCGTACCCCAAGATCACCCCGAGCCAGATGCTGGCCACGGTGGCGCGCGGCCTCGGCATCGACCCCGCGCCGCGGGGGAAGCTGGCCATGATCGAGGCCCTCGGTGCCCGTCTTGCCGACCACCACCGTAACGGTCGCCGCCCGGTGCTCGTCGTTGATGAGGCGCAACTCGCCAGCCCATCACTCCTCGAGGAGATCCGCCTGCTCACCAATCACGAGGATCGTCAGGACAAGCATCTGCACGTGGTGCTGCTCGGCCAGCCCGAGCTGCGCGCGCGCGTGCGAAAGCGTCCGCAGATCGATCAGCGTGTAAGTCTTCGCTATCACGTCGAGCCAATGGAGTCCGACGAGGTGCCGGGCTACGTCCAACACCGGTTGTCGGTCGCCGGCTGGCCTGGCGGTGAGCTATTCGACGCGGGGGCGATGCGCGTCCTGGGGGAGCGGAGCGGCGGCATCCCCCGTCGCGTGAACACCTTGGCGACGCAGGCATTGTTCGTTGGCGCGATGCAGCAGCGTACGCTGATCGACGCGGACTTGATGACCGACGTGGCGGACGATCAGGAATGACAAAGAAGAAGCCGCGTCTCCGGTATAGTGAACTCGACGCGCCCCTGCCGCGTCGCGACGTCGCGCCGGAACCTGTTGCCCCGACCAGCGCCGAGACCGACACCGCGGCTGTCAAAGCGCGGAAGCCGAGAGCGAAGCGAGCGGTGTCGGATCCGGCTGTCGTAGCCAGCGTTGTCGAGGGTCTGGTTGTTCTTCCGAGCGTCGTCGAGGCACCTGCACCCATTAACTACCCCGAGCTGCCACCGCCTCGCGCGAGACGCAACTCGTCGCCGGTGGAGCTCGCGCATGCGCTGGCGGCTGCGCACGCAGCGGAGCTCGCGGCCCAAGCGGAGGCCTCCGCGCTCGAGGAGGCCGCGGCCGACGCCAGCGATCCGGACGCGGTCGATGATGGCGAGCGAGGCAGCCTTCGCGCCCGCGCGCGGGTCGAGGAAATGCTGATGTTCCGGCTCGGCGACGAACGGTTCGCGGTGGAGCTGCTGGCCGTGGAGGAAGTGATCGATCTGCCGGTGATTCACCACGTGCCGGAGATGCCGCCGGCGATGTTGGGCGTGGTGACGGTGCGCGGATTTCTCACACCGGTGTACTCGCCACACACCGCGCTTGGCGTCCCGCTCGCGGTGAAAGAGGCCGTGCTCATCTTCCGGCGAGGTCGCGCGCGCGTGGGAATTCTCATCGACGACGTGGAAGATGCCGTGTCGCTCGACTTGGGCGAGCTTCGCTCCGCGCCCTCGGAGCACGCAATCGACAATGTGGTGCTCGGCGTGGTGCGCCACGCCGGGGTTCTCGTCGCGATCGTCGACGCGAATGCACTCATCGCGGCCTGTCAGGCCGCGGCCCTTCTGGAGATCGCATGAGCACCGAGACCGACAAGCTGGTGGCGTTCCGCCTCGGCGACGATCATTTCGCCGCCGACATTCATACAGTGGAGCGCGTGCTGCGGTACACCCCGCCGACGTCGGTGCCCGATATGCCAGACTACATCGAAGGCGTCATGGATTATCAGGGGCGCGTGGTGCCGGTCGTGAATCTGCGGCGCCGCTTCGAGCTGCCTCCGGTGGCGGCGAAGACCGAGACGCGCATCCTCGTGCTCAACGTGAGCGGCGAGTGGATCGGCGTCGTCGTGGATTCGGTGACGGAGGTTGCGTCGTTCGACCCGACCGCGGTGGCGCCGCCTCCGAAGCTCTTTCGCGGGCTCGCCGGCGAATACCTCAAGGGGATCGTCCGGCGCGGGGAGCGGCTCGTCATTTACCTCGATGTGGACAAGCTGCTCACCTCCACCGAACGCATTCATCTGCAGAATGCGGGGGCAGAGGCACTCAGCAGTGGGTGAACTGACCCAGAGCTATCGAGAGCGAATCACGTCCCTGACCGCGCGGCTGGACGCACCGTCTGCCGCGACGGATCGCGATGTCATTCGCGCCGAGCTCATTGCCCTGGGAAAATCCCTCGAGCACGACTTGACCGATCTTGGCGCGCTGAAGGAACAGGCCAAGCTGCTGGTCGAGCGATGGAAGGGATTGCAAGCCACCGCTGCGCCGGCGTTCAGCGCGGACCGGCCTGTGGTCGTCGATCATATCGGGGCGTCGACCTTTCTCGAGAAGGGATGGAGCCGCATCTCGCTCGGCGACTATGTCGGTGCGGAAGAGACGCTGCACAAGGCCCTTCAGCTCGTGCCGAACGATCCGCAGGCGGAGTCGCTCCTTGGCTGGGCGCAGATGCTTCAGGAGAAATACGACGACGCGCTGATGCAATTTCAGAAGGTGCTCATGCGCGAGCCCGCGAACGCGCTGGCGCGCATCAACGTCGGATACATCTGCCTCAAGAAGCGTATCTTCGGGGAGGCGATCGAGCACCTGTCACGTGCCATTCGACTCGACACCGACCGCAAGGCCACGCTCTACGCGCACTTCTATCTCGGGTTGGTGTACCTCGAGCGCGACATGTTCGAGGACGCGCAGACATTCTTTCAGAAAGCGCTCGTGCTCGGCCCGAACCTCATCGAGGCCTATTACGAGCTCGGTCGCGCGTATTGGTTCAATGGCCAGCGCGACGAAGCGATGCAGACGTGGCGCGACGGATTCCTGGCGAACAAGTTCAACCCGTGGGGAAAGAAGTGCTCCGAGGTGTTGAAGACGGTGGAGGCAGGGGGAGAACCGTAAGCGGCGTGGGGGCCTTTCGATGGGCCGCGCGGTGGTGTGCGCTGCTCGTCGCTCTCTGGAGCCCGGTCGTTGTCCGCGCGCAGGATGATGCACCACAACGGCTCGACGCCGGACGGTTCACCGTCGTGTATTTCCCGAAGGACGACTTGCTGGCACGCTCGCTCGTCGCATCGGCCGCCGCGAACGACAGCTTTCCGTGGCTTCCGCGTCCGCGCCAACGTGTCCTGGTGGCCATCGCGCCTGATGCCGCGCACTTTCGCGCGTGGGTCGGCCCGCAAGCTCCGGAATGGGGCGCGGCGATCGCGTTTCCCGAATCGCGCCGCATCGTGATGCAGGGGCGCGCCGCGAGTGCGGATGCAGGAGATCCGATCGAGGTTCTGCGCCACGAGCTGGCGCATCTGGCGCTGCACGAACGCTTGGGCAATCGCCCGCCGCGATGGTTCGACGAAGGGTACGCGAGCGTGTCGGCGCACGAGTGGCGGCGCGACGATGTGCTCGCGGCCAACATCGCGCTCGCCGTGCGC
>JANMAY010000316.1:0-17603 GCA_031360095.1 Gemmatimonadaceae bacterium
CTCGATCGTGCGACGGCGCGAACCAGCTTCGACGTCTTCTGGCTTGCCATCCTGAGCCTCGGTGATTGAGTCTGGGCGGTGTGGCGGTGGCCTACGCGCTGTGCCGGAGCACGACTAACTTCCACGTGATGCCTGCGCGCCGTCCACTCCCGGTCCGTCTGACGCTGATGACACTGGGAGTCTTCCTGGTCGTCTGGGTGGCGTCGCTGGGCGCCGTTCTCGCGTGGGAACGCTATGACCAGACACGGCCGGCCGGCGCCATCGTCGTGCTCGGCGCGGCGCAGTACGTCGGCCGACCGTCCCCCGTCCTCCGTGCGCGACTCGACCATGCGGTTGCGCTGTGGCGTCGAGGCATGGCACCGGCTTTGATCGTGACGGGAGGACGCGGAACCGGCGACACGACGAGCGAAGCCGAGGTCAGCCAGCGCTATGCCATCCACCGCGGAGTGCCGCGTGCGGCGATTTTGATGGAAACCGAAGGACGCACAACCAGTCAATCGATGGCAGGCGTTGCCGCCCTCATGAACACCCGCCGCCGGAAAGACGTACTACTCGTGAGCGACCCGTTCCACATGCTTCGCCTGACCATTCTGGCGCGGCGCCACGGCCTCGAGCCGTACACGTCTCCGACGCCGACCAGCCCGATCACCGCGAGTCCGACGGAGCGGTGGAAATATGCCCTGAGCGAGTCTGTGAAAGCCCCCCTCGCATTCATCTTCGAGAGGAACAGCCGGTGAAATCACACTATTTAGTATCGTGTTGTGTTTTAATAGCGCTCAGTGCAGACACACGGACGACTGGCGCTCAAACGGTGCCTCGACTGTCATTCGAGAAAGTGACGCTCGCGAACGGATTCGAAGTAATCCTGCATGAGGACCATTCCACGCCCATCGTCGCGGTCAACACCTGGTACAAGGTTGGCTCGGGGGACGAGAAACCAGGACGCACTGGCTTCGCGCACCTGTTCGAGCACATCATGTTCATGGGCTCGGAGAACGTCCCACAGGGAGAGTTCGACAAACGACTCTCCGCGGTAGGTGCAAGTCTCAATGGCTCGACGACGAACGACCGCACCAACTATTACGAGGTTGTGCCCTCGAATGCTCTCCCGCTCGCGCTCTGGCTGGATGCCGATCGCATGGGCCGGCTGCTTCCGGTCATGGACCAGAAAAAACTGGATCTCCAACGCGATGTCGTGAAGAACGAACGCCGTCAGCGCGTGGACAATGTTCCGTACGGCAAGTGGAACGAAACCATCCTGGCCGCGCTCTATCCGGCAAACCACCCATATCACTGGTCAGTGATCGGATCGATGGATGATCTGAGCGCGGCGTCGCTCGGTGATGTGACGCAATTTTTTCGTACCTACTACGCCCCCAACAACGCAACGCTCGTCATCGCAGGCGACTTCAACCGCGATTCGGCTCTCACGTGGGTGAACCGCTACTTCGGGGGAATCCCGCGTGGCCCGCAAGTGCCAACGCGCCCGGTGGTTCCGATGACGCGCCTCGCGCGAGACACGTTCATGGTTCTCGAGGACCGGGTGACACTACCCCGCGTGTTTCAGACGTGGGCGACCGAGAAAATCTATTCCGCCAACGACGCCCCACTCGACGTACTCGCCGATGTGATTGCCGGAGACAAGAACTCCCGACTATACAAGCGCCTCGTGTTCGAGATGCAGGTCGCTCAGGACGTGACGGCGTTTCACAACAGCACCAAACTGGACGGCTACTTTGGTATCATCGTGACGCCAAAACCAGGACAAACACCGGCGCGGATGGCACAACTGGTCGAGGAGGAAGTTCAGAAGCTGATCAAAGACGGCGTGTCGCCGCGCGAGCTCGCCCGCGCACTGAACAGTCGGCGCGCGTCCTTTCTCGATCGCATTGCGTCGGTGCTTGGAAAGTCGGATCGTTTGGCGGAATACAGCTACTTCGCTGGTACACCCGACTACATCATCCAGGATGCGGCCCGCTACGACCGTGTGACGGCGGCGGATGTGCAGCGCGTCGCGTTACAGTATCTCACCAAATCGAAAGCCGTGCTCACCATCGTTCCGCAAGGGAAGAAAGAGCTGATGGTAACCGGAGGAACCAAGTGATGCGCGCATACCGATTTCTTGGCGCGGTGACCGCGCTCGCCGTAACCGCCTGCTCATCACCACAACTCATTACGACGTCGACGCCAACGCCCGTGCTACCCCCTCCGTCGGCGACGGTGGATCTCTCCAAAGCCCCGGTCCTTGGTAATCCACCGACGCTCTCCGTTCCATCCATCGTCACGCGCCAGCTCGCGAACGGGCTCAGGATCGTGGTAGTCGAGCAGCACGAGCTGCCGCTGGTGGATGTGCTTCTGCAGGTTCGCTCGGGCGGCGAATCGGATCCGAGCGGCAAGATGGGTACGGCCTCCCTGACGGCCGGCATGTTGATGGAAGCAACAACGACGAGGACTGCGCTTCAGATCGACGATCAGCAGGCGTTTCTCGGCGTGAACCTGACGGCGGGCAGCGGTTGGGAATTGTCGACGGTCTCTCTCCATGCTCCGACAGCGCAGCTAGACAGCGCGCTTGCACTCTTTGCCGATGTCGCCCTGCATCCGGCATTTCCAGCGGCCGATCTCGAGCGGGTGCGCAAGGCGCGGTTGACTGCCCTCCAGCAGCAGCGCGACCGAGCCCCGACCATCGCGGACGTCGCGTTCGCCGCTGCGCTGTACGGAGCGGACAACCCATACGGCCGACCGCTCGCCGGAACGGAAGCTTCCATCGCGTCGCTCACGCGTGACGACGTGGTGCGTTTCTACACCACGTTTTATCGACCGAACAATGCGACACTACTAGTCGTGGGAGACGTGTCGCCTGACGACATCGAGCGCAGAGCGCGTGCGCTGTTCGGCGGATGGTCCCGCGGCGACGTGCCCGTCGTGAAGATGGCAAGTGCGGCTGGAGCGAAGGCGACAACAGTTGTCATCGTGGACAAGCCCGGTGCGGCGCAGTCGTCGTTCCGTGTTGGGGGAATTGGAGCGCCAAGGACCACCGAGGACTACTTCGCGCTGCAGGTGATGAACGCAGTACTCGGCGGCTCGTTCAGCAGCCGGCTCAATCTGAATCTGCGCGAGACGCATGGCTACACCTACGGCGCGAACTCGGGATTCTCGTACCGGCGCTCGGCAGGCCCCTTCACAACGTCATCAGAGATCGTGTCGGCAAAGACGGACTCGGCGGCCGCGGAAATCATGAAAGAGCTGCGGGCCATACGTGACACGGTCTCTCGCGCCGAGCTGGAGCGGGCCAAGCTGTCGCTTCAGCTCGGCCTTCCGCGCAATTTCGAAACAACGCGCGGCATTGCAAACCAACTATTGCCCCTGCTGACATACGATATTCCCCTGAATTTCTACAACACGGCAGTGCAGCGGTATGGGGCAGTCACGCAGGCTGACGTTCAGCGGGTCGCGCGGCAATATGTCGACCCGAACAAGCTCACCTTCGTAATCGTCGGCGATCGCAAATCAATCGAGCCTGGTCTGCGATCGCTCAACCTTGGTGAGATAATCATTCGTGACGCGCGAGACGTGTTGGGCGCACCGCCAACACCATAGCGGTCGACGGCCTGATCGAGGCCGAGGCGGGATGGTTTGCGCGGAGCGGGGGTGTCGATGCGAATCGGCGCTCCCGCTTCTCGGTCGAGGTAGCGCTACCATGAGTCGCGTGGCGAGTGCAAGTTGTATGGATGCACATTCCGATCGAGACGCTTCGTCTCTCCAACGGCCTGTTCGTCGTGCTCTCCGAAGATCACACTGCGCCACTCGTGGCAGTGAATCTGTGGTACCACGTCGGATCCGCGAACGAGCGCCCAGGGCGTACTGGTTTTGCACATCTATTCGAGCACATGCTGTTCCAGGGGTCGGCGAACGTGGATTCGAACGAGCATTTTGAATTCATTCAGCGCGCGGGCGGCACCCTGAATGGATCGACATGGCTCGACCGAACCAACTACTTCGAGACCGTCCCGTCGAACCAGCTGGAATTGGCCCTCTGGCTGGAAGCGAACCGCATGGGCTACCTGCTTCCCGCCATGACGCAGCAGAAGCTGGATACGCAGCGTGACGTGGTGCAGAACGAACGTCGTTGGTCCATGGACAATCAGCCGTACGGAACGTGGTGGGAGCGACTGCCCGCGCTATGCTTTCCGCCGGAGCATCCCTTCCATCACTCGCTCATCGGCTCGATGACGGATCTCGATGCGGCGAGCCTTGACGACATCGCCAACTTTTTTTCGACGTTCTACACGCCGGACAATGCGGTCCTCACGATCGCGGGTGATTTCGACGTGGTAGTGGCGCGCACAATGGTCGAGCGCCATTTCGCCGCCATTCCGCGAGGGCGAGGCAAACCTCCATTGCCCGACATGGAGGTATCGCCGTCCTTTGGTGGCGCACGGCGCGAGATCGTGCCGGATGACGTCATGCTCCCACGTCTCTTCCTCGCGTTTCGGTCGCCGATCTTTGGCTCTGACGGGTACTATGCGGCAAGCGTGTGCAGCGCGGTGCTCGGCTTGAAGAAAGGGAGCCGGCTCCAGCGTGCGCTCGTGCGCGAGCAACAGGTGGCGGCGGAAGCGACGGCCTTTACCTACGATCTCACGAAGGGAAGCGACTTACTCATTGTCGACGTGACCGCTCGACCAGACACGTCGCTCGAACAACTCGAGCGCGCGGTTCACGCCGAGGTCGACCGATTGATAACCGATGGCGTGAGCAGCGACGAAGTCGCGCGCGCAGTTGCACTGATCGAAACCGAGCTCGTGGTGATCCTACAGTCGGCGGGTGAGCGTGCTGATCGATTATCGCTTTTCGCCACATACTTTGGTGATCCGACGCTCGTGAACGTGCAGGCGGAACGCTATCGCGCGGTCACGGTCGAACAGGTGAATGCTTTCGCGCGCGAACGGCTAACAGCAGACAACCGCGCCAGCCTGATCTACGTGCCACGTGAGGGTGCCGAGGCTGAGCCACAGAGCGATCTCGCAATGGCTGAAGTACCATGAGTGTGGTCACCACGGGCGCGGCATCGAGCGCGCCAACCAAGAAACCGGAACCGACGGCTCCTCGAGCCTATCGATTTCCTTCGTTTGTTCGGCGCACGCTGACGAATGGGGTCAACATTATCGTCGCGCCGGTGGCAAAGCTGCCGGTCGTTACCGTTCTTGCCATGGTGGAAGCGGGGGCATCGTTCGAGCCGCGTGGCAAGGATGGTATCGCGGCGCTCACCGCGCGCTCCATGCTGGAAGGTGCCGGCGATCTCGATGGCGTTGCGCTGGCGGATCGGTTCGAGCGTATCGGTGCATCGGTCGAGGCGCATGCCGGATGGGATATGGCGGTCGTCTCCCTGACGGCGCTCAGCAATCGCCTTTCCGATGCACTGTCGCTCGTTCGCGATCTCGTTCGCGCTCCGAGCTTTCCTGATCGTGAGATCCGACGGCTCAAAGAAGAGCGGCTCGCGGAACTGCTGCAGCAGCGCGCCGATCCACGGAGTCTCGCAGACGAGCACTTTGCGCGGTCCGTTTATGACGCCGACGCGCGCTACGCAGTGCCGGAAGAAGGAAGTGCCGCAAGCATTCGCGCGCTGACGCGAGACGACATAACCGCCTTCCACGTGGAACACTATCAGCCTCGCGGCGTGACGCTGATCTTTGCGGGCGCGATCGCGGTGGACGACGCCGTGACGCTCGCGGGCAAGTTGTTCGATGACTGGCGCGGGGGACCGGCACCCCGCGCGCCGCGCGCCGTCGATCGACCACAGGTTGGACGCAGTCTACGTGTTGTCGCCAAGGCCGATGCGCCGCAATCCGAGGTGCGGGTGGGACACGCCGGACCGCCTCGAAACGCGCCAGACTACTTCGATGCCATGGTGATGAACGCGATCTTGGGTGGCCTCTTTTCGTCGCGGATCAATTTGAATCTGCGCGAGAAGCACGGCTACACATATGGGGCATTTTCAGCATTCGAGTGGCGCCGTGGCGCCGGGCCGTTCGTCGTCCACACTGCAGTGAAGAGCGATGTCACTGGATCGGCGGTAAAAGAGATTCTGATCGAGATCGAGCGCATGCGCACTACCGAGATCGGGGAAGATGAGCTCACGCTCGCAACCAGCTATCTCGATGGAGTGTTTCCCATCCGATACGAAACGACCGCGTCGATCGCGACGGCACTCGCGAATCTGGTGAATCACCGACTCCCCGAAGACTTCTACGACACCTACCGGACACACGTGAGAAACGTGACGACGCAGAGCGTACTGAAAGCAGCGCAGCGGCATCTGAGACCGGATGCGCTGCGCACTGTGGTGGTTGGAGACCCGGCCCTCGTGGTGGAATCGTTACAACAGGTGCTGGGACTCGTGCCGGAAATCGTCGCCGTGGACGCACCGGAGGGAGGGCGATGACGAAGGGAAAAGCGAATGGACCGGTCGTCGTCACGGCGGACGAACTGCGACGCCGAGGGCGCGGCGCGAAGCCAATGGCGCAACTCGCAAGCTCGCAGTTGTACTCGGGGAAAATCGTCACCCTCAATCGCGACACGGTCCGCTTCCCGGATGGCTCGACGGCGGAGTTCGACATTGCACGCCATCCGGGTGCGTCTGCCGTGGTGCCGTTTCTAAACGATCCAGCGGGTGAGGAGCCGCAGGTCCTCTTACTCCGACAGTACCGGTATGCCGCAGATGGCTATCTCTACGAGATTCCCGCCGGCCGGCTCGATCCCGGTGAGTCGCCAGCGGACTGTGCCGCACGAGAGCTGAAGGAAGAAACCGGCTGTACTGCGGAACGAATCGAGTCGCTGACGACGATCCTGACGACGCCAGGCTTTACTGACGAGGTCATCCACCTGTTCATGGCTACCGGGCTCACGCATGGCAAAGCGCAACGAGAGGCCGATGAGTTTGCTGACACCGTGATCATGCGATTGTCGGAAGCGTTGGAGCGAATAAGCACCGGCGAAATCACCGACTCGAAAACCGTGCTCGGCCTCCTATTCGCGGCCGGTTTCAAGACGGGGTAGCAGCGGGCTCTGTATCACACGAGACCGCTGTTCGCCGGAGCAAACCCGAATGCCCTTGGCTGTGTCAAAAGTGGACACTGGCCGAGGGCATTCTCGCGTGATGTGCCGAAAAGTGGACAAGTCACGAACCGACCCGCGAACGTACGGTGGGCATGTTGGCAGCATAAGTGATTGCCTAATAACACTTTACAAACAAGATCACGGATCAACAAAACGGGCACGCGCTCTGCCTTATCAGGGCACCGAGAGAGCAGCGGGGAGTGAGAGATCTAATCTGCATCGTCAGTGCGTACCCATTTGCAGCATCTGGGGGACAAGACAATGGCCAACATCGCAATGAAGCAGGCGGCCCAACGCGGGCCGACGATCCGGGAGCAGCTTCGGACCATGGACGATGCGGAAGTCGTGACATCGTTTCTGGGCGGTGAAGAGCGTGCCTTTCAGGAGCTCGTCGAACGGTATCAGACGCGCCTGCTGAACTTCATATATCGGACGATCGGTGACCGCGAGAAGGCGGAAGATCTCGTCCAAGAGGTGTTCATCCGCGTCTATCGCCATCTACATCGGTTCGACCGGTCGAAGAAGTTCTCGACCTGGGCGTACACCATCGCATCGAATCTGGCGAAGAACGAGCTGCGCAACCGGTCACGGAATCCGCTCGTGCTCTTTCAGACGATCAAGGGCAACTGGGATGACGATGATCGTCCGCTGCAGTTCGAGGATACGACGTCGCGCCCGGACGACCTGTACCGCAAGCGCCATCTGCGCGAGCTGGTTGAGGAGAGTGTCGCGAAGCTGCCCGAGCATCATCGGCAGGTCTTCGTACTGCGGGAGCTCGAGGGCAAGTCGTACGAGGAGATCGCGGAGATTACGGACTGCAACTTGGGAACGGTGAAATCCAGGCTCAACCGCGCGCGGAACGCGTTCGCGGACATCATCGAGCCGTGGGTGGACTGAAGAGACGGTCTGACAGTCTGACAGTCTGACGGTGCGGCGCCTGAGCGAACTATCACGCTCAGGCGCCGCGTTTCTTGCCCACAGCCGCCCAAGAGCCACCTAGCCGACGGGCGAACGCCGTTGCTGAATTGGAGCGGGAACCCACCCCTGCTCCTCAGGGTACGGAGGGCAGCCAAACAGCCGCCACCACCCAGAACGGTCTCTCATGAACTGTCGGGAGTTTCGACGTAAGCACGATGCGTTCATCGATGATACGCTGAGTGGCGTCGACATCGAGCAGATGGCCAATCACCGCTTGGTGTGCGAGCGCTGTGCGCAGACGGATACACGAGTTCGGCGATCGCTGCTGTTGGCGCACAATCTCCCGCAAATCCAACCATCGGCAGCGTTCGGCCAGCGGTTGCAAGCACGGCTGAGCGCAGAGCGTGCCCTCCTGGGCGCAATGACGCATTCGGAACGCGCCATCGCGGCTGGCCGTAGGCGGCCGCTTTCTCCGGCGACGTACGCTGTAGTGCTCGCGAGCGTGCTCGCTGCCGCAGGTCTGGCCGCAACCGTGAGCCTCACGATCTCGCGCGACAACGTCATTCAGCTTCCCCCCGTTGTTGCGTCGCTTCCAGAACCGGAGCCGTCGCCTCTCACGACGCCCACGATGATTGCCGCAGTGCCGGCCGGCATGACTCTCTGGCCTGCTGTCTTCGTCGCGCAGCAAGCGCCCTGGCACTTCGCGAGCGACGCGGCGGGGCGCTAGCGGAACAGCGCGGCGGCCAGCGGTGCCTATATTTGTAGAATGGCGTCCGCGAGTGAGAAAGCGCTGCATGCCGCGCTGAAACGGCGCGTCTTCGATCCCGTGTATTATTTCCATGGGGACGACGACTATCTCAAAGATGCATCGATCCGCGATGTGATCACGGCGGCGATCGATCCTTCGACGCGCGACTTCAATCTGGAACAGCGACGGGCGAGTGAGCTCGATGCGGAAGCGCTCGACTCGCTGCTCGGCACGCCTCCGATGCTTGCCGACCGCCGCGTGGCAGTCGTTCGCGATGTCGAGAAACTGAAAAAGGACGCGCGCGCGTTGCTCGACCGCTACCTGACGCGCCCAGCCAACGACATGGTGCTGCTGCTCGTCACGCCCTCTGGTGTGAAGGCCGATCGCTCGCTCGCCGAGCGGAGCACCGTTGTGGATTTCCCGCATCTCACGGGCGACCGCGTGCCGAAATGGGTCGTCCATTACGTAACCGCGATTCTCGGCAGCAGCATCACGCCCGAAGCCGTCTCGCTCCTCGTCGAAGCCGTGGGCGACGATCTGGCGCAACTCGCCGTGGAACTGGAAAAGCTCGTGAGCTTCTCCGATGGTACCATCCACGAAGCGACCGTCGTCGATCTCGTGGGTGTCCGAAAGGGCGAAACCCTTGGCGCGCTGATGGATGCCGTTGCAGCACGCGATGCGGCGACGGCAGCGGCGCTGATTCCCGGGGTGTTACAACAGCCAAAGACCAGTGCCGTCAGCGTCGTGATGGCGCTTACGACGCAAACGCTCGTCATGGCATCTGGGCAAGCGGCGCTCGCACGCGGTATCTCTCCGCGAGCCTTGTTCAATCAGTACATGACACTGCTGAAGGAGAGCGGTGGATTTTGGGCGCGGCCGTGGGGAGACGCCATCTCGGCGTGGACCAGCTACACTGACCGGTGGACGAGCGCGGAACTGGACGCTGCTCTGGTCGCATTGCTCACGACCGACGAAGCGCTGAAGGAAACGAAGCTATCCTCCGACGAGCAGATGCTCACATCGCTCGTCCTGGCGTTGTGTGGCACGAAGGCGTCGCTCCGTGCCGCCTGACCAGGGATCCCTTCTCACTCGATCACATGCGACGACTCGTTCTATCAGCCGTTCTTCTGCTCACGGCGATCGCGTCACGTGGCGAGGCGCAGACTGAAACCACGCGCACGTCACCCAACGATTCACTCTTCCGCCGCGCGAAACGACTGGTTGCCGAGGGCAACGGTGTAGTTGGCCGCACGCTCATCGACTCGCTGTTGCGCCACGTGCCTGAAGGAAGCTCCTCCTACGGCGAGGCTCTGTATTGGCGCGGGGCGCTCGCGGAGACTGCCGCCGAAGCGGAGCGTGACTATCGGCGCGTGATCGTCGAATATCCGCTGTCGTTGTACTCCGACGACGCGCTCCTTGCCATCGCCGAGCTGGAGCAAGCGCGCGGAGATCGTGCCGGCGCGCTACAGCACCTTCAGCGGTTCGTGCGCGAGCATCCTGTGAGCGCCGCGCGCGGCGTCGCTGCGCTTGCGGCGGCGCGTCTCGCCTTCGAGCAACGTGATGCGCGCACGGGATGCGCGATGATCACCGAGGCGCGCGCGTCCGCGACGACGGCCGATGTGGAGCTCCGCAACCAGATCGAGTACTACGCGTCGCGATGCGCCGTGTCGGAACCAGTGGCGCCGACGAGTGCCGTGGCATCGACCCCGGCGCGCGATACGACGACGCCACGTTCAAAACCGGTGACTGTAAAGCCGGTACCCTCGAAGCCACCGGCGAGAGCGGCAACTGAACCCGCGCGAGTAACCCCTCCCGCCGTAGTGCCACCGCTCTCGCACACTCCCATCGCCGCGCGAGGGATCTACACCATTCAACTCGCCGCGTACAACACTCGCGTGGAGGCCGACCGTCTCGTCTCAAAGCTCGCCTCGCGCGGTGTGAAGGCTCGGGTGAGCGGCGTTGCAAAACCATTCCGAGTGCGGCTGGCATTTTTTGCGTCGCGGCAAGCGGCCCAGGACGAAGTCGCGTCGTTGAAGCAGCGCGGCATCATCGGCTTCGTCACGACCGAGCTGCCCTCCGGGGAGGCACGGACCCCGTGAGCGGTGTCGCTCCGACGCCACTGATGCAGCAGTACCGAGAGATCAAGGCTCGGCACCAAAGTGCGATTCTGTTTTTTCGCATGGGCGACTTCTACGAGATGTTCTACGAAGACGCCGAAATCGCATCGCGCGTGCTGGGTCTCACGCTCACCGCGCGTAACAACGGCGGAGCCGCGGCGGTGCCGCTCGCCGGTATCCCAGTGAAAGCGGGCTCCGAGTATTTGCGCCGATTAGTGCAGCAGGGATATCGGGTCGCCATCTGCGAGCAGGTGGAGGATCCAAAAATCGCAAAGGGCATCGTGCGACGAGAAGTCGTGGAGACCGTAACGCCGGGAACGGTGTTCGCAGACGATCTCCTCGATGGCACGCGCAACAATTTCATCGTCGCAATCAGCGCGGGGCGAGGTGGCGCGATCGGGCTGGCCGCCGCGGATCTCTCGACGGGTGAACTCAGGCTCGCTGTCGCGACGCGGGCTGACGAGGGCGCGTTATTCGCTCGATTCGCTCCGCGAGAAGTGCTGATCGTGCGCGGCAGTGATGTCCTGCCCAAGACGACGATCCTGGATGGCGTGCTCGTGACTGAACGGGACGCTTGGGAGTTCGACGAAGCGATGGCGCGGGATGATCTGGCGCGACAGTTCGCGGTCCGAAGTATCGATGGACTCGGATTGGAGGCCGAGGACGGGCCGTCGCTGTGCGCTGCGGGCGCACTGCTCCGATACCTCAAGGAGATGCAACCCGCGGGCGTGCCGCACCTCGCGCGTCCGACGATCGAACGCGCAGGCGGCGTGATGCCGCTCGACGAGATGACGCGACGCAATCTCGAGCTGGTGGAATCACTCAGGGGGGCCGATACAACGGGCACGCTGCTCGCGGTGCTCGATCGCACAACGACACCGATGGGAACACGCCTCCTGCGGCAGTGGCTGCTCGCACCACTCGTCGATCGCACACGCATCGAGCTGCGTCTCGACGCCGTGTCGGCACTTGTGACCAATGCCAGCGCGCGAGACGCGTTGCGCGCCGCCCTCGATGGCGTGCGAGACATCGAACGACTTGGCAGCAAGGCCGCCGCTGGACGCTCGACACCACGCGAGCTCGCTGCCCTGGGCGCGTCGTTGGCAAAACTCCCCGCAGTCGAACAGGCCGCGGCCCGCCTGGGCGGAGCGGGTGTCCTTCACGCGCTCCTCGCGCAATGGGACGCGTGCGCCGAGCTCGCGACATCCGTCCGCAGCACACTCGTCGAGCGGCCACCGCTGCAACTCGGCGACGAGGATACCATCGCTGCCGGCATCGATGACGAGCTCGATCAACTGCGGGCGCTGCGCGACGGTGGCAAGGATTCCATTGCCGCGATCCAGATGGATGAACGTGCGCGCACCGGCATTGCGTCGCTCAAGGTGGGGTTCAACAAGGTGTTCGGCTACTTCATCGAGGTGACGAACGCCAACAAGGATCACGTTCCCGCCGACTATCAACGACGGCAGACGCTCACCGGGGCGGAACGGTACGTGACGCCGGCGCTCAAGGAGTACGAAGAGAAGGTGCTCACCGCCGCAGAGCGGATCGAGACACGCGAGCGCGAGCTGTTCGACGCGTTGCGTGTAACGATTGGCCGCGAAATCCAACGCGTGCAATGCGCGGCGCGGATCGTCGCAGAGCTCGACGTGCTGGCCACGCTGGCTGACGTGGCTGTGCGCGAAGGGTATGTGCGTCCGACGCTCACGGACGACTACGACATCGAGATCACGGCGGGTCGCCATCCAGTCGTCGAGCGGATGATGCCGCGCGACAAGTTCATTCCGAACGACATCCGACTGACGAATGACGAGCGCGTGATCATTCTCACCGGGCCGAATATGGCGGGGAAGAGCACGATTCTTCGCCAGGTGGGTCTGATCGTGCTGCTGGCGCAGACCGGCGGGTTCGTCCCGGCCGCGTCGGCGACGATTGGTGTCTGCGACCGACTGTTCACGCGTGTGGGCGCGAGCGACAATCTGGTACGTGGGCAGTCGACGTTCATGGTGGAGATGGCCGAGACGAGCGCGATTCTACATAGCGCGACGCGACGAAGCCTGGTGCTGCTCGACGAAATTGGGCGAGGTACCAGTACCTACGATGGCGTCTCGATCGCGTGGGCGGTGAGTGAACACCTGCACGACCAGCTCGGATGCAAGACGATATTTGCCACGCACTATCACGAGCTCGTGCAGCTCGCCGAGGAGCTCACGGGCGTCCGAAACTACAATGTGGGTGTGCGTGAAGTGGGCGATCAAATTCTTTTTCTGCACCGGCTCATGCCAGGAGGTGCCGACCGCTCGTACGGCATCGAGGTCGGCAGGCTCGCTGGGCTACCCGCATCGGTGATTGGCCGAGCCCGCGCCATGCTGGCGCTGTTGGAGGGAGGTGCCGAACATCTCGTCCCCGATCTCGCACGTACGGCGCCTGGCACGTCGCGTACTCGTTCGGCGAAGGCCGGCCAACCGGTGGATCAACTCGGGCTGTTCATTGAACCGCTCCAGCACGAGGTCGTGCACCGTCTGCGTGCAATCGAGGTGAACGAACTGACGCCACTGGCCGCGCTGCAGCTCGTGGCCGAGCTCGTCGATCAGGCAAAGACGTGAGGGGGTACATTGGGCGCATGTCGCGCACGCCCTGGAGAAAACTGGCTTTGATCATCGCCCCGCTGGCGCTTGGCGGCTGCATGGACAAGGAATCCACGCAGAAAATGGCGCAGGCACTTCAAGTCGGACCGGCACAGCCGGACGAGGTTCCGAAGGTGCTCAATGCCGAGTTGCCATTCCGCTACCCGGCGGCCTTGTACGCGCGTCGCGTGCAAGGCAACGTGACGCTGCGACTCCACATCGATCGGGATGGACAGGTGCAGACCGACTCGACGCGCATCGACGAGTCGAGCGGCTACGCGGCGCTCGACTCTGCGGCGATCAACGGTTCGCACGAGCTGCGCTTCATTCCGGCGAAGCTGCGTGGGGAACCCATGCCCACCACCGTGCTGTTTCCCGTGTATTTCCGGCATCCCGAAGCGCATGCTCTGCCGGGTGACACGATCCTGAAAGACCACGGCATCACACCAACCTCTGGTACGCCATGACAGCGACGTCCGTCGCGAGCGCGATGCGCAATGCACGTCCGTACGACAGCGTCATCGATACCATCGGATGGACGCCGCTCATCCGCCTGCAGCGTGTGACGCGCGGCATTCGCACGCCGGTGTACGGCAAGGCGGAGTTCTTCAATCCAGGTGGCTCGGTGAAGGATCGGATTGGCATGCCGATCATCGAACAGGCCGAGCGAGACGGCACTCTCAAGCCGGGGGGAACGATCGTCGAAGGGACGAGCGGAAACACCGGTGTGGGACTCGCAATCGCCGCCGCATTGAAGGGCTATCGCTGCATCTTCACGATGCCCGACAAGATGTCGCAAGAGAAAGTGCGGCTGCTCAAGGCATTTGGTGCCGAGGTGATCGTGACGCCGACTGCGGTGGCGCCGGATCATCCGGACAATTACGTGATGATGGCAAAGCGCATCGCGGAAGAAACGCCGAACGCAATTCTCGCGAACCAGTTCTACAATCAGGCAAACCCCGAGGCCCACTACGCGACTACGGGCCCGGAGCTGTGGGAGCAGTCCGAGGGGAGGATCACGCACTTCGTTGCCGCGGCGGGAACGGGAGGAACGATCACCGGTGTGGGACGCTTTCTCAAGGAAAAGAATTCGCAGATCAAAATCATCGCTGGCGATCCACAGGGCTCGATCCTCGCGGAGCTATGGAAGAGCAACGGCGCTCATCGCATCGAGGGCGCGCCGTACAAGGTCGAGGGAATTGGCCAGGACAAGCTGCCGGGCACGCTCGACCTCTCCGTCGTGGACGACTATCGCACTGTGAGCGACCGCGACTCGTTCGCAATGGCGCGACGCCTTACGCGCGAGGAAGGCCTGTTCGTGGGCGGATCGGCGGGCCTGATCACGCACATCGCGCTGCAGGTGGCGCGCGAGATCGACGATCCCGATGCGTTCGTCGTGACGTTTCTGTGTGATACCGGAGAGCGCTATCTCTCCAAGGTGTACAACGACGAATGGATGCGAGAGAACCAGCTGCTCGAGCCGGACCGCGTGACACTGGGGGATCTGGTGCAGCACAAAGGCGATGGAACTCCCGCCGTGCTCGTGAGCGCGGCACCGGGGCAGCTGGTGCGCCAGGCGCTCGGATTGATGCGTCTGCACGATGTGTCGCAGTTGCCGGTGCTGGACGCCGGAGAATGCGTGGGCAGCGTGACGGAGTATGCGCTGACGCAGCGTGGACTGGAGAGCTCGCGCTTTCTGGACGCGGTGGTTGGCGAGGTGATGGACGAGCCATTTCCGGTGGTCGAGGCGACACAGCATGTGGAGTCGGTCCAGAAGCTGCTATCGAAAGCGACGCCGGCGGTCCTGGTGCGTGAAAGTGGCTCGATCTCGGGGATCGTCACGCGCAGCGACATGCTGGCGTACCTGATGACTCGCTGACGGTTCACGGTTCACGGTTTCCGAGAATTCATGCGCATTACCGTACTCATGGGCGGGACCTCCTCCGAGCGCGACGTCTCGCTGGCGTCCGGGCTCCGCATCGCCGAAGCGCTCCGTTCGCGCGGGCACGACGTCCAAACCATCGACACGGCAAAGGGGGCACTGACGGAGAGCGAGGAACGTCGCATGCTCGCCGCCGGGGTCGTGAAGCAGCTCCCCCCGACGCCGGAAGAGCTGGCCCGTATGAACGCGGAGTCCGTTGCCACGACGGCCGCTCGACTGCCGACGCGCGACCAGTGCGACGTCGCGTTTCTCGCGCTGCACGGAGGCCGCGGGGAGGATGGGACCATTCAGGCGATGCTCGATCTCGCGGGAGTCCCGTACACCGGGAGCGGTCACCTGGCGAGTGCGCTGGCGATGGACAAGGATCTGTCGAAACACGTGATGCGCGCGCACGGTGTGCGCACGGCGGACTGGCTCATGGCGAATAATCCGGACGCGCTGCCATCGGAGGCGCTGGTGGCGGAGGCGTTGGGACTCCCCGTCATCGTGAAGCCGTCGAAGCAGGGGTCGACCGTGGGGTTGTCGATCGTGAAGCAACTCCCGGAGCTCGTGCCTGCAATCCGGGAGGCGTTCAAACACGACGACGAGGTGATGCTCGAGCAGTTCATCGCAGGCCGCGAGCTCACCGTCTGCATCATCGGTGGCGAGGCACTGCCCGTGGGAGAGATCATCGCGAAGAAGGAGATCTACGATTACGAGTGCAAGTACACGCCGGGTATGGCAGTCGAGATCTTTCCGGCGGAGTTGAGCGACGATGAAGCGGCGGAAGTGCAGACGCAGGCACAACTTGCGTTCGTGGGCCTCAAGTTGGGCGGCTGTGCGCGCATCGATTTTCGCATGACGCCATCGGGAGAGTTCTACTGCCTGGAGGCGAACACACTACCGGGAATGACGGCGACGAGTCTGGTTCCTCAGGCGGCCAGCGCGGCAGGAATTCCCTTTCCGGAACTGTGCGAGCGCATTGCACTGCTAGCGGTCGAGGCGTCAGGGAGGTTCCTTCCTACTCCATGACAGCGGGGAAAGGTGGGCTTCCGAGCCTCAGCGCGGCGCTGGCGGGCATCCCGGCCGGGGTGCAATCATCGGGACCGTGGATGGGCCGGCGGCAGTTATTCGTCAAATTCGCCGACGAAGCGGAAACCGCGACGATTTACACCGCTGATGCGCTGCGTGGCGAGCTAACGCGCCTGACAAGCCGTTCTCGGTATCACTCGGTGGCAATCGCCGGCCGAGATGCGCTCGCCGAAGAGGAATTCCTTCGCGCCGCATTTCGCGACAGTGTGCCGTTGCCGGTGATGCTCGATCACGACGGCCAGCGTGCCGATGCGCTCGAACGGCTGCTGCCCTCGCTGGCCCTGGTGCAGGTCACCCTCGATGGGAGCGAGGGAACAATGACGGTCGAGCGTGTTGCGGAATCGCTCGCCTTGGCGGCGCACAAACACGTGGCGCATGCCGTGGCGATCATTCCGGGAGACAGCACGAGTGACGCGCCGCTTTTGCGAATCGTCGAACAGATACATCGAGCGAGCGCCGACACACAGATCGTCGTGCATCCGACGCTGGAGCGGTGGAGCGAGCAAGACCGACGATGGATGCAGTGGCTGGAGCAAGCGATGGCGGTGCATCCGGACGTCCGTGTCCTGCCGGGATGGCCCGCACGAAGCCGGCGATAGGCGCGGCAAGGAACCCGCAACGCGTGCACCGGTTAATACGTTGAACCAGTAGTTGCTCGCTAGTTGCTCGCTGAGCGAGCGTACACCGTCCAGCCGCTGCATCGCAGCACCGTTCGATGGCGACTTCCCTTCCACACGACGAGCACGAATCACCTCGGTTGACGCGAGGGGTGCGGACGTTGATTGCGATCAACGTTGGCGTGCTGTTTTTGCAGTGGACGGTGGTGAGTCACGCCGATGTGCTGAGCGTGCTGGGGTTCCAGGATGGCAGTCTGGAGCGGACGTTCTGGAGCGCGCTCACCTACATGTTCGTGCACTTCGGCGTGTGGCATTTCGCGCTGAACATGTACGCGCTGCTGTCGTTTGGGCCGCGGCTCGAGAGCGTAATGGGGACGCGTGCCTTTACGCTCTATTACTTGTGGTGCGGCCTGGGTGGCGCGATGGCGCACCTGCTCTTTGTGCGCTCCG
>JANMAY010000344.1:0-7306 GCA_031360095.1 Gemmatimonadaceae bacterium
AGAAGCGTAGGACCGTAGGACCGTAGCACCGTAGGACCGTAAAACCGAGCGACCACACTTCCTCCGCAAAATGGCGATCAACTCCGCATTTACCGCCGGACTCGAGGCAAAGCTCCAACAGCTGCGCGACGAACGAGTCTACAAGCGATTGAATTATCTCGACTCTCCGCAGGGTGCACGCGTTTCGATGGAAGGACGCGGCGACGTGATGATCCTGTCGTCGAACAACTATCTCGGACTCAGCGCGCAGACCGAAGTCGTGCAGGCTGGCATCGAGGGGTTGAAGCGATTCGGCGCGGGAACGGGCAGCGTGCGCTTCATCTGCGGCACGTTCACCATCCACCGCGACCTCGAGCAGGCGCTCGCACGGTTCGTCGGGACGGAGGCGTCGATGTCGTACGTCTCCGCGTGGAACGCCAACGAAGGGCTGACAGCGACGGTCGTCGAGGAAGGCGACTTCGTGGTGTCGGACGCGCTCAACCACGCGTCGATCATCGACTCGATTCGATTGGCCAAAGCGATCACCAAGTGTCAGACGGCCGTGTACAGGCACGCGGACCTGGGCGACCTGCGCGCCAAGCTCGCGGGCGCTCAGGGTGCGAAGCGGCGGATCGTGTGGACCGACGGCGTGTTTTCCATGGAAGGCTCCATCGCGCCGCTCCCCGATCTCGCGCAGCTCTGCAAGGAATACCATGCGATTCTCGTCGTCGACGATTCGCACGCGACCGGGGTGCTCGGACGCACCGGACGCGGGACACCCGAGCACTTCGGAATGCTCGGCGAAGTCGACGTCATCACGTCGACGTTGGGCAAAGCGCTCGGCGGAGCGGCGGGTGGCTTCGTCGCTGGATCGGCGGCGCTGTGCGACTACCTGACACAGCGCTCCCGCCCGCAGTTGTTCTCCAACGCACTTCCGCCGACTGTGGCCGCCAGCTCGCTCGCCGCCGTGCAGTTCATCGAGCAGCATCCGGAGCGTGTCCGCGCGCTGCGTGACAATGCCACGTACTTCCGCGAACAAATCATCGAAAAGGGATTTACACCGCTCGCCGGCGAGACGCCGATCATTCCAATCATCGTTGGCGAGACCTCGTCGGCGATCCAGATGAGCGACATGCTGCTCGACGAGGGCGTGTTCGTGACAGGCTTCGGATTTCCCGTCGTACCGCAGGGGCAGGCGCGGATTCGCTGCCAGGTGTCGGCCGCGCATTCACGGGCGGATCTGGATGAGGCACTCGCGGCCTTCGTGCGTGTGGGGAAGAAGCTCAAGCTGATCTGATCGATCATGCGCGCCGGACGGTGACCACCAACCGCTTCCAGCTGGCGGTGTCGGAAGCACCAAGGCTCGAGACAGTGGCACCGTAGCGCGCGCCGCCAAGCATTCGCGGAACGAGCCATCTATTGATGTCTGGGGCCAGATGGCCGACGACGTCGCCGCCGGATGCGTGGACCCATACGCTGGGCTCATCGATTCCCGGCGGATCAGCGACGAGAATGAGCCGATCCCCCACCGACAGGCGCGCCAGAACCACCGCACGCTCGGCGAAGATGGTCCCGTAGACCGGTGCTTCGAACTGCGGCGCATCGGGGAGGGTCGTCGCCATGGGGCTACGATACGCGTCGGCGTTTCCGGTGGCTACTCGGCGCGTTCGTGACGCGCGGCCCGTGGTCTTCGTCCCAGGCATGAGCCCGCAATCGCCGGCGGTTCCGGGCTGCGCTCTCATTTCTTCGAGGTTTTAGCTATGCGACTCCTCCGTGTCTTGGCAATTGCCACCGGTTTCGCAGCTCTCGCTGCTCAACCCAGTGCGGCACAGGACGGACGGCAGTTCAAGGACGCTTGGTTCTGGGGCGTCAAGGGCGGTGGCTTGGTGTACGCCTCCGCGTCGACCACGGCCGCCGCGGCACCGCTCGTCGGCGCCGAGTGGCTGATCACGCGGACGCGAGGCGGCTTGTACGTCGCCTACGATCAAGCGTTCCTCACCACCAACGGCGCTTTCGTCGACCGCGATCCCGACAGCCTGTTCTTCCGCGACGTGCGGCTCACGAATCTTCGGCGCGTCACCATCGCCGCGATGGTGTTCCCGATGCAGTCGAACCGAATGCATCCCTACGCGGGCCTGGGAATGGCGTTCAGTCAAATCGCCGGTGCACGATTGCTGACCGGGCCGACCACCGGACCACGCTACGCGGTGGCGCTCGACAGCATTCAGGCGCGCAAGGCGGGCTTCTCGCCGATTCTGCTCGCGGGGACGCAGATGCGACTCCGGCCGGTGTCGGTATTCGGTCAGGTCACTGCTTCACCGACACAGCAGGCATTCTTCCTGTCGAACAGCGGCAGCTCGCGCGCGTGGAACATGTCGCTCGAGTTCGGCGCTCGCTACAACGTGGGAAGCTCGATCGATCGGGCGCGTTAGCTTCGACAACCGCTCCTGCATTCGAAAACGCCGTGTTCACATGAACACGGCGTTTTCGTTTTCTCACGCACGGGCGCGGAAAGAGGCTACGGCTTGAGGACTGCGGACATGACTCGCATCATGTTTCCGCCCAGCATCTTCGCGACGTTCGCATCCGAGTAGCCTCTGTCGAGGAGCGCCTGCGCGATGCGCGGCAATCGGGTGACGTCTTCCATGCCAGCGGGAAGCGCCGTCACGCCGTCAAAGTCGCTTCCGATGCCGACGTGATCCACTCCCGCTACCTTCGCGATGTGATCGAAATGGTCGATCAGGACCTGGAATGGCGTGGGGGGAATGGCTGCGAACATTGCATCGCGGCGCGCATCGATGCGCATCATGACCGCGGCAGTGTCCGTCCCAGGGGCGGCACGCGCCGCGCGGCGCTCGGCGGCAATGGTCGCGTCGAGCGCGTCCACGCGCGCGCGGAACGATGGATCGAGGAAGCGGGAATAGAAGTTCACGTTCACGACGCCGCCGTTCTTCGCCACGGCACGGAGCTGATCGTCGGAGAGATTGCGCGGCACGTCATTGAGCGCGCGGGCGCTGGAATGCGACGCGATGATCGGTGCGGACGACGCGGCGATGGCGTCGAAAAAGGTGCTGTCCGACACGTGCGACAGATCGACGAGCATTCCCAGGCGATTCATTTCGCGGATGACGTCGCGGCCAAAGTCCGTGAGCCCGCCCTGGCGTGAGCCGTCGACGCCGATCGAGGAGCCAGCCCATGCGTTGCCGTTGTTCCACGTCAACGTCATGTAGCGCACACCCCGCCCGTACAGATCGCGCAGCCGGTCCAGTGACCCCTCGATCGCGTGACCGCCCTCGAGGCCGATGAAAACCGCGACCTTGCCATCCTGCTTCGCCCGCCGAACCGCGGCGGTCGTGGTCGCGAACGTCAGTCGCTCGGGATGCCGCTTCACGAAGGCGTGAATCACATCGACGTACTGAAGGGCGCGCGCGTACGACGCACCGGACGTCTTTGCGTATGGCGAATCCACCCACGCCGACATGAACTGTCCGGTGATTCCCGATTCGACGAGACGCGGCAGATCGGTGTTTCCCTCTTTCGCCCCAAACCCTGCGGGATGCCGAATGTCGGGATCGTATCCGTCATCGAGCATCTTCGACGGCATGTCATTGTGCGTGTCGATGACGTACGCGTCGTGGTAGATGCTGAGGGCGCGCGGGGTAACGACGGGAACGGTCATTGGTGACGTGGAGCCGTTCGTTGCGCCGCGCGACGACGCGCAGCCGGCGAGCAGCACGGCGCAGGCAAGAGCGTGACGGCGCATCATGGGATGTACGATGTTCGAAGGAAGTGCGAGGGCGTCGGTGAGACGAAGGGATCGTCCCGCACAAAATAGCGCAGCGGCCAGTCCGCGGCACGGCTGATCCCGACGCGCGGCGTGACGACCACGTCGTCGTCGTTCACTGGCTCTCCGGCCCGTATGAGCAGCGGTGGGCGGCGGAGTGGGAGACCGCTCATCGAGCCAACGATCCCCATCGCCAGACACAGCTTGCCGGGCCCGTTCGTGAGATCGCGATCGCGGCGCGCGCGCGCGCGGCGCCGTCGCATCAGCTCGATGCCTGAGAGCGGCGCGACCGCGCGGACGAGTACCGCACTGCCATGTCCGCGCTCGCGCGTGACAGCGTTGACGCACCAGTACATGCCGTAGATGAAATAGACGTACGAGATGCCGGGCGGACCGAAGAGGTCCTTCGTGCGACCAGTCAGCCCTGCGGCTGCATGGCACGATGGATCATCGGGTCCGGTATACGCTTCGGTCTCGACGATCCGACCGCTGGTTACGCCTTCGTTCGTGGTGCACTCGAGCACCGCGCCGAGGAGCTCGCGGGCAACGAGCTCGGTGGGGCGATTGTAGAACTGGACGGGAAGTGGAGCGCCGAGACGAGAACGCCGCGCGGTGTGCGCGGCGCCTCGTGCCGGAGTCATGCGTCTTCGCGGGCCGCTGTTTTCTTGGCTCGCGTTTTCTTGGCGGCGACGGTCTTTTTCGCGGTCGACCGGCTCTTTGCTTTCGGCGCGGCGTCAGTGGCATCCATTGGCGGCGCCGCGCTCACACCCTTCTTTGCGGCCGTTTTGCGACCGCGGCCCTTGGCTGCCTTCGCGACTGGAGCAGTCACGGGGACGCCGGAGCCGGCGCCGTTGCTCGCACTCGATGTAGCCTCCAGTGCCGGTGCCGCCGCGGTGGCGCTCGACGATGGACCAACCACTCCGATGCTCAATAGATCCGCCGGAGGAGCACCCGGTCGACCGCCTCGTCCGCGCGGTCCGGCCACGCCGCGCGGTCCCATGCCACGCGGGACGACCGCGGCGGCAGCAGGTGCGGGTGCGTTTGCGACAGCCGTCTTCACGAGTTGATCGGCGATCGGCGCGGCGTCGGCAACGCGCGCGACCTCGAAGTCGTCACCGCGACGTCGCAGATCAATGATGTCGTTGTCGTGTGCATCCTTGAGGATGCGCGGGAAGTTGCGATCGCTCAGGCTCTCGCTGTCGCGCGCGAGCAACTCACGCGCCTTCGCGCGCACCGCACTGGCGCGTACGGCGGCGTCGCCGTGCACGAGCTCCGCGACGGTGCGGCGGAGCAGATCGAAGGCTTCGTCGCGCGTGAGCCGTTCGCCGGATGCACCGATCGGCTCGGCCGGCTCGGGACGGGCGCCCCGCTCGGGACGATCCGGACGATGGGGGCGGTCACCTCTGCTGCGCGACGGCGCGGGCGAGGAAACCTTCTCCGCCACGACATCCGGCGACGCCGCGCCAACCTCGGCCACGATCGGTGCCGCCGCGTCGTCGCCGGCGGCTGTTGCGTCTACCTGATCGGTGCGCGGACGATCGTCGCGATCGCGACCACGACCACGACGGCCTCGGCGTCCGCGGCTGGGCTTCTTGTCGTCGGCGGCTGCGGCCGCCGGCACTTCGGTGCGCGCCGCTTCGTCCGCGGCGGCATTCTCGGCGGCGCGCGCGTCGCCCCGCGCACCACTTGGCAGCCCGATCTCGAGCTGTCCATTCTCCAGCTTCGTGGCCGAGAGCAGCCCGCGCTGCACTGCGTCCTGGACGAAGCGCGAGAACTTCGACATGCCGAGATCCTTCTCGTCGAACGCGCTGTCGATCTCCTGCATGACCTGCTTGAGGCGATCCGAGCGCATGACGTCGCCGTTGCGCTTCATGCGCGCGACGGCCTCCGAGACGAGCTCCCAGGGATCCCACTTCTTCGCCGGCTCGTCGTCGTTGCTCTTCACGAGTCCGGCGAGCGCGTTGTAGCTGTAATACTCGTCGCAATTCATGACGAGCAGATCGCTCGACGACTCGCGAATGCCGACGCCGATCACGTACTTGCCGTACTCTTTGAGCTTTGTGACGAGCGATGCGAAATCGCTGTCGCCCGACAGCAGGATGTACGTGCCGATCTCCGGACGCGTGAAGACGAGCTCCATCGCGTCGACCGCGAGCCGGATGTCGGTCGCGTTCTTCTTGGAGGAGCCGTACGCGGTGGCCTGGATCGTGTCGATCGAGGATTCGGCGAGCGGCACCATGTACTGCGGGTAGCGACGCCAATCAGCATACGCGCGCTGCACGGCGACTTTGCCCTTGATGATGTCGGAGCCGAGGAGCGTGCGCAGCTCCTTGCCGAGGTCGGAGCGAATTCCCATCGTGACGTTGTCGAAGTCGATGAGAAGTGCGGCGTTTGGTGCATGCATCGCCGGCGCATAGTTGGCCGAGGCGGCGTGCGGCGCGCTGAGCGCCTGGGGTCCGCGGTAGATGAGCGCGCCGGTGCGCGCTGGTCCATTCCGCGAAGAGCGTGGATTCATTGTCAGTCAACGGGCGCGCAATGCGCGCGTGAAGCGGATCGCGGTGCGTTCGTACACCGGCTCGCCCTTAACAACCCGTAGGACCGTAGGACCGTAGGACCGTAGGGCGGCACCGATCACGCCGTCACCGTCAGTGAGTGGTCACCCCTGGCGCCGCGGGCTTTCGAGCTCGCGCCTCCCTGAATGGCCACTGGACAATCTATGGTGGCATGTGAAGGGGCGTAAGCCGGAGGGCTGAAGTACACGGCCCGCCAGGCGGGCACCCGCTCGCCTCGCTGTGCCCGCTCGGGATGACATCTAGTCGCCCATGGCCTTGAAGATCACACGCTTCGGCCGCTGACCGTCCCACTCGCCGTAAAACACCCGTTGCCACGGACCGAGATCCAGTGCGCCGCCGGTGACGGGCACGATCACTTCGTGGCCCATCACGAGTGAGCGCAGATGCGCGGCGGCATTGTCTTCGCCCGTGCCGGTATTGTGGCGGTAGACCTGCGGATCCCACGGTGCGATGCGCGTCTCGAGCCACTCGAGGATGTCGTTCCACAATCCGGGCTCGTGATCGTTCACGAACACCGAGGCGGAGATGTGCATGGCGGATACGAGGACCATCCCGTCGCGGATGTCGGCGTCGGCGCGACATCGCTCCACATCTTCGGTAATGTCGATGATCTCCTGTCGCTGCTTCGTGCGAAAGGTCCGATAGTTGGTTGCAGTGCGCATGATGGCCGTCCAGGGTGGTCGCTCCTGTGAACCACCTGTATGTTATCGCGGAACACGCCCCTCGCGCGCCCGTACGGAGTCTTCGTGAAGCAGGTTGGCTTTCGCGCTCGTCTCTTTCTCATTCTCCTCGGCTTCGCGCTCATCCCCACGATTGTTCTCGCGGCGGCCTGGGCGCTCACGGTGACGCGCATGCTTCCGCTGTTGGGCACGACGCCGGCGATGGAGCGCATCGCGAGCACCGGCGCGCGGGCGGTCACTGCAGCGAGCGCCGCGCCGCTCACCGCCGCGCAGCGCACCGCGCTCGACGA
>JANMAY010000447.1:0-4026 GCA_031360095.1 Gemmatimonadaceae bacterium
CCCAGCATGCCCGTCGCGTTCTGGAACGATCTCGACGGCAGCAAATACCGCGCAGCATACTTCTAGACGATTACGAATGTGTGGCGGCACGGCGATTGGGCGGAGCTCACGGAACGCGGTGGCCTGAAGATTTACGGGCGCAGCGATGCGACTCTCAATCCCGGCGGCGTGCGGATCGGGACGGCGGAGATCTACCGCCAGGTGGAACAGTTGCCCGAAGTGGTGGAGAGTCTCGTCATCGGACAGGACTTCACGGGGAAGCGCGGGAAGGACGTGCGTGTCGTGCTGTTCGTCCGCCTGCGCGCCGAGCTCCAGCTGGATGACGCACTGCGCGAACAGATCAAGCGCCGAATTCGAGAGAATGCGTCGCCGCATCATGTGCCAAAGAAGATCATTCAAGTCGCCGACATCCCGCGCACCATCAGCGGGAAGATCACGGAGCTGGCGGTGCGCGATGTCGTACATGGGCGAGCGGTGAAAAATGCCGATGCGCTGGCCAATCCGGAGGCGCTGGCGCTGTTTCGCGATTTGGCGGAGTTGCAGAGTTGAGCGGCTCGCGCGGGTAGCGTTCGACCTCGCCGCCTAGTTACGTACACTGGCATCCGATTCTGGAGACCAAGCATGGCAACATCGACGTTGGAAGCGCCCGTCCAGGCGCACGACACCTTTCCGATCAACGGAACGGACTTCATCGAGTTCTACGTCGGCAACGCGAAGCAGGCGTCGCTGTTCTACCGGTCGGCGTTCGGCTTTCAGCTCGTCGGGTATCGCGGGCCCGAGACCGGCACCCGCGACCGCGCGAGCTATCTGCTCGAGCAGGGAAAAATCCGCTTCGTCCTGACGACGCCGATTCGTGGCGAGCTCAGTGACGAAGCGAAGGAGGTCGCGGAGCATATTGCTACCCACGGGGACGGCGTGCGCGACATTGCGCTCTGGGTCGACGACACGCGAGATGCCTTCGGAAAGGCGGTGGAGCGTGGGGCCGAACCGGTGCGCGGGCCAACGGTGCTGCGCGACGACGACGGCGAAATCGTCATCGCGTCGTTCAAGATTTACGGCGACACCATCCACTCCCTCGTCGAGCGCAAGAACTACCGCGGGCTGTTCATGCCCGGGTTCCAGGCCGTGACGCCACGCTACGCGCCAAGCGCTGTCGGCCTCAAGTACGTCGACCACTGCGTCGGCAACGTCGAGCTGGGGAAGATGAACTACTGGGTCGACTTCTATGCCAACGTGATGGGCTTTCGGAACCTGCTCACCTTCGACGACAAGACCATCAGCACCGAGTATTCCTCGCTGATGTCCAAGGTGATGGCGAACGGCAACGATCGCATCAAGTTTCCGATCAACGAACCCGCCTCGGGCAAGCGCAAATCGCAGATCGACGAATACCTCGACGCGTACAAGGGGCCCGGCGTGCAGCACATGGCGCTCGCGACCGACGACATCATCACGACCGTGACCACCCTGCGCGATCGCGGCGTCGAATTCCTGAGCGTGCCAACGACGTACTACACGGAACTCCAGCAGCGCATCGGCAAGATCGACGAGCCACTCGACAAGCTCTCGGCGCTCGGCATCCTGGTGGACCGCGACCCCGACGGATATCTGCTCCAGATCTTCACGAAGCCAGTGCAGGATCGCCCCACCGTATTCTACGAAGTCATTCAGCGCAAAGGCGCGAAGAGCTTCGGCGCCGGCAATTTTAAGGCGCTGTTCGAGGCCATCGAGCGCGAGCAGGGCCTGCGCGGCAACCTTTAGCGAGTCGACGATGCCGTTCTATCACACGCTCGGAAAAATTCCACGAAAGCGGCATATCGTCTTTCGTCGCCCCGACGGCGGGTTGTACGCGGAGCAGCTCGTAGGCCACGAAGGATTTACCGGCACCTCCGCGCTCCTCTACCACGTGCATCCGCCAACCACGGTGCAGTCGGTCAAGCGGCTGCGCGAATCCAAGCTCGAGGCCGACGCGGACCAGACGCTGCGTCATCGTCATTTCCGCACGGCGCAGGTGAAGGCCGGCGGAAGCCCCACGCTCGACCGCGTGCCGCTGCTGTTCAATCAAGACGTCGCCATGCTCTACGTGCAGCCCGACCAGGCCGACGAACATTTCTATCGCAACGCGCAGGCAGACGAGATCGTGTACGTCGCGAAAGGGAAGGGAACCCTCGAGACGCAGTACGGTGATCTTCCATTCCACGAAGGCGACTACGTCGTGCTGCACCGCGGCATCATGCACCGGTACCGGTTCGACGACAGCGGTGACGCGCCCAAGTTGCTCATCATGGAGGGGCGTGGACACACGCGTCCGCCGAAGCGCTACCGCAACGATTACGGGCAGATGGTCGAGGGCGCGCCGTATTCCGAGCGCGACATCCGTGTGCCGCGCGAGCTGCGCACGCACGACGAGAAGGGCGATTTCCCCATCATCGTCAAGCAGTACGACGGACTGAATGAAGTGCTGCTCGACCACCATCCGCTCGATGTCGTGGGCTGGGACGGACAGTTCTACCCGTGGGCATTCAACATCGCGGACTTCGAGCCCATCGTCGGGCGCGTCCATCAGCCGCCGCCGGTGCACCAGACATTTCAGAGCGACGGATTCGTTGTATGCTCGTTCTGCCCGCGCCCGTATGATTTCCACCCCGAGGCGATCCCGGCGCCCTATAACCACAGCAACGTGGACTCCGACGAAGTGCTCTACTACGCGTCGAGCGAGTTCATGAGCCGAAAGGGCATCGAGTTCGGCTCCATCACGCATCACCCTGACGGCATTCCGCACGGCCCCCATCCAGGGCGGGCGGAGGCATCCATCGGCGCCAAGTACACGGATGAGCTGGCGGTGATGATGGATACTTTCCGGCCTCTCAAGGTGGCGAAGCAAGCGCTCGAGATCGAGGATCCGAAGTACCATCGGAGCTGGATCGACGCGCAGCACGACGCGTTCTCTCCACCGACGTCCTGATACTGTCTGCCGACGATGTCGAGAACGCTCCGCCGGCTCCGACTTCTCTACGAAAGCGCCACCACCGGCGCCCAAACCTGAGAGGAGATCGACCATGCGATACATGCTGATGATGAACGCCCCGCGCGGAACCGGCGACTGGGGCGTCATGAATTGGAAGCCCGAAGAGCTCAAGGCTCACATCGATTTCATGCACCACCTCAACAGCGAGCTCACCGCGGCGGGCGAGCTCGTGGGCGCCGAGGGGCTGGCCCCGCCCCGCGAGGCGAAGGTTGTGCGCGCGGACAAGAATGGACTCCCCGCGACCGACGGCGTCTTCCCGGAATCGAAGGAATTTCTCGCCGGCTATTGGATCGTCGACGTGAAGAGCGCCGATCGAGCGTACGAGATCGCAGCGAAGGCATCGACTGCCCCGGGCCCCGGTGGCACGCCACTCATCATTCCGATCGAGGTGCGTCAGGTGATGAGCGCGCCGCTTCCCTAGGTCGATGCTGAGTGACTTCCTCCAGGAATTCGACCGCTACCGCGCGCTCGGCGATCGCGCCATCGCGCAAATGCCCGACGCGGCACTCAACCACGTTCCGTCTCCGGAGGGAAACTCCGCCGCGATGATCGTGCGGCACATGAGCGGGAACTTTGCGTCGCGCTTCACGGACTTTCTCACGACCGACGGCGAGAAGCCATGGCGTGAGCGCGACGCGGAGTTCTCGGAGCGCCTGTACACGCGTGCCCAGGTGACCGCGATGTGGGCGGAGGGGTTCGAGGTGGTATCGAAGGCGTTGGGGGAGCTGACCGATACGGACTTGCGCCGCGATGTCGCGATTCGCGGCCAGGCGCTCACCGTGCATGCGGCGCTGTGCCGGTCGCTTGCACACGTCGCATATCACGTCGGACAGCTCGTTCTCCTGGCGCGCGAGCATGCCGATGCGCCATGGCAGTCGCTCAGCATTCCTCGCGGGCAGTCGGCAGCATATAATGCGGCGCCCACGCACGAGCGTGGACCAGGCTGACGTAGGAACTCTCTCTTGCCAAATTTGGCAAGAGGCACCCTACGACGCACC
>JANMAY010000452.1:0-6700 GCA_031360095.1 Gemmatimonadaceae bacterium
CTATCATGTCATTCCGCGCTTCACAGGGTTCCCGCTTCACAACCGGCGCGCGGCCGGCGCGCAATGGTGGCTCTCCAACGCGGGGCTGGCGCTGGTGGTGTGCGGATTCGTCGCACGAGTGGTGAGTCCCGGCATCGGCACAGTGGTGCTGTCCATCGGTGGCACGCTGTCGGCGCTTGGCGCATACGTCTTCGTCTATCTGATCTGGCGCACGGTGGACGGGCCGGTTGCCGCGCGGGCCGCATCGAAGCGTGCGCGTGACGTGGTCCTGAATCGATCCGGGGTGTCGCTGCCCATCGCCTGACGTCGTGGGCGGCGTTGGCTGCGGAATGGATGGTGCGATAGCTCGCCGTACATGCGCCTATTTCACATGACGTTGAGCCGAGTACTGGCTGCTGCCCTCCTGGGGGCATTGGCGGGTTGCCTCGCTGATTTCCCCTCACGGCCCGCGCCAGCCGCCGAGCCGGCCTTCGACCCCACGACATTCTTCTCGGGTCGCACGCATGGCGAGGGTACGCTGGACGTGCGCATGGGCGCAGACCGAACGCTTCGGGTGGAGGGCGCCGGCCAACGTGAGGCAGATGGAACCTTCCGGCTCCATCAAACGATCACCTTCGCCGACAGCACCGTCGAAACGCGCACCTGGCGAATGCGTCGCGTGAGTGCTGCACGCTTCTCAGCCACGCTGAGCGACGCCAAGGGTGAGGTGACTGCCGAGTCGAGCGGCAATCTGTTTCACCTCCGCTATCTGCTTCGCCAGCCCGCGATGTACATGGAACAGTGGCTGTATTTGAAGCCCGACGGGCAGTCGTCCGAGAACCTGGCGCAAGTCACAGTGATGGGCGTGCCGTGGGTGCGACTGACGGAGACGATCACCCGAGTGGATGCGGTAGCACCGTAGGATCGGAATCGATTCGCGAACCGGCAGACGGCGCGTGCACGACAGTGAGCAGGAACACGCCGCCCGTTGCGGACTGCGCACCATGCTCGACTCCGCCTGCCAGTACGAGCACATCTCCCGCCGCCATGGGATACTTCTCGCCCAAGGCCTCGAACTCGACCGAACCCTCGAGCATATGAATGGTGACGGGTCCGTCGGTGCTGTGCGACGGCAGATCGCCGCCGGCGGCAATGGCCATGATGGTCAGGCGGAGCGGACCTTCCTTGACGAGCGTACGCCCGCTCCTCCCGTGCCGTGCAACGAGGTCCCGATCGATCAATAACTCGTCGCGCGTGAGATGACGGATGAGGACCTCTCCTTCGATCGTGCGATGCATCGACGACATGGGTACGTCTCCCAGAGTTACGTTGTTGCTGCAGTCGCCAGGGGAACTTCGGCCACGTGCGTCTCGCCTGGCGTATTTTCACCCGACGTACGAATACCTGCCAGCTTGATGCGCTTCAGCATCAGTGCATTGACCGCCACGACGAGCGTGCTGCCAGACATGGAGAGCGCGGCGACCTCCGGACTCAAAACGAACGGATAGAAGACGCCTGCTGCAAGCGGAAACGCAATCACATTATAGCCAACGGCCCACCAGAGATTCTGATGCATCTTGCGCAGGGTGGCGCGTGACAGCTCCAGTGCCGCGACGATGTCGTAGGGGTCGCTCTTCATCAGTACGACGTCCGCGCTTTCCATCGCGACGTCCGTTCCGGCGCCAATGGCGAATCCCACGTCGGCCTGTGTGAGGGCCGGTGCGTCGTTGACGCCGTCGCCCACCATCCCGACTTTCTTGCCCGCTGCCATCAATTCCTTCAGCTTCTCGGCCTTCTGCTTTGGCAGCACGTCGGCCAAGACGCTGTCGATGCCGAGATCGGCGGCGATGCGCTTGGCTGTCGCCGCGTTGTCGCCAGTCAACATCACGACTTCGATGCCGAGCTCGCGCAGTTTTGCTACCGCGGCCTTGGATGTCGGTCTGATTGCGTCGGCAATGGCGAGGAGACCAATCACGCGACCGGCCTGCGACACGTGTACCACGGTGCGACCGTCGGCCTGCAAACGAGTGGCTTGGGCTTCCAGGGGACCCAGCGCGAGCTTTTGCGTATCCATCAGCAGCCGGTTCCCAAGGAACACTGTTCCGCCGGCAGTCTCGGCGCGAGCGCCCATGCCGTCGAGGCTCTCGAAGCCAGTTGGTGCCGCGACGGTGAGCTTCGACGCGCGGCGCAGTATCGCTTGGGCCAGCGGATGCGCTGAGCCCTGTTCGACTGCAGCGGCGGCAGTAAGCAGGACGTCTTCGGTGATTCCGTCGGCCGTCACGATCTCCACGACCTCCGGTTGTCCGACGGTGAGCGTTCCGGTTTTATCGAAGACGATGACGTTGAGCTTGGTGGAATGTTCGAGCGCCGACGCGTTTTTGAAGAGAATGCCGTTCTTCGCACCGAGGCCGGTGCTCACCATCACCGCCATCGGCGTCGCGAGCCCCAGCGCATCCGGGCACGCGATCACGAAGACTGTGATGGTCATGGTCACGGCGAAGAGCAGAGGTTGTCCGATCAGCCAGAACCACACGCCGAACGTGACGAGACCGATGACGATGGCCGCAATTACGAGCCATTGCGCGGCCCTGTCGGCGAGGAGTTGCGCTGGTGCCTTCGAGTTCTGCGCCTCCTGAACCAGTTTGACGATCTGCGCCAGCGCGGAGTCGGCGCCCACCTTCGTGGCTTTATAGCGAAAGGTGCCGCTCTTGTTGATTGTCGCGCCGACCACTGTTGCGCCCGGCCCCTTTTGCACCGGCATCGACTCCCCGGTGAGCATCGATTCGTCGACCAGTGAGTCGCCGGTCTCCACCGTGCCGTCCACCGGTATCTTCCCGCCCGGCCGCATCACGACGATCTCGCCCGCCAGTACATCCGCCGTAGGAACTTCGACCTCGGCGCCGTTGCGGACGACTGTCGCCTGCGCCGGCGTGAGATCCATCAACGCCTTGATGGCGGACGACGCACCCGCACGGGCGCGCATCTCCATCCAGTGGCCGAGCAGAATGAACACCAGCAAAACGCTCGCGGCTTCAAAGAACTGCCCGCCGCCTTCAAAGAAGAAAGTGGTGCCGACGCTGAAGAGATACCCGGTGCCCACACTCAACACGATGAGCGCCGCCATACCCAGAATGCCATACCGGATCGCGCGCCACGCGGAGACGAAGAATGGCCAGCTCGGATAGAGAATCGCGGCGCTTGCGAGGAAGAACAGCCACAGGTCGAGCTTCAGTCCGAATGGCGGCGCCGGCGGAGTAAAGAAGCCTCCCATCGGCGCGTAGAGAAAGATCGGAACGGTGAAGACCAGGCAGATCCAAAAGCGATTGCGCATGTCACGCACCATGGCCGCCATGTCGCCCCCGCCATGACCCATCTCGTGTGCCATGTCGGCGGGCATGACGGCTGCTGGCGCGGCCGGCGCCGTGTGACCCGCGTGATTCTCCGTCGCCGGAGCGGGAGGCTTAGGCGCTTCTGGTTCAGCGTTCGGCATGACGTATCTCCTCGGTGCCATTCAACGTTGCATCCCACTTCCATTGCCGAACTTCCGGCATATCCTGTCCGAACTTCCTGATGTACTGCGTGTGCTCGATCAACTTGTCCTTGAGCTGCTGCTTCACGAAGAGCCCCGGTTCGCCGGTCTGTGGCAGCCGGTCGATGGTGTCCATCACGAGATGAAAGCGGTCGAGATCGTTGAGCACCGTCATGTCGAATGGCGTCGTGATGGTGCCTTCTTCCTTGTAGCCGCGCACGTGGATGTTACCATGATTGGTGCGGCGGTACGTCAGCCGGTGGATCAAGTACGGATAGCCGTGAAAGGCGAAGATGACCGGCTTGTCTTTCGTGAACAGTTCGTCGAAGTCGGCGTCGCTCAAGCCGTGCGGGTGTTCGCTTTGCGGCTGAAGCTTCATCAGGTCGACGACATTGACCACGCGAATCTTCAGAGCGGGAAGCCGCTCGCGCAGAATGGAAACGGCCGCAAGCGTTTCGAGCGTTGGCACATCACCACAGCAGGCCATGACGACGTCGGGCGCAACGCCCTGGTCGTTGCTGGCCCACTGCCAGATGCCAATGCCAGCGGTGCAGTGCTTCGCCGCGGCATCCATGGTGAGCCACTGCGGCGCCGGGTGCTTGCCCGCGATCACGACGTTTACGTAGTGACGGCTGCGCAGGCAGTGGTCCATTACGGACAAGAGACAATTCGCATCGGGCGGCAAGTACACACGCACCACTTCGGCCTTCTTGTTCATCACGACGTCGATGAACCCGGGATCCTGATGCGTGAACCCGTTGTGATCCTGACGCCAGACGTGTGAGGCCAGCAGGTAGTTCAGTGACGCGATCTTCCGGCGCCATGGCAGGTGCGACGTGACCTTCAACCACTTGGCGTGCTGGTTGAACATCGAGTCGATGATGTGGATGAACGCCTCGTAGCAGTTGAACAGCCCATGACGCCCGGTGAGCAGGTAGCCCTCGAGCCACCCCTCGCACTGGTGCTCGCTGAGCATCTCCACAACGCGTCCGGTGGGCGCAAGCAGTTCATCGGTTGATATGGTCGCGGCGTTCCATTGGCGTTTGGTCACGTCGAAAACTGCCTCCAATCCGTTGGAAAGCGTCTCATCAGGACCGAAGATGCGGAAATTCCGCTGCTCCATGTTCAGCGAAATCACGTCACGTAGAAATGGGCCGAGCACACGCGTGTCGCCGATGCCCAGTGCGCCAGGCGTGGGTACGTCCGCCGAGTAGGCGCGGAAGTCCGGCATGCGCAGGTCGCGTAGCAGCATGCCGCCATTCGCATGGGGATTTGCCCCCATGCGCCGCGTGCCCTTGGGCGCAAGTTCGGCCAACTCCGGTTTCAGGCGGCCCAGCCCATCGAATAGTTCGTCGGGGCGATAGCTCCTCAGCCAACTCTCCAACAGCGGGAGATGCTGGGGGGCTGCGGCGGGGTTGGAGAGCGGGACTTGGTGCGAACGGAAGCTGCCTTCGTTCTGTTTCCCATCCACCATCGCGGGACCCGTCCAGCCCTTCGGCGAATCGAGAATGATCATTGGCCACCGCGGACGCATGGTGCTGCCGTTGACTCGAGCGTCGTGTTGGATCGTCTTGATGTGCTCCACTACATGATCGAGTGTCGCGGCCATTGCTTCGTGCATCATGTCCGGCTCGTGGCCCTCGACGAAGTAGGGCGTCCACCCGTACCCGCGGAACAGCTGCTCCAGCTCCTCGCGGGTGATGCGCGCGAGGATGGTGGGGTTCGCGATCTTGTAGCCGTTGAGATGCAGGATCGGAAGCACTGCGCCGTCGGTGGCGGGGTCGATGAACTTGTTCGAGTGCCATGCTGTAGCGAGCGGTCCCGTTTCCGCTTCGCCGTCTCCGACAACGCACGCGACGACCAGCGCGGGATTGTCGAACGCCGCCCCGAATGCGTGACTCAGGGAATAGCCCAACTCGCCGCCTTCATGAATGGAGCCCGGTGTCTCCGGCGATGCGTGGCTGGGAATTCCACCGGGAAATGAAAACTGAAGAAAGAGCCTCTGCAGGCCGGCCTCGTCCTGACTGACGTTCGGATAGATCTCGCTGTAGCTGCCCTCGAGGTACGTGTGTGCGACGACCGCCGGTCCGCCGTGTCCGGGTCCGGAGACATAGATCATGTCGAGGTCATACTTCGTGATGACCCGGTTCAAATGTGCGTAGATAAAATTCTGTCCGGGGGTCGTACCCCAGTGCCCGAGCAGCATGGGTTTGACGTCCGCGAGCGTGAGCGGTCGCTTCAGGAGAGGATTTCCGGAGAGGTACATCTGGCCAACGGAGAGATAGTTGGCGGCGCGCCAGTAGCTGTCGATGCCGTGCAGCTGCTCGGGCGTGAGACTTCGCTCGGTCATGGGTTGCGTTTCCGCGTCAATGTGAGAACTCGCGCAACGGACCGCGCGATCATGAGTTGCTCGTCGGTGCGGATGACCCGAACCTGTACGCGCCCGGACGTTGGCGAGATCAGCGCTGCGTTCTTCGCATTGCGGTGCCGGTTCACTTCGATGCCGAGAAATCCGAGTCCGTCGCAGATGCGCGCGCGAACGAGTGGCGCGTTTTCCCCGATGCCTCCGGCGAAGACGAGCGTGTCCAATCCGCCGAGGACGGCGGCGAAGGAGCCGATCCACTTTTTCGCTTGATAGCAGAACAGCGCGATCGCATCCGCGGCACGTACATCGCTGGCTTCGCGCGCAAGCAAGTCCCGCATGTCGGAGCTGCTCCCGGACATTCCGAGCAGCCCTGATTGGTGATTGACCATCCGCTGGAATGCCGCGGCACTCATCCGCTCTGTGCGCGCCAAGTGATAGGCCAGGCCAGGATCGAGATCTCCCGTGCGAGTGCTCATCACCAATCCCGACGCGGGTGTGAACCCCATGCTCGTGTCGAGGCTCTTCCCGTTGCGCACCGCGGCAAGGCTGGCGCCGTTGCCGAGATGCGCGAGGATGACCCGTCCTTTCACCGCCTCAGGGTCGATCCGCGCAAGCTCTTCCATCAGATAGGAATAGGAGAGTCCGTGAAAACCGTAACGTTCGACCCCCTTGGCCGCGAAGCGCCGCGCAATCGGGAGCGATTTGGCAACCCGAGGCATGGCGTGGTGAAACGCGGTGTCAAAGCACGCGACTTGGGGGAGTGTGGGGAGCCGCTTTCTCAATGCCTGCATGAGCGCGATTTCGCGCGGAAGATGATCCGGCGCGTA
>JANMAY010000529.1:0-5378 GCA_031360095.1 Gemmatimonadaceae bacterium
CGAACACGCTCCCCTTGTCCGCCGGCGCAATCGTCCAATTGTTCTGAAGCTCGACCACCAGGCTGTCCGAATCGACCTCGGCGCTTTCCGTCGAGTCGCCGACCGTCGAGCCGCAGGTCTGGTAGGGAGGCTTGTGAAAAACTCCCTCATACGTGCGATCAGATTTGCCGCACGTCGCGAAGGCGTGCTGTGTCATGAGCGCAGCGAGTGGACCATGCGCGAGTTGGACGCGCTCGGGCGCCTTTCGCTCTGAGCACGCGAGGAGAAGCGCGAGTGCGATGATCGCCAAAGTGCGCATTGTCTGACCGGCGAAAGTAAAGAGCCTTACGCATACTGCAGCGTCGCTCCGAATCTAACCACAACTTACTGAAGGGCCTTTCGGACCGCCGCGTCGACATGATGTTCCGGACCGACGCCAGTGTAGACCGCCTTCCGGTGCTTGTCGAATCACCGCGACGTATATCCGCGGCGAAACATTGGAAAGCGCTAAGATTGCGGTTGCGGGGAGCCGCTGAGAGTACCATTGTGGCCCGATGGACAATCACAGCTTTCTCGTTGCAATCGCGTGGCCGGCAATCGTTCTCGTCGGTCTCTTTCTGTACCGCGGTGCACTCTCGGCGTTTCTCAGCGGACTAGGGTCTCGCATCACGAAGCTGTCGGTGCTGAAGGTCGAGCTGGAATTCGCCGCCAGTGCAACCGCTGCGTCTGGATTCGTTCTCGCCGAACTGAAGGACACTTCGACACCGGCGATTATCTACGACTCGGCGGGCGCGCTCCTGGTGCACGTAAAGGAGTCGAATCCCGCCGACTACGCCCTCATCGACCTGGGATACGGGATGGAGTGGATTTCCTCCCGGCTCTTCATTGCTGCCGTGCTGCTCGAGCGAATGCGAGGTGTGCGCTGCTTCGTATTCGTCGAGTCGAAAGAGGACAGGGCATCGCGCTTCGTGGCGCTCGCCCACCCGGCGCTCGTGCGCTGGGCGCTCGCGAAGAAATATCCGTGGCTCGAAGCGGCCTACGCGAAGGCATGTGTGCAGGCCTTCTTTCCCAATCAAGCTCCACCTGAACCGCACGCCATTGACCGAACATCGATGGCATTCGAGTCAGAGCGCGGCGGATTGAAGCCAGACACCGCGGCCGGCCTCGCCCGAAGCTTTCTCTCTCTGCTACAGCAGCCGTTGACGAGCCCGATACCGGCTTCGGGTGATTGGCTCCAGTTCACGCAGTATCGCGAACGCGCGGCGTGGATCAACTCGATCGAGTTGCGTGCCCTGTTGCCCAAGCGCTGCTTCGACGCGCACATGCCCGAGATGCTTGATGCACCGCGAGGCAAACGCACGCGAGCGGCGCTGCGCCGCCCAGGTGAATTCGTCGCGCTGCTCGGTGATGACGACGAGTTCAGGCAGTTGGTCGATCGAGCTGTCCTCGTCGAAGCGCTCGCGAAGGACGCGAGCGAGGAACCCGATACATAACCGGCCCCTGACGTCGGCACGCCTGGTGAGGCCTCACTCGCCCAGCGCCACACTCATTATCCCCATGTTCCGAATGGGAGCATTGTCTGACCGGCGAAAGTAAGAGCCCTACTCGTACCGCAGCGCCGCCACCGGATCCAACCGCGACGCCCGCATCGCCGGCAGCATCCCGAACAACACCCCCGTGAAGGCGCTCGTCTCAAGCGCCGCAACGACAGCCATCGGCGGAACACTGGCGGCCACCGGCGTCGTCGCCTTGATCAGGAACGCGACGAGCGTACCGACGATGAGGCCAATGATCGCCCCAATGCCGGTGAGGGTCACCGCCTCCACGAGAAACTGCCAGAGAATGGTCCCGCGCGTCGCACCCAATGCTTTGCGCACGCCGATCTCCCGCGTGCGCTCGGTAACAGAGATCATCATGATCGCGATGACGCCCACACCGCCAACAATCAACCCCACCGCCGACAGCACGAACATCACGAGAAAGAACGTTCCGAAGATCTTGTTGTACACGTCGAACAACTGATCCTGCGTGATGATCGCGAAGTTGCTCTCGGAAGATGGACGCAACCGCCGCCGGCCGCGCATCGCCGCGGTCACTTCGTCGATCGCCTGCGCACGCGACACGCCCACCGCGGGAATGACGGCGATGCCGATCTGATCGTACGATGATTCGAGGTACTTGCGCGCTGCTACAATGGGAATGATGGCGCGTGGGGAATCACCGCCGGACAGAAAGCTCGCCTTGTAGTGATAGACGCCGAGCACACGGAAGGGCTGATCGCCGATCTGTACGGTCTTGTCCACGGGGTCCGACTCGCCGAACAGGCTATTGGCGAGCTGCTCGTTCACGACCACGACGCGGTCGCCGGCCTTGGCCTCGTCCATCGTGAAGTTGCGACCGGGAAAGAGATCGCCTCCGCCGTCGATCTGCTGCCAGTTGCCGGTGAACGCGCTGACCTGCACGCCGCTGAGATGCTGGGCCTTGTATGCGATCGTGCGCGAGAAGTCGATGCGTGCGCCCGCGGTGCGCACGGTCGACAGCTGACTCATGGCGTCAGCGTCGGCGAGCGTGAGGGCGGGGTTCCTCAACCATTTGCACGTGGCATCGGTGCCGTCGCACCGCTCGAAGGTGATTGGGAAGCGCGAGAGAAAGAACGTCGTCGGGCCGGTGCTCTCGAAGTCCTTGGCGACGCTGTCGTTGATGCCGTGAATCGCGGCCGAGATGACGACGACGACGAACACGCCCACGGCGATGCCGAGGATCGTCAGTCCGGCGCGCACTTTGTTGGCGCGGATGGAGTCGAGCGCGATGCCCACTCCCTCCTTCATCGTGAAGAGCCGCTGAACGAGCATCGGCATCGGCTACTCCTGGCGCATGGCGGCAATGGGATCGAGCCGCGATGCCTGCCGCGCGGGATACACGCCGGCGATGATGCCGACGCCGGCACCAATCGACACGCCAAGGAAAACCGACCAGAGCTCGACCGCAGCGGGAAGCGGACTGACGACGGAGATGAGCTTCGCGAAGGCAAATCCGGTTGCCACGCCAAGTGCGGCGCCGATTGTGCTCAGGGTCGCGCTCTCGACGAGGAACTGCGACATGATGTCGCGCCGCCGCGCACCAAGCGCCTTGCGAATGCCGATCTCCCGGGTGCGCTCCGCGACGGCGACGAGCATGATGTTCATGATGACGATGGCGCCCACGACGAGACCGATGGCGGGCAGCGCGACGCCGGCGATCACGAGGTAGCCGCGGATCTTGTTCCAGAACTCGAGTGCGGATTCACTCGACTCGAGCTCGAAGTTGTCGGGCTGGTTGGGTCGCAGATGATGTAGAATGCGCATCGCCTCACGCGCCTTCTGCATCTCGACCAGCATCTCATCTCGGCTCGCCGCCTGGACCATGATCGAGTTGAGCGCGCCGTGCGCCGTCACCTTCTCGAGCAGCGGTGACGCCTGCGGCGCCATCACGAACTGGTCGAACGACCGCCCAAACGCGCTGCCCTGCTTCTCCATGACGCCCACGATGTCGTAGGGGACGCCCTTGATGATGAGCTGACGGCCGACGGGATCGAGGCTGGGGAAGAAGTGCGTCGCCACCTCATCGCCGATGATGATGACGTTGCCGCCCCGCACGTATTCTTCGGGAGCGAAGAGGCGCCCCTTCTGCGGCGCCATGCGCTTGATCTCGAAATAGGCCGGTGAGACGCAGAAGACGGTTGCGGGGCGAGGCTTGGAATCGTACTTCGATTCCACCGGCAGCGGCCCCGCGCCGTACGCCGCCCAGCGGGCGCCCGTGCCGAGTGCGCTCACGACGAATGGAATGTCGGCCCATTTTACGGCGGGGCGGCGTGCGAGCTCGCGCTCCTTCTCGCGCGACGAGTTGAAGTTCACCTTGGGCGCCCGGCGAATCTCGAAGGAGTTGATCGCGATGATCTTTCCCACGAGCTCGTCGCTCATGTACCGCGTCATGCCGCCGACGATCGAGACGACGGCGATGAGGAATGTCACGCCAATCAATACGCCGAGCAGGGTGAAGAAGCTCTTGAGCTTCTGGACCCAGATGGTTTGGAGGGCGAGTCGGATGGCTTCGAGAAAGGGCATGTGGCTGGTAAGAGACTATCGCGTCACATAGATCCGCGTAATCCCCTCCACCGGCACCCAATCCCGCCTCTGCTCGGCGCGATCGATCAACACGGCCATCATGCGCCGGCGAGGAAACTTCCCTTCCATGCGCTTGTCGGGATCGACGGCCGAGATTGTCCCAATGTAGGTCTTCGTGGAGCGAAGGTACACGCGCTTGCCAACGACGAAACTCGTTGAATCGCTCGAGTACGGAGCAAGAACCGGCTTCACGGAATGCTGTGGTGACGTGCCAGGCTGTTGCGCCTGGAGTTGCGGAGCACGAGAAGCAAACACCATCAGCAGGCTAAGAAATGTGCAACGCGGCGAAATTCGCATGGGAACGGCCTTGGGAATCTGAGTGACTCGTGTTCCTGCCATCATCCATAGACGAATACCGATCCCGAGAGGATACCCGCCGCGGCGCGCAAGAGTTCGCTGAGGGAACGCAACGTTGATTCGCGGTACTTGAATGTGAGAGCGCTCGCCGCACTGGCTGCGCGTACCTCGTTCCGCCGTCAACGGCACACTGCAACATGTCGCACACCGCATTCGAACCGCACACGCTCGGGCGTGTGACGCTCACCAACCACATCGTGATGGCGCCCATGACGCGTAGCCGCGCGCCGGGCAACGTGCCAAACGAGTTGATGGCGGAGTACTACGGACAGCGCGCCAGCGCTGGGCTCATCATCACGGAAGGGACGTCACCCGCGCCCGAGGGACTCGGCTACTCGAGAATTCCCGGTCTCTTCGAGCAAGCGCAGGTGGCGGGGTGGAAGCTCGTCACGGAAGCGGTGCACGCGCGGGGCGGCCACATTTTCGTGCAGCTCATGCACACGGGTCGCGTATTTCATCCGCTCAACCTTCCCAAGGGTGCGGAGGGTGTTGCGCCATCGGCGGTGGCGGCAGCGGGCATGATGTGGACGGACGAGCACCAGATGCAGCCGCAGCCCACGCCGCGCGCGCTGCGAACGGAGGAGCTGAACACCGTGCGCGACGCATTCGTCCTCAGTGCGAAGCTGGCGATGGACGCGGGATTCGACGGCGTGGAACTGCACGGGGCGAACGGGTATCTGCTCGAGCAGTTCCTGCATCCGAAGTCGAATCAGCGAACCGACGAGTACGGCGGCAGCGTGAAGAATCGCGCGCGCTTCGTGCTCGATGTCGTACGCGGAGTTGCGGACGCCATCGGAGCGGACCGAACCGGGATCAGGCTCTCGCCGTGGGGAGTGGCGGGCGACATGCCGCACTACGCCGAGATTGATGAGACGTACG
>JANMAY010000530.1:0-15456 GCA_031360095.1 Gemmatimonadaceae bacterium
AAATCACCGTCTCGCCTGGTGACGAGGTCGTACTGACGATTCCGCCTCGATAGCGGTGGCTCGGCTGCTGCTGTTCGCCGCTGCGGGAGCGCTGCTGATTGTTGGCTCCGTTCTCGGCTACATCGCTGTCGTCGCGCTGCGACGGAGCGAAGGCGTCTTTCTTCCCGCCGGCTACGTGTCCATTGCGTGTCTTGGCGGGGGATTGCTGTTGATTCGCGCCGCAACCCGGGGCTGAGGGGATTGGCGGGTCCTGCAAACCAACTCGTGGGGTGGGCTGTCGAATGCACGAATCCGGAACCCGTCCATTCCCTTCCCCGTGGCTGTCATGCATCCGTCCAGTCGTCTCGCTCTCCTGTCTGCCGCTCTGATCGCGTGGCCCGTGTTGGCCGGCGCGCAGACGCTCGTTGGCCGATCGGATTCCGTGTATACCTGGCGTGGTCCCCTTCCGGCGAAGGCGCTGCTCACCATCCGCAGCCACAACGGACCCATCGACGTCCGGCCGGCCGAGGGAAACACGGCGGAAGTCCGCGCGGAGAAGCGAACGGGCCGTGGAGGCGGTGTGCTGGAGGATGTCGCGTTTGAGGTGCAGACCTCCAGCAGCGGGGACGTCACCATCTGCGCGGTTTTTCGCGATCGCAATCCCTGTGATTCCGAACGGCGCGATTACGACGGCGACGGCTACCGTCGAAACGTGACTGTGGCGATCACGGTACTGCTGCCACGCGGGACGCAGGTGAAGGCCGTGACCGGCAACGGCGCGATCTCCGTCGAGCGCGTCGGCGGCGACGTACAGGCCACGACGGGGAATGGCCGCGTGCGCGTAGACGGGAGCGAGGGGATGGTTCGCGTGACGACGGGCAATGGCGACGTGAGCGTTCGCGGGGCGAAGTGTTCGGTGCGCGTCACGACGGGCAATGGCTCCGTGACGGTGGTGACGGGCGACGGTCCGGTGGACGCACGGTCCGGCAATGGCGACATCGACGTGAGCATGTCGTCGGTCCGTCCGAGGGAAGACATGGCGTTTCATACCGGGAGCGGTCAGGTACGCGTCACGCTGCCGGCGGGTTACAACGGCGAGCTGGATGCGTCGACCGGCAACGGCGAGCTGCGCTCCGACTTCGATCTGAAGATTCAGGGCCGGATGAATCCGCGGCGCATCCGGGCGACGATCGGTGAGGGTGGGCCAATGCTTCGCCTGACGACGGGCAATGGGCGGCTAGAGGTGAGAAAGCAGTAGGACCGTATAACAGCGAACGGCACACCGGACTTAGCTCGGTGTGCCGTTTTCGGTTCTACTGTCCTACCGTCCTACGGTCCTACTGTCCCTCAGTTCATGCCGCCAGCTGACCCTCCGGCACCCAGACCGGTCGGCCGTTGTGCACGGCGCCGACGCACTGAAAGCGCGCGGGTGGAAAGCCGGCGACGCCGATCTCGAGCGAGTCGCCGGGCTGCACCGGGATTTTCTTCCCGAGCAGCACGACGGCTTCACCGAATGACTCGCTTTCGACGATTCCGGCCTGTCGGATTGACTCGGGTCCGGAGCTGATGGCGAACTGGTATTTGGACATATGGGATCCGGGTTGGTCGTGCCAGTAATACCCCGTCCCGGAAAAAGGTGCGCCGATTGGTAAAGGGCCCGCGCGCGAGAGCGTGCGGGCCCTTCGTCCTCATGCACCGAGATGCTACGGGTTGATCCAGTACGACCACTTCACGAGGAACGTGTTGTTCGGGTGATCTCGAAACGCCGAGCCATAGTCGCGGCGCAAGAGATAGTTCGCGTTGTAGCCCTCATCGCCCGGCGCGATGAAGTTGTTGCGCCCCTGCTGCCACACCACGAACAGGGTGCTGCCCGGACGATACTCGTAGCGCATCACCGCGTTCGAGTTGAACTGGCGATAGTTGAAGCCGTCGAACACGCCCGTCGTGCTGCCGTAGGGCCTGAACCGATCGCCGTACTTCTCGCCGCGTGCATTGGCGATCTCCTTGCGATCCGCGTACGTGCCGCTCGAGACGAACGGCTCGCCGTAGAACTGGAACGAGAGATTCGGCGTCGCCGTCACGTTCAAGCGCGTGTTGAAGCTGAACGTCGTCTGATCGAGACGCGCGAACGTGTAGTGGGTCGTGTCGCTGCTCACGGCGCCGGCGCGGCTGTAGTATTGCCAGTCGTCGCCATTGCGATTGTAGCTCGCGCCGATCGACGCGGAGTAGCGGCTCGAGACGCGGAAATCGACGCTCGGGCTGACCGAACCGCTGAACGACCGTCCCTCGTCGCCGCGCGCGCCGCTGAACCACGTGCTCGTCGTAATCGAGCGGCGGCTGTCGCTCTGGATGCCGGCCCAGACGCTCTGGCCTGGTGAGAGCCGAATCGCCGGACCGCCGCGCGCGGCGCGATCGCTGAACGACGGTGCGTAGTTGTTCAGATTGAAGCCAACGTGCGTCCACCAGAAGTTCTTCCACTGGACGTGCGAGTTGTGGTTCCATCCGTTGCCGAGCATCAGGCCTTCGGTCGTCCAGCGCCCCATGCCGTTGAAGTTAAAGAACGCCTTCTGATACACCTTGGTCGGCGCGTTGAACTGCACGGCGAACCAGTTGCGGAACAGCTGCTCGTCGGCTCGCTGCTGGTAGCCGAGGTCGTTCGATTCGAAGCCGGGTGAGAAGCGCTGGTACACCGACTGAAAGCGCGTCCTTCCGCCACCGAACTTGCTGAATGAGATGCGCTCCGCATCGCCGCGCAGCGATGTGCGCGTGGGGACATAGGCGACGTTGTCGTCGCGACGCTGATACGCGTGGACGGTATTGGTCTGGAGCGCGTCGATTGCCTGCGCCGAGCCGCGCGCGTCGCTCATCGCGGCGAAACCGCGCAGCTCGTAGTTCTTGCTGAACAGGCGCTGCCGGAGATCCACGCCCCCCACGTACGCGGAGCTGCGCAGGAACGGTGAGGAGCTGGCGTCGAGCGAACGGTTCACGGCGGTGAGCATGACGCCCATATCGCCCTGCCCGTCGGCCCGATCGCGCTGCACGCGCAACACGCTGTAGTTCGTGCGCGGCTCGATTGCGGCCACGCGGCCGTCGACGGACGAGATCCCGTTCACACGCTGCGTCACGGCGTCCAGCAGGCCGACGGAGATCCCGTTCGCGAGTCGGCCCGTGAGCTTCGACGCAGCGGCGATGGGTGTGGCCGTGGGGCTGGTGGCGTCACCATAGCTGCCGGCAAGCTGTGGACTCCGTCCGATCCGCCGAGAGTAGAACAGGCCGGTGCAGCCGCTGTCGATGTCGTCGCAGCTCGTGTTGAAGTTGAAGATGCTCGCACCCTCGAGAAAGATCGGTCGGCGCTCCTCGAAGAACGTCTCGAACGCCGTGAGGTTGAGCTGCGCCGGATCCGCTTCGACCTGCCCGAAGTCGGGATTGATCGTCGCATCGAGCGTGAGATTCGACGACAGGCCGTACTTGATGTCCGCCCCCGCGGTGACCTTGTTCGGGTGATCGTACCGTCCAAGCGTCGGACGCGCCGTGCCGAAATCGCGCGTCTCGTTCCGCATGACGGTGTAGGGGAGAATCTCCAGGCGGCGCGGCGACGGCAGCGCACCGATTCCCGTGAGCGTACCGGCCTGCGACACGTAGCCCTGCACACTGCGCTTGATGAGCGGCCATGACACACGCTCTCCAGTGCGGGCGATGTCGCGCGCGATGATCAGTCCGAACGTGTGCTCGGCGCCAGGCGCAAATCGAATCTGGCTGAAGGGAATGCGGAACTCGGCGACCCAGCCCACGGAATCGATCTTGGTTGCGACGTCCCACACCGCATCCCACGACGGGTCCTCGTCGCCATCGTTCGTCACGTAGAAGTCGCGTTTCACACCCGCCGGATTCACGATGAACTGGAATGCCGTCTTCTTGTCGTGATAGGAGTCGATCAAGAGCTTGAGCTGCTCGGACGCCGTGCGCACGTCGCGGCGCGAGAGCAGCGAGATGATGCTGTCTGGCGCGGGGTCGTACATGCGTGCGAGGACGTAGAGATTGCGGTCGTCGTACGTCACGCGGACTTCCGTCTTGAAGCGCGTCTCCTTGCCCTCGTTCGGGTCGTACTCGAGAAACTGATCGATGACCTGTGCGGTCTGCCACGCGACGTCGTCGGTGCGGCCGTCGAGCACGGGTGCAACCTGCGCACGCGACGCGGCGGCCGCTGTTGCCGAGGCGCGCGGACCGGCAGGAGTTCCGACCGCCGGGAATGCAGCACTGGTGTTGGCCGCGCGCGAAGACGCTGTCGACTGCGCACCGGCCGCCGTCGACAGCGCGAGGAGTGCAACTACAAGGATGTGGGGGGGCTGCATGGATGAACCCGAGTGGAAGGATGCCAGTGGGACAGCCCTCTGCTCGAAAGGGTTGAAATGCCCCTCGAACCAGCCTTCGGCGATTAGTTTCTTCCCATGCCCCAACTCCGACCCGGCCTCGCGACACTCGCCGCTGCCCCCACGACGACGACCATTCGCAAACTCTGGAAGGCGCTGACACCCGATGAGCGTGCACGCGCCGTGGACGCGTGTCTCACGGACGACGACAATGGATGGGTGAAGACGACGACGCGCACCGCCGTCGCGGGTGCGCTCAGGTTTCGGCCGCAAACGGTGGGCACGTGGCCACGCGCCAAGCTGGTGGCCGAAGCCGCTCGGCTTCCGATTGACGACGTGCAACTGCTCAGCGCGTACATCGTCGACCTGCACCTCGGACATCGACGTCCGATGATGGCCGCCTTCCTCGACTCGCTCGACATTCCGAACGACGGCGGGCGCATCGATTCGGAGTCGACCGTCGTGCCCGTGCAGGACGCGGCCGACGTGAAGCGCGCCGCCGACGCGCTCGTGAAAATTTTTCCCGCCGACGACGTGGTGACCTACTTCCTCACGCTGCTGCTACAGGATTCGGAAGTCTGGGGTGGTGTGACGGGCTGGCTGACACAGGTGAACGGCGACTGACCACACGCTACCGGCGCACCAGCGGCGAAAACGCAATCCCGTCCGGGCCCGCTCCAACGGAACCGGCGCCCACCAGCTTGAAGTTCACGAGATCCACCGCGATCACCTGATTGGTCCCGTGCAGTGTCACGTACGCCACGTCGGCAATCGGATCGAAGGTGATGCCTTCCGGCCCCGCGCCCTCCTGCCCCGGTTTCGCTCCGGTGCCCAGCTTGATTCCCTCGACCTTGTTGAGATCGATCTGCGCGAGTTCGCGCCGTGAGCCCACGTCGAACACCCAGATCTTGTTGCTCGTGGGATCGTTGACGACTGCGATGCGGCCCGTCCGTGAAATGCCGATGCGATAGGGAAAGCCGAAGCCGCGAATGGTATCGATCGCGACGCCCTTCTCTGTATTGATGATGGTGACGGTCTTTGCCGTATTGCTGCCCACCCAGACCAGAATGCCGCCCGGTGTGGTGGCAATGCCTTCGTCATCGGGTGCCGCCGGCAGCTTCCGCACGGTCCGCCGAGCTTCCAGGTTGAACTCCGTGATGCTGCCGTCGCTGATGTTGGCGGTCCACGCACGCTTGCCGTCGCGGCGGACTGCCACCATGTGCGAGCCGCCGGCGTTGGTCGCCAGTGCAGTGTCCACCTGTCCACTCGCGAAGTCGACGAGCACGAGGCGCTGCGATGTCTCGCTGGTAACCACGAGCTTGTTGCCGTCCTGGATGAACGCAACACCGTGCGGGCGCTTGTAGTCTCCGAGGCTGATCGAGCGCGTCATGACCGGCAGCGGCATTGCCGCCAGGTCGATGACACTCAGCGTGTTCCCCGGCGTTTCGCGCGTCCCATAGATCGTCACCACCCCCCACCGCCCGTCCGGCGACACCGCCGCTTCATGCGGTCCCGCACCGACAGGAATCGTCGCAATGGTCTGCATGGTGGCCGCGTTCACGATCGTCGCACTCGCACCCTGCTGGTTCGCGACCACCAGCACACCGGCGCGGGCCGGCGCGTCGGGGCGGGCGTTCTCGATAACCGTGTTTCGGCGCAGCGAGTCGAAGACCCCCGCTCCGCCAGGACCTCCACGCCCCGTCGACTGGGGCGTATTGGACGATGCGCACGCAGCAGCGAGCGCGAGAAGGCAGAGAGCGGAAGTGCGCGGCGTCATGAGAGTACGGTAGGCGGTCGGCGTGCGAACCATATGGAACCTGATGGAACCTGCGCAATCTGCGCTCCGTCGCCTTGCCGACGCCAGCGCCCGCACACAGAGAAGACTCCCCAGTACCACGCTCCCCTCTCTATCGCGTCGCCGAGGCCAGCTCCGTCGAGTTCACGGCCGCGTGGCCCGCGAGTTCGGACGCGACCGGCGACGGGAGGCGTATGGTGAAGGTCGTCCCGTCCCCCAACACACTGTCGACCTCCACCGTGGCACCGATCAGCTGCACGAAGGTCTTTACGATGGAGAGTCCAAGTCCGGTGCCGCCGAACTCGCGGCGCGTCGAGCTGTCGCCCTGTTCGAATGGCTCGAAGATCTTGGCACGGCGGTCCATCGGAATACCGATGCCGGTGTCGCGCACGATGATCTCGCGCGCATCCCCCGTCACCGCATCGGCAATCACGCGCACCGACACTTCGCCACGCGCGGTGAACTTGATGGCGTTGCCCACGAGATTGATGAGAATCTGGCGCAGCTTGCCCGCATCCGTGACGAGCGGTGCCAGATGCGCCGGCAACTCGCGCCGGAGCGAGAGACCTTTCGCTTCCGCCGTCGACTCCAGCATCGCAAGAGTCTCGTTGACGAGCGCGTCGAGCGCGACGACGTCGCGATCCAGCTCCATGCGTCCCGCTTCCACTTTGGCCACGTCGAGAATCTGATTGATCAGCGACAACAGATGCATCCCGTTGTCGCGAATGCGCTCGGCGTACAGCTGCGCGCCTGGAGAGAGCACGCCGGCGCGGCCTTGCAGCAGCACGCGCGAAAATCCGATGATCGCAGTGAGCGGCGTGCGCAGCTCGTGGTTCATTCGCGTCATGAACTCGCTCTTCGTCTTGTTCGCGGACTCCGCCGCGTCCTTCGCAAACCGCAGCGCGTCCTCCACCGCCTTTCGCTCGGCGATGTCGTGCCACACGCCCAGGATCACGTCTCGTCCCTGCAGGCGCAGCGGTGTGAGCGTCGCTTCCACTACGAACTCAGTGCCGTCGTCGCGTATGTGCGTCCACTCGAAGCGGTGATGCCCGAAGATGCGCGCGCGTTCGCGCATCTGCGCCGCGACGACCACCGACAGGCGTCCGTCCGGCTGGCGGTGCGGAAAGAACTGCGATGGGTGGCGGCCGATGACCGATGCGCGGTCGGGAAGATGCAGCATGCGCAGCGTCGCTTCGTTGCAGTCGATCACCCCCGCGTCGTCATAGAGCAGATGCGCGTCGGTCGCGCGCTCGAACAGCAGCCGGAACCGCTCGTCGGATGCCTCACGCTCCGTGATGTCGAGCCCCGCGGCGATGAGGCCATGCACCGGCTCGTCGTCGCCACCTCGCAGCGGAGTGATGTTCCACAGCACCATGTGGCGGTCGCCGATCATGCTGCGCACGGGTCCGAGCAAATTGCGAATCGGCTGGCCGCCGAGCACCGACACGATTCCCGCGCGCATGGTGTCGCGATGCTCAGGAGTTACCAGCTCCTCCGCGTAATTGCGACCGATGGCGTCGGCGCGCGACAACCCGAACAGCGTTTCCGCCTCTCGATTCCACTCGAACACGATGCCGTTGGTATCGAGCCCGACAATCGCGCTGCCAGCCGTTTCCACGAGCGACCGGAACAACGCATTGCCGCGCTCGAGCGCTTCGGCCTGCGAGAGCAGCTCCTGGTTCTGCATCTCCGTCGCTTGGGCTTGCGCGACGCGCTCTTCCTCGAGACGACGCGAGAAGCTCACATCCCGGAACGTGGTGACGGCCGCATGCGGTCGCTCTCCGTCGCCGCGAAACAGTGGATGCGTATTCGCCGAGAGCCACTTGGGCTCTCCCCGGTGGTCGGTGGCAACCAGCGTCACGTCCACGAGCACCTCGCCACGCTGCATCGTGATGCGGCTGGGCAGCCGGTCCGGAGCCAGCAGCGCGCCGTGCTCGTCCGTGAGCTCGCGCCCGACGTTCTGAATGGCAGCGGCGGGATTGGCCGTCCCTTCAAGCTCGAGAATGCGGAGGGCGCTTGGATTCCATCCGATGACGGTTCCCGTCGAATCGGTGATGATCATTCCTTCCTGCATCGCGTCCAGCACGGCGCGAGTGCGCGACTCGCTCTCCGCCAGCGCGGCGATGGTCGCCGAGAGCTGCGCTTGCGTTGGCTGAAGCGCGAGGCGCACACCGAAGCCCAGGGCAACTAGCAGCACGATGACACATGCCGCCTCGAGCTGGACCAGTCGCTCGATTTGTTGCGCGGACTCCGCATCCAGCGCGTTGAGTCGCGACGTCTGCGCCACGAGCAGTGCGAGCATGGCCACGGCAATCGCCATGATGGCGAGCACGGTGACGCTGGCGCGCCGTCCGAGCTGGCTTGCCCTGGCCGATTTCATCCCGGCGCGATGGCGAGTGATGGATGTGCTCGAACCGCGGTGTCGAGGGGCGCCGGCATAGCCTGGAGTATCGGCAGTTGGCGCGTGGGCTACACCTCAGACCCGGAAATCAGTCCGCGATATCGAGGCGCAGCAGCGCGTCGGCGTCAAGATGGCGCCAGTCGTTCGGATAGCGCCACACACGGCGAACGCATTCGCGTGAGTTCAGCACCAGGCATCGGTCGCCCTTGGCCCAGCTCTGCGGCGTGTCGATCTCTCGCACGGTCCACTCCACACCGCCACGGTCCACCACGATGTGCGGGTACTGCTCCTCGGTCATTCCGCCGTGCGCGGGGAAGACGTGTCCATCTGCATCTACTCTCCAGGACACCAGACCACCCACGGCTGTGCTGGTGAAAGCCTCGGCGTTCGAGTGCCGAAGGCGCAACGTCTTTTCTTCTGTTTTCGCTTGGAAGCTTCGTGCCGCGCTATTCATCGACCACCTGGTAACCGAGGAAAACACGCCTCCGATGGCGCATGCGCCACCGGAGGCATGTGTCGAGCGTCGCTCATACGAAGATGGCCTCGGCTCTGTGCTGCTCTAAGTCAATAACTGTGCCCCACAAAATGTGGTCAGATGCCGCCGAGCAGATTGTCGATGCGCTTTTCTGCGGCGTCCATTGCACGCCCTTCTAGAATCGATCGCATGAGGTCGTCCACCTCGAGCTCGAAATCGTTTGGAAATTTTCTGTTTTCCGGAAAGCGCAGCACGGCACCGATCACGAGCGGAAAGTGAGGCTCCGCGTTGGCGTCGTGTTCGTCGTCATTCAATTCCTCTTCCGCCTCGACGGCATCCTCATAGGTGGTTCCACGCGCGCTTGCGGATGCCGCCCACGGCTCTGTCTCTTCCTCGTCTTCCGGCGAAACGCTCTCCTGGATCGCCTGCATCGTGTGCTCGGGTAGCAGCGCGCTGAGCTCGCCACGAACCCCTCCCTCCTCCTCCCATGCGGCGCCCACCACGATGACAGGCTCGCCGAACGCATCGCTCTCGAAGAACGCGTCCACGAGCTGCGCCGGATAGGCATTCACCGCCAAGAGCACGTCCTTCGGGCCGGCGCGCGTGAATGCCACCGGCTGGTCGCCAAACGCCGCTCCCGGACGTTCCACTCGTTCCACCCGAAGCAGAAGCGGCTCGGGGACGATGAACGTCAACGGGTTGTCGCGAGTGTACGGACCATGCGGCTCACGAGGAAAATCCGCATCCGAGCGCTCGGGTTCGTTCGGCAGGTCGTCGTCGGAGGGATGACTGCTCATCTCGCAATTTAGCGAACGATCAGCGCATCGATCGCTTCACAGAGCGCGTCGATCGTGTACGGCTTCGGTACGAAGACCGTGCAGTCGTCCAGTGGGAGGTCGCGATCGTTTGCCGTATAGCCGGAGACGAACACGACAGGAAGGCCGGGCGTGATCGCCCGTAGCTGTGCGACCATTTCCACGCCGCCCATCGTCGACATCATGACGTCGCTCACCACGACGTCAATCTCCCCACGACGCGCCCGAAATTGGAGCACGCCCTCGGCGCCATCGGGTGCGTCGGTTACCGCGTACCCGCTGCGCTCGAGCAGTCGCCTCGCTTGCGCCCGCACGCGCGGCTCGTCTTCCACGAGTAGCACCCGTCCGCGCGGACCGACGACCGCGTGCTCTCCGGACAACGCGGCAACGCTCGCGTGCATCCCTGAGGTCGCCGCGCGCGGCAGCAGAATGGTCACCTCCGTTCCTTCGCCAAGGTTGCTCACCAGCATGACGCCGCCACCGGACTGACGCGCGATGCCATACACCGTCGAGAGTCCAAGTCCGGTCCCGAGGTGCGCCGCCTTCGTCGTGAAAAATGGCTCGAAGGCGCGCACGCGCGTGGCCTCATCCATTCCGACGCCGTTATCGCGCACCGTGAGCGCGACATACGTCCCCGGCATCACCCCTGCCGCTCCGGCGTCTGCCGCCACCAATACGCGTGAGCTCGTCGTGACCGTGAGCGTACCTCCATCGGGCATGGCATCGCGCGCATTGATGGCGAGATTGACGATCACCTGCTCGAGCTGGCTCGGATCCGCGACGATGGCCAACGGACCAGAATGGCGGTGAATCCCGGTCTTGATGTGTGCGCCCAACGCCCGCTGTAGCAGTCGGGCAACGTTGGCGACGACTGCATTGAGATCGAGGAGCTCCGGCGCACGCACCTCCTTGCGCCCGAAAGCAAGCAGCTGCCGCGTGAGCGCCGCACCCCGCTCCGCTGCGTCGCGGATGTCACGAACGTCCTCGTGCTGCGTGCTACCCGCCGGCAGGGTAGCGCTCAGGGATTCCGCAGCACTCAGCATCACGCTCAGCAAGTTGTTGAAATCGTGCGCGACACCGCCCGCGAGGCGTCCCACCGCTTCCATCTTCTGACCGAGCAGCATCTGCGCTTCGACTTCGCGCCTCCGTTCCCCCAGCCGTCTCTCTTCGTTCGAGTGGCGACCGGTGTCGCGAACGATGCAGAGCATGCTGCAGTCTGCCATCAGCGTGGAGAGGATCTCGACTGGTACTTGAGAACCAGCTGAGTGGCGAAGGCCTCGCATCGCGAGCGTCGATCCGTCGCGATGGAGAGCTTCCATCTGCGGCGGCGGCGACTCGAGTTCGGACACGATGAAATCCGCTGGACTGCGACCCAAAATCGACGCGCGCTCCTCTCCCACCATCCGTGCAAATGCAAGGTTGGCGAACACCACGAGGCGCTCCGCGTCCACCACGAAAATGCCGTCGGCGGCGTGCTCGAAGAGGGCGGCGAAGTCCGGCGCCATACGGTCCGGCGTGTACGGCGACCCGGGAGGGGAGAGGGGCCGTGGGATACTCATGTCGTTCATAGTTTCGGCACTGCGCGCCGAAAGTAGAGGGCGGGACCGCTATCCACGTCTACATCTGGAATGGCCCGCCCGTTGCACTTCCACGCACCAGCCGCAGTCGTTTTACCGCCGTAACCCGTTCATTCGCCTCCACTTCCGTCGCATGTCTTTGGGCGTCACCCCGCATTCGGATCAATTGAGCCAGCAGCGCCAGGCGGTTGCCGACGCCCATGCTGAGCTGATCCGGCTGCGGGCCGTCATCGACGCAGGACGGCAGACGGTCTGGACCGTGTCGGCGGATACCCGCGATGGCCCGTCGCCTCGGTGGCGTGGCCTCATTGGAGTCGCTCCGGAGGATGTGAACGGCGGCGACTGGCGGGCGGCGGTTCATCCCAACGATCTCGCGGGGATGGAGAAAGCCTGGTTGGAGGCACAAGAATCGACCCTCGCCACCGAGGTCCGATATCGTTTGCGCATGAGTGGCGGCCAGTATCGCTGGCACCGCGCTCGGATCGTTCCCCAGCGCGACGCCAACGGCCATCTCGTGGAGTGGGTCGGGATCTTCACCGACATCGATCAACTCGTGCGGCGCGACGACGGCATGCGCTTTCTCGCCGACGCCAGCGTGGCGCTCACCGAATCGCTCGACGAGCGTGCCACGCTCGAAACGCTTGCTCGCCTTGCGGTGGACAATCTCGCCGACGGATGCATGGTCACGCTCGTGCGGCCTGACGGGTCGTTCGAGCAGGTGGCCACCCGCAGTGCCGACGACAACGTCACCGCTCGCTACGCCGCCGAGACGGAGCGCATGTACCCCTTGCCGCCGAATGCCAGCTCGGGCTACCCGCTCGCGATCCGCACCGGCCAGCCGGAGCTGGTTGCCGAGTCGGCCTTCGACCAGAAGGTGCTTCCCGCGATCGCAGCCGACGCCGTTCATCTCGAACGCCTGCGAAAGTTGGACATGTACTCCGCCATGGTCCTGCCTCTGGTTGCTCGTGGCAGTACACTCGGCGCCATCACCCTGGTCCTGCATGGACCGCATCGACGCCGTCCGTTCGACGAGCAAGATGTCGCTCTCGGCACAGAGCTGGCGCGCCGGGCAGCGCTCGCGCTGGACAATGCACGGCTGTTCGAGGCCGAACGCGCCGCCCGCGGCGAAGCCGCGAATGCCGCCGATCGCGTGCAGGCGTTGGCCGATGCCTCCCGTTCCTTTGCCGATTCGGCAACGGATCCGCGGCGTCTCATGGACGAGCTCGCGCGCATCGCGACGAATCGCATTGGTGACATGTGCGTGGTGCGGCTGCTCACCCCCGATGGCACGATGCTCGAAGCGGCGGCGGCGCATCACGCGCGACCGGAAACAGCCCAGGAGCTCCGCGAGGTGACCTTTGCGCCGCCGGTGCTTGCGGACGCGGGCCTGACCGGGCGGCTGGTCCGGGACGGACAGCCTCTCTTCATTCCGCGCGCGGACTCGCAGGAGATCGCGGCGATGGTGCCCGAGCAGTATCGCGCCTACGCGGAGCGCCATCCACTCAGTTCCATCATCGGCGTCGCCCTGCGTGCCGAAGGGCGCTTGCTCGGTACGGTGATGATGTCGCGCGAGTCGCCATCCAGGCCGTATACGCATGACGATCTCGCGCTCGTGCAGGACCTCGCCGATCGGGCCGCGCTGGTACTCGAGCGGTCGCGCCTGTTTGCCGCCGAGCGCACGGCGCGCGCCGAAGCGGAACGGTCGGCTGATCTCACCCGACGACTTCAGGAAATCACGGCTTCGTTCGCGCGTGCCCTGAGCATCGAACATGTCGCCACCACAACGTTGTCCCACGGTCTCGATGCGTTGTCGGCGCAGTCCGGCGTCGTCTTTGTCATGGATTCAGCCGGCACGGCAATCGACGTCGTGAAGCATTCCGGAATCGTCGAAAAAGCGGTTCGACCCTTCATGCATGTTCCGCTCAGTGCGTCGCTGCCGGTGACCGATGCGCTGCGCGCCGGCGAGATCCTCTACCTCAACGTTCCCGAGGACGCGGCGTCGCGTTATCCCGAAGCCAGCGCTGTGGGCCGCTTCGACAATTCGGATGTGTGGGTCGCCATTCCGCTCTTTTACGATGGGCGCGCTCTGGGCGCGTTGGGCCTGGGGTTCAAGGACCGGAATGAGCTGACTACCGAAAAGCGCACGCTCATCGATGCCCTGGGAAGGCACTGCGCCCAAGCGATGGAGCGCGCGCGCCTCATCGCGGCGGAGCGCCGAGCGCGCAGCGAGGCCGAACTTGCGACACAGGTGAAGAGCGAGCTGCTGGCGAAGGTGTCACACGAGACGCGACAGCCAGTGCACGCGACGGTCGGGTGGATCGATATGCTCGATCTCGGATTGCATGGGCCACTCACCGACGCGCAGCGTGAGGCGCTGCGGCGCATCAAGAGCAATCAGTCGCGCCTCTTGAGCGTACTCAACGATCTCCTCGACATTTCTCGCATTCAGGCCGGAAAGCTCGAGCTGCGCGTGCGCGAGACACGGGTGGTCGACGTGATCGACACGGTCGAGAGCGCGGTGGCACCGCTGATGAGCAGCAAGGGAATCTCGTATGAGTTCAATCGGCCGGACGCTGGCGTCCGCGTGCTGGCCGATCCCGATCATCTCGTCGGCATTCTGACGAATCTTCTGAGCAACTCGGCGAAGTTCACCCCGCGCGACGGCAAGGTCACGGCGCGGTGCCACGTGCAAGACACCACCGTGTACATCAGCGTCGAAGACACGGGCATCGGTATCCCGGAAGCGATGTGGGAGCGCGTGTTCGAGCCATTTTTTCAAGTCGAGAGCGGATTTACGCGAACGACGGTGGGCACAGGACTGGGCCTGGCAATCAGTCGCGAAGCCGCGCGCGCGATGGGGGGCGACGTAACGGTGGAGTCGACGATGGGCGTGGGGAGCTGTTTCACAGTGTCGCTGCCAAGGGGCTAGCTGGGTCTTATCGGCAGGGATGGGCGCGTTACATTTCAGCATGCAGCCCAAGTCCGAACCCGCGCTCAGGCTCGCCATAGCCGACGCTCCGGCGTCCGAGCATCCGCGCGAGCCCGTCGTTCACTTCACGGCGTCGCACGTCGAGCGAAACCCCGGCACGCCGCTGGACCTCGACGTCATTCGCTCCCTGCGCGTCAACCGCTCCGCCGTCGAGCGCCGTGCGGCCACGATTCCCACTCGGCGAACCGTGAAGAAGGAATGGCAGGCGGGCTGGCTCGTGCGCGCCATCACGCTCATCGATCTCACCACGCTTGCCGGTGACGACACCGCCGGCAACGTCCGCCGGCTGTGTGCGAAGGCAGCACACCCGCTGCGCAACGATCTCGCTCACTCCCTCGGGATCGCCGATCTCGGGATCACGACGGCGGCGGTGTGCGTCTATCACGCGATGGTGCCCACGGCAGTGGACGCCCTCGAGGGAAGCGGCGTGCCGGTTGCCGCGGTGAGCACGGGATTCCCGGCGGGCTTGAGCCCGCTCGAGGAGCGCGAGCGCGAGATCCGCGCATCAGTTTCTGCCGGTGCCAAGGAAATCGACATCGTGATTACGCGCGGCCACGTGCTCACCGGCAACTGGCAGGCGTTGTACGACGAAGTAAAGCTGTTTCGCCAGGCGTGCGGCGACGCGCACATGAAGGCGATTCTCGCCACCGGCGAGTTGGCAACGCTTGTCAACGTTGCGCGCGCCAGCATGGTCGCGATGATGGCAGGCGCCGATTTCATCAAGACGAGCACCGGCAAGGAAGGCGTGAACGCCACGCTTCCCTTCTCGCTCGTGATGGTCCGCATGATTCGCGAGTATCTCCAGCAGACCGGCTACGCCGTCGGATACAAGCCGGCAGGCGGGATTCGCAGCGCGAAGAACGCGCTGGAGTATCTCTATCTGATGAAAGAGGAGCTCGGCGATCGCTGGCTCGAGCCCGATCTCTTCCGGTTCGGCGCGAGTGCGCTGCTCACGGACATCGAGCGCCAGCTCGAGCATTGGACCACCGGGCGCTACTCCGCGGCGCACCGTCATCCCATGGTGTGATCATGACAACGGTGAGAGAAGCGTTCGA
>JANMAY010000535.1:0-5134 GCA_031360095.1 Gemmatimonadaceae bacterium
CGCCTTTGCGCGATTTTTTCGCAGCTCGTCGGAATCGCGGAAGATGCCCGCGATCGCCGTGGACACCGCGAGCACCTGATGCGGATGGATGAACGCGGGGATCAGCAGCGCGAGATGTGGCCGCGTCGAGAGCCCGCCACCCACACGCGCGTGAAATCCCACCACACCATCGGCGCGACGCACCGCCGTGATGCCGATGTCGTTGATCTCCGGATAGCTGCACCAGTGGACGCATCCCGTGATGGTGATCTTGAACTTGCGCGGCAGGTTCGCGTAGTCCGCGTTGCCGTTGAGAAAACGGTCGACTTCCACCGCGATGGACGACGCGTCGATCAGTTCATCGTGCGCGACACCGGCGACAGGGCAACCCGTCACCGTGCGCGTGTTGTCGCCGCACGCCCCCTGACTGCCCCATCCGACACGCTCGAGCGATTCCCACACCGTAGGAATGTCCTCGATCCGCAGCCAGTGGAGCTGAAAGTTCTGCCGGTTGGTGATGTCGATGCTCGAACGTGCGTACTTGTCCGACAGGTCGGCAATCGTGCGTACCATCTCCGACGTGAGCAGCCCGTTGGGTGTGCGCACCCGCATCATGAAGAACGGCATCTCCTCACCACGCGTGCCGCCGCCGTCACCCTGTGTGTAGAGGCCCCACGCGCGGAAGCGAACGGTGAGATCTTCGTTTGAAATCGACGCAAAGCCTTCGCGCGCGTACCGGCGAATGTCGTCCATGATCGCCCACGGCGCCTTCTCACGCTTGATACGCTCGACGCGCTGCGAGGCTGTCTCCTTTTTCGGAGGCGCGGGGGTCTCGGCATCGGCGGAGGGACTGGTTGGAACTGTCATACCTTTCTCTCGCGTTCGGTGGTTTGGTCGCCGTCCGTTGCGCTGGACTCCTGGTAGCTCGGAATGCCCGTGAACGCGGTGATCACTCCAGCGAGCGCCGCGGACACGGACGGTGAGGCGGCCGCCGCGCGCGAGTTGAACCAGTTCGTGATGCCGCGTCTGCCGTCTTCGCGCGGGATGGATGAGCTATGAAACACGGTCGTCCTCGCAGTCATGGTGTACGGTGACGCGATGCGACGCGATCACCTGAGCAAGCTTCGTCAACGCGGAGTGCGCGACGTTTGGTCGTTCAGTGAGCACACCCACGGACAGGGTGCCCAGGTCGTGATTGCCGAGGCCCAACCCGAGCAGCGCGTTCGCCGCCGCGACTCCCGCGACCACCGCCGCCGCAGAGATTCCCGCGTGCTCGTCCACGGGGATTTGCGACGTCGCGCGCACCACGAGCCCCGCCGGCATGACGCGGCCGCGCTGCTCGCACGCGGAACGAAAGCCGTGCACGAAGTGGAGGGACGCTGCAACGCTCGGCTCCTCGGAGTTCAGCGTGCCCGCGAGCTGGACGACCGGATCGGACCGGTCGTTGGTCAACGAAAACGACGCGGTGAGCCGGCGGCTCGCGGGCGGATCGAACTCGTTCCCGCGGATGAAGCTGACCGCCGGCACTGTCACAACAGCACGGCGGGTCATACTGGCACCAGCGCGATCTGCTGTCGCACTGCCGGGTGTGTTTCGTCGTTGAGGATCAGCTGGGTTTCGATCACGATATCCTGCGCAAGACTCGTGGCCACCGAGCAGTAGGTCTGCACAGCGAGCGTGATGGCGCGCGTGGCGTGAACCTGCTCGATCGTCGCTCCATGCAGGTGAAACGCGAGGCGGATGGCAACAACGCGGCGCGGTGCGGTCGCCCGACGCTCGGCATCGACGACGATGTCGAGGTCAGCGACCGGCGTCCGACGCTTGGCGAGGTAGTCCACGACCTCCATCGAGGCGCACGCCGCGAACGCGCCGAGGAGCGCGTCGACCGGTCCCGGACCGGCGACGCGACTTCCGTCGAGCGTGATGGCCGGCCCGTCGTCTCGCGCGACATCGTATCGCTGTTCTCCGCGCCACCTGGTGCGAACAATCGTTCTCGTCACCTGGAGCGGTGCGTCCGCCGTATTCGTCACTTCTCGATGGGAAGGCGCACCGAGTTGCCCCACTCGGTCCAGCTGCCGTCGTAGTTGCGCACTTTCTCGTAGCCCAGCAGGTACGTGAGCACGAACCAGGTGTGGCTCGAGCGCTCACCAATGCGGCAGTACGCGACGACATCCTTGTCTTTACTGAGCCCAGCACCCTCCTCATAGATTTCGCGCAGCTCGGATGCAGACTTGAACGTGCCGTCGGGATTCGCCGCCTTTGCCCAGGGTACGCTCTTCGCGCCTGGAATGTGTCCGCCGCGCAGCACACCTTCCTGCGGGTACTCTGGCATGTGCGTCTTCTTCCCACTGAACTCATCCGGCGAGCGCACATCGATGAGCGGCTTCTTCGCACTGCTGTGCGCCAGGACCTCGTCGCGGAACGCGCGGATCTTCGCATCGGAGCGTTCCGGCGCCCTGTAGTCGCTCGGCGTGAGTGTCGGCACCTCGGTCACGAGCGCGCGGCCCTCAGCTTCCCATTTCGCGCGCCCGCCGTCGAGGATCCGGAGATTCGGAAAGTCGAACAGCCGGAATACCCAGAAGGCGTAGGTCGCCCACCAGTTGCTCTTGTCGCCGTAGAACACCACGCTGCTCTTCTCGTCGATGCCCAACCGCCGAACGAGCCTCTCAAACGCCGCACGGTTGACGTAGTCGCGCTGGACGGAGTCGTTGAGGTCTTCGTGCCAATCCACTTTCTGCGAGTTTGGAATGTGGCCGAGGTCATAGAGGAGCACGTCCTCGTCACTCTCGATGATTCGAAGTCCGGGATCCGCCAGATGCTCGGCGAGCCATGTGGTGGTGACCAGCGCGTCGGGATGTGCGTAGCCCTTCGTGGTTGGCGTGAGCTCGGTTGGTGCGGGCGCGGTGGCAGTCATGGTGGTGCTCTCCGAAAGCGATCGTGTGGCGAGTGGGCGGAGCCGCAAAAACAAAAACGGCCGCTCGAGTGAGCGGCCGGGTTGAAACTCCCTGTCGGTGTGGAGGCTGCAAGGTCACCCTCGCTATCTCAGTCCCGGCCGCAATGTGTGTGGGTCCGCGATGGCGCACATACAGGCGCACGCCTCCATCCGACATACGCAGCACGCAGCCGCCTGCCCCGTCGCGAGAGCGGCGGCAGCGAGAGCGTAATTGCGGTGAGCTGAGGTCATGGATGGGCGGAGTGAAACGGAAACATGGCCGCGAGGCGGCTCTTAGCGAGTCTAACCCGAGTCGTGCAGACGTCAACCCTCGCTGCGGCAAACGCCCCAACGAAAGAGCGGAGCGATTGCGTCCCACGAATGGCGCATTACCTTGAGTAAGGAAACAGCATAGAGGTAATGAATGCCTGGAAGCCGCATCACGAGCAAGGGGCAGATCACCGTGCCGAAAGTCGTCCGGGAGACGCTGGCACTGCATCCCGGCGACCGGTTGAACTTTTGTATTCACGAAGACGGAACAGTGACTGTCGAAGGCGACACGGTGGAGTTGCCTGCGTTGCGAGGCGTGCTCAAGTCGGGAGGCCGGCACGTCACGGTCGAGCAAATGCAGGAGGCTATCCGACGCGCGGCCACGGGCCCGTGATCGCGCTCGACACCAATGTGCTCGTGCGCTATCTCGTCGAGGATGACGCACGTCAAACGGCACTCGCGGCGGCGCTCATCGAGAGAGCCATTCGCGATGATCAACTGCTCTTCATTTCGGACGTCGTGCTCTGCGAAACGGTGTGGGTGCTGTCCGGTGCGTACCGCTTCGCGCAGGCGCAGATCGCAGCGGTCGTGCGCGATCTGCTGCGCGCGAAGCACCTCGCGTTCTCCGTCCCCGACCAGCTGACCCGCGCTCACGCGGCCTACGCCGCGGGCAAGGGCGATTTCGCCGACTACCTCGTCCGCGAGCACGCGCGCAGCGCGGGTTGCGACGAGGTGGCCACCTTCGACAAGGTGCTCCTCAAGGAGCGTGGCTTCACCGCGCCGAAGTAGCTCACCCTCGCATGAAGGCGCGACGCGCGATGCACCCGCGCGCTATCGCGTCACGTCGCGCTAGCCCGCTCCGCCTTCACATGACACAGCCAGCCGTGCGCGTCCTCAGTGCGTCCATGCACCAAGTCAAGGAAAATCCGCTGTAGAACGCGTGTGACTTCGCCCATCCGGCCGGTGCCCACCGTGATGCGGTCCACGCTGCGAACCGGCGTCACCTCGGAGGCCGTTCCCGTGAGAAAGACTTCATCGGCGGCGTACAACATCTCCCGCTGGAGCGGTCCCTCTCGCACTTCGAGCCCGTTGTCGCGCGCGAGCGTGATGATGCTGTTGCGCGTGATCCCGGGAAGCAACGTTCCATTCGCCGGTGTCGTGAGCACGACCCCTCCCTGCACGACGAACACATTCTGCCCCGAGCCTTCACTGATCAACCCGTCGGGCCCGAGTGCGATGGCTTCGTCATACCCATTGGCGAGCGCCTCCATCTTGATCAGCTGGCCGCCGAGATAGTTGCCCGCCACCTTGGCCATGGAGGGGGTGGTGTTCGGGGCCATCCGGTGCCAGCTCGACACGCATGCATCGGCGCCGTTCTCCATCGCATGGTCGCCGAGATAGGCGCCCCACTTCCAGCATGGCAGAAAAACCTCGACGGGGCTGTCGAACGGCACCATTCCGGCCGCGCCGTAGCCACGAATGACCATCGGCCGGAGATAGCACGAGTCGAGGCCGTTGCGCTCCACCAACTCGCAGTTCGCCGCGACGAGCTCATCAACCGAATACTTGAGCTCCATCCGGTAGATCTTGCAGGAATTGATGAGCCGCTGGAGATGGTCCTCGAGCCGGAAAATTGCCGGGCCGCGGGGAGTGCTGTAGCAGCGGATCCCCTCGAACGCCGAGGAGCCGAACTGCATGGAGTGAGCGAGGACGTGGACTGTCGCGTCGTGCCAGGCGACGAATTCGCCGTCGCGCCAGATCCATTCCGTGGGGTCGAGCTTGGCCATGGGACGTGTGATACGAGAAACCTACAGGTGCTGATCCCTCGACTTCGCTCGGGATGACAACGCCGAAATGTCACCAGGGGCGGCATTCCGGGCAATGCCGACGGATCTAGAGCGCTTTCGCGCCCAGTTCGTCCCACAGCGTCGCGACGGCGCGCATTCCCTTGGT
>JANMAY010000015.1:0-3491 GCA_031360095.1 Gemmatimonadaceae bacterium
AGTGGTCGCGCTGCTGTGGATTGGCCTCGTAACGCAGCGCCGCATGATGGCGCTTGCGGCACAGTCGTACGACCCCCGGCGACTGGACCAGGAGCGAACGCTCCTCGTGGGAATCGGCCAGCAGCTCAGAACCTTTCTCGAGGAGCACATCGACACGACGGTCGCCCCGCCCGCCGTGTACGAGATCGATCCCTCGTGGCCGGGAGATCAGCACGAAGGTTGGCATACGCTGTATGAAGAGGTCCACGCATCGAAGGCCGACGCGATCATTCTCGTGGGACCGCTCACCGACGTCGCGCTGCAGAATGCGCTGATCGCCGGATCGAGTGCAGGTTGCCGAGTGTTCGGGCTGCGCCGACGTCCGTTGCGGGAGATGAACAACGCCACGCTCATCCGGCGGGGCGAGGGTCCCATCGCGCTTCTGAGCAGTCCTGCGCTGCTCGGATGGCAGCTCGTTGCCAAGCGCATGCTCGATGTGGCCGGCGCGGCGATCGGCATCGTCGTGTTCGCCCCCGTGTTCGCCCTTTGCGCCGTGTTCGTGAAGCTCAACTCGCCTGGCCCGGTGATCTTCCGGCAGCTTCGTGTGGGATTGGGCGGCGAGCCATTTCACATGCTGAAGCTCCGGACGATGGTCCGCGACGCGGATGCACGCGCTGGCGAGCTCGCGACGGAGAACGTCTATGAGGATGCGCAGCTGTTCAAGATGGCGGGCGACCCGCGCATCACGTCGGTGGGTCGCTTCCTGAGGCGCAGCAGTCTCGACGAACTGCCGCAGCTCTGGAACGTGCTGCGGGGCGAGATGTCGCTCGTGGGTCCGCGCCCGCCGCTCCCCCGGGAGGTGGACCGCTACAAGGTGCGCCACTACGTCCGCTTCGAGGTCGTGCCGGGCATTACCGGTCCATGGCAGGTGAGCGGCCGGAACGAGATCACCAGCTTCGACAAAGTCATCGAGCTCGAACAGCAATACATCGCCGGTTGGACGGTGTGGCGGGACCTCGTCCTGTTGCTCCGGACCATTCCAGCCGTCCTCAGCATGCGCGGGGCGTTGTAACAATTGCGATTCGGCGCCCCTCTATCGTCCGTCCCGCCCGTTTCCTCCCTCCGCACGTGACCCTGATCACTTCATTCGACCGGCCGGCGCGTTACGCGTCTCAACTGCGCGCGATTCCTCTCGTGGGACGCGCGTCTTTGGTGCTTGCGCTCGCGCTTGGTGCGTGCGTGCCAGCGGTACCGGTGGCGCCGACCGCGAGGCCCAGCCCGCAAGGCACCAGCCAATGGCAGGTGGAGCCGGGCGACGTGATCAGGCTCAAGACGTGGGGCGTCGGAGATCAGTCCGGAGAGCTCGTGGTAAACGAGCGGGGTCAGGTCGTGGTCCCGAATGTCGGACGTCTCACGGTCGCGGGTCTTACGCCTGCTGCGGTCGAGGCCCTGATCGTTCGCTCGTACACGGGACGCTTCGACTCGTCGCGAGTGGAAGTCACCTTCCTTCGCCCCGTCTCGGTCGTCGGTGGCGTGAAGCTGCCCGGCGTCACACTCGCCGATCCCTCTGCCTCGGTCCTGTCGCTCGTCAGCAAAGCAGGCGGTCCGGTTCGGCTGGGCGGCGATCTCAAAGTCTATCTGCTGCGTGTTGGGGAAGCGGCGCACGAGGTGTCGGTCGGTGACCGAGTTTCCGACCTCGGCATTCGCTCCACCGACCAGCTCTACGTGCAGGATCCGCCGTTCGCCATTCGCAACGAGGCGGCCATCCGCTCCGTGTTCGAGCTGCTTCAGTTCGTTGGAACCACCGTCACGCTTTTCCTTCTGATCAAGAAGCAATAGCCGCATCCGACACTAAATATCCTATGGAAGCGCTTCCTGCCCCGTTCCTTGCCGACGCCGCACCCGAGGTCGATCTCCGCCGAGTGTGGGCGACGATCGCCCGTAGCGCGTGGCTCATTCTCGGGAGTGTGCTCCTCGCGCTCGCGGCCGGATTCGTCGCCGTGCGGCGCATGGATCCCGTCTACCAGGCCACGGCATCCGTGCGTCTCGATGCCCGCGGCGGCAACAATCCCGCGGCGGCGATGTACGGGATCACGACGGACAACGAAAACCTGATGGCGACCGCCACCGAGGTCATGACCAGCCGCTCGCTCGCCGGCGAGGTTGCGGACTCGCTGGGTTTGCGGCTCAAGGTGGACGAGCCGCGCCGCACGCCACGAAGCAGCATCATCGCATGGGCGCACGTGGACTCGGGCGCCCCTCGGCGGTCGTACCGGCTCGTACCGGCCGCGCGCGGTCAGGTGCAGGTGCGCGACCTGTCGAATCGCGCGCTGGGAACCTTTGCGTCGAACTCCGTGATCGCTGTGCCGGGCGCGTCGTTCCGGCTCGCCGATTCTGCGCTCGCGCAGGGGTCGGCGCTCGTGCGCATCACGTCGCCCGAAGAGGCGTCGGCGGTGGTGCGTGGCCACGTGTCGGTCAATCGCCCCAACGCCAACGCAAACATTCTGACCGTCCGCTTCGAGGGCAACGATCCCGTGCTCGTCCGCGACGTATCCAATGTGCTCGCCGGCCGGTTCGTGAAGAAGCGCCTCGAGGCGGAGAAGGCAGGTGCGCGTAGCACCGTGCTCCTGCTCCGCAAGCAGATGGACACGCTCAATGCCGAGATGCGCACCCGCGAGAACGCCGTCACCGATTTTCTCACGACCAATCGCATCATCAGCGTCGAGAACGAGCAGTCGCAACAGTCCACCGAGCTGCAGCGTCTGACCGATTTGCGACTGGGTTATTCGATCGACCGCCAGGCGATGGAGAGCTCGCTGCTCCAGCTCACGCGGGCGCGCGATCCCGAGGACACGCGGCAGGCGGTGGAGCGCGTGATCTCCACGCCGGCGTTCCTTCGTGCACAGGGCGCATTCAGCCCGACGACGCAGTTCGTCACGCGACTGCGCGAGCAGGAAGATGCACTCAATACAGCGCGCGGGCGTCTCAGCCCGAACGACCCGGACATCAAGCGGTTGGAGCGGCAGATCGCGCAGTCGAAGTACGACCTCGAAGCCACGGTCCGCAATTTCATCGCGGGCACGAACGAGCAGCTGCGCGGCATCGATCAGCGCATCGCGACGCTGCGCGCGTCGGTCCAACTGCTCCCGGCGCATCAGGCGGAGTACCAGCGCCTCACGCGCGGGCAGAAGGGCGTGGAAGACATCATGAATCAAGTGCACAGCCGCCTGAAGGAAGCGGAAGTGTCCGCAGCCGTGCAGGATTCCACCGCCGAGGTGCTCGATCGTGCCGTGCTTCCTGCCAGCTCGCTCGGCACGTCGAAGCCGGTGATCTTCGCCGTCGCGCTCTTCTCCGGCCTCCTCGTGGGTGTGGCCGTCGCCTTCCTCCGCGACTGGCTCGACACGACGGTGCACAACGAGCAGGACGTCATGGCGATCACGCGCGCGCCGGTCATCGGCATCATTCCGAATCTTCGACAAGACGCGCTATCGGCGCGCTACCGCTCGATCGTG
>JANMAY010000050.1:0-2119 GCA_031360095.1 Gemmatimonadaceae bacterium
GTCGCAGCCGGCACGGCAGCGACGACATCGCGAAGTCCCGCCGTCGGAGGGAATGCCCGCGACCGATCGGGCAGACGTCGACCGCCGAGTCTTTCATCTTCGAGCATCCATCATGAGAGCAATCAGAGTTGAACAAGTCGTGAAGCTCACGCTGCTCGTCCTCGCACCGCTCGCCGCCTCACACGCCCAGCCCGGCTCTCCACCGAACAATCCCGATAGCTGGGGCGTGGCGGGAACAGCGAAGATCCTGTGCTCCGCGCTGTTCATCTCCGGCCGCGAGGAAAAAGAAGCGCGCGCCCACCTCACGCCGTACTTCATGGGCGCCAAGATCGACTCGATCACCGACGTGCACGTCGACCGAGAGCGCAAGCTCGTAAGCGTAACGCTCGCCAATCGCATCACGCGCGAAGCGAAGCTGTACGGCGACCAGGGCTGCGTCATTCATCAACCCGGACGCGACTCGGTGTTCTTCACACCCGTTCGCGTGACCACCGCGCTTCCCGACGCATCCACGCTGCCCTGGCCCATGGGCGACGTCCTCCCCACCCTGCCCCTTCCCCCCGAGATCGACTCGGCGAAGGTGCGGCAGGCGGTCGACGCGGCGTTCGCTACTCCCGAGGGGCATACCGCGGCATTCGTCGTCGTCCACAAAGGACGTATCATCGCCGAGCGGTATGGGGCCGGCGCGAACAGGGACATGCAGCTCGAGAGCTGGTCGATGGGCAAGAGCATCGTCGGCACGCTCGTCGGGATGTTGATTCAGCAGAAGGCGCTGCGGCTCGAGGATCCCGCACCAGTGCCGGAGTGGCGCAAGACACCCAACGACCCGCGCGCGAAGATCCGCGTGATCGATCTCATGCGGATGTCGAGCGGTTTGCGCTTCAGCCGCGGCAGCCCGGAGGACAATCCCGGATATCACGATCACGACCTCGGCTACACGGGTGCGATCGACGCGTTCGAGTGGGCCACCACGCGTCCGCTCCAGTTCGAGCCGAACACGTTCGGCCGCTACCGCAACAGCGATCCGCTCACACTCGGCCTCGTGATTCGCGACGCCGTTCGCAAGCGCGGCGAGGAGTATCTCACCTTTCCGCAGCGCGCGCTGTTCGACAAGATCGGCATCCGCCGCCAGGTGCTGGAGACCGACCCCTACGGAAACTTTCTCCTCAACGGATTCGACTACGGCACAGCGCGCAATTGGGCGCGGCTCGGCATGCTCTACCTGAACGACGGCGTGTGGCGCGGCGAGCGGCTGCTGCCGGAGGGATGGACGAAGTTCGTCTCCACTCCCGCGCCGGCATGGCGCGACTCGGCATACGGCGGCATGGTGTGGGTGAATGCGCGCGGCGTGTGGCCCCTGCCGCGCGATGCATTCGCGTTTCGCGGCGCAGGGTTACAGGACGTCTACGTCGTTCCGTCGCGCGATCTCGTGATCGTACGCATGGGCCACTTCGTCGGCGCGCGGGCGGGATCGGCCGATCTCGATCGAGCGAACGCGCTGCTGATGCAGGCGATCCCGGAACGAGCGGCTACGAGTTCGCCATCAGCTGAGGCGCGTACGGGGAGCACACGGATCGCGTTCGAGCACCACTACGTCAGCACCACCTACCCGAAGCTCCCCGGCTTTGGCCAGAGCGTCGCCGGCGACTTCAACAACGACGGCCGCACCGACTACCTCATTGGCCAGCACTTCGGCACGCGTGAGAAACGACAGTACCTCTTCGTCAATAATGGCACAAAGCAGGACTGGCCCTTCTATATAGTGTCCACGGACAACACCGCCGACGGCGGCGTCAATGCGCTCGACGTCGACCGCGACGGTTGGCTCGACATCGTCTCCTCGGGCTCGTGGTTCAAGAATACCCGGAATCCAGCCACCACCCAGTTCACCAAATACGTCTACGACTCGGCAAGCTACGGCGGCCACGACATGGTCATCGCCGACATCGACCACGACGGCAGGCCGGACGTCGTCGTCAACACCGACAAGGGCGACCGCAACGGCGGTGAGAACGGCCTCTTCTGGTTCAAGATCCCGGCTGACGCCACACAGGTCTGGACGAAGACGCGCATCGGCCCCGCTGTGCACTCCGGCGTCTGGCCGGCGGGAATAGGCGAC
>JANMAY010000061.1:0-3654 GCA_031360095.1 Gemmatimonadaceae bacterium
CTCGACGTGCTCCCCGTGTTCTCCGAACCGCTCAGCCGCATCTTCGCCGGCGACGGCCCGGTGCCGAGTGCCTTCTTCTTCGTGAACATGTTCATTCACATCGCCGTGCCGCTCGCGATGGGCGCGGGCCTGTGGCTGCACGTGTCGCACCTGGCGCGTCCGGCACTGTTGCCGCCACGCCGCGTGATGTGGGGCATCATTGGTGCGCTCGTGGTTGCGGCGGTCATCATCCCTGCGCCATTGGGAGCGCCGGCCAATGCGTTCACGCTTGCGCCCACGACGCCGACCGATCTCGTGGCCGCGTGGTGGCTGCCGATCTCCGAGCGTCTGTCGCCGGGCGCGGTGTGGAGCGCGGTGCTGGTCCTCTCCGCGGCTGCCCTGCTGGTGCCGCGCTTCGCGCGCCAGCCCCGCACCGGTGCTCTGGCACCGAGCGTCGTGGACCCGCGGCTCTGCACGGGGTGCAACCAGTGCCCGCAGGACTGTCCGTGGGAGGCGATCACCATGGTGAAGCGCGCCGACGACCGTCCTACTCTCGTGGCGCTCGTCGACCCTGCCCGCTGCGTGAGCTGCGGCATCTGCGCCGGATCCTGTGCACCGATGGGCGTCGGCCCGGAGGGACGCACAGGACGCGACCAGCTCGCGGGGCTTCGCTCCGCGGTGCTGACGGAGTACGCGCGCGCTGGCGCGAGCGTCGCTGCGCATGGCGACTCGCCGGCCATCGTGGCCGTGTGCTGCGAGCAGGCGCCCGCGTCGCACGTCGCCGCACTGCGTGCCCGCGGCGCACATGTGCACGGCGTGTCATGCGTCGGCAACTTGCACACGTCCGTCATCGAGCAGTTCGTTCGTCGTGGCGCACCAGGCGTGATCGTGTGCGGCTGCCCGCCACGCGACTGCATCAGCCGCGAAGGGCCGAAGTGGCTCCACGAACGCGTGTTCAACGATCGGGAGGCGGAGTTACAGCCGCGAGTCGATCGCCGGCGAGTGCGGCTCGCAACGCTCGCGCCGGGCAACCAGCGCGCGTCGCTCGCCGCGTACGATGACTTCGCGCGCGCCCTCGAGGCGCTCGACCGTCCAACACAAGAAACCGACATCGATCTTGACGTGGTGTGCGACCCTGTGCCGATCGGCGCGGACGAGAAGGACTCGTGATCACACTCGCGCGCGCGGCGCGGTTGGTCATCGCCAGCGCAATCTCCGCACTCGTGCTCACGCTTTTAGCCCGCGCCTCGGCGGCGCCACTGCCCTTCCACGAGGGCACGACTGCACGCCTGCGGCTGTCGTGGAGCGCGCGTCCCGAACGTATCGAGGTCTGTCGCACCCTGTCGGCAAAGGAGCTGGCTGAACGTGAAGAGCACATGCGGCAGCGAGTCGAGTGCGATGGGCGCTTCGCCACGTATGCGCTGCGCGTCGAGTCGGATGGGCACGTGATTGGCGAAGCCCTTGTACACGGCGCGGGACTGCGCCACGACCGTCCGTTGTACGTGCTCCGCGAGTACGACGTGGCGGCGGGCGTGCACCGCGTGCGCGTGGTGTTCACTCGGCGCGAGGCGACCAACGATGGCAACGGCGAGGCGGCGTACGCGAAGCCGTCGTCGACCGAGGCGGACACGGGAATCTTCGCCGGGCGGGCGCAGCGCGAGGTTGTGGAGCACGAGCGCCGAGAGCGCGCCGCCATCCCCGCGCAGCTCGTGCTCGATACCACGCTCGCGTTCGCGCCGCGCCAAGTCATGATCGTCACGTTCAACGCGGAGCGCCGGGCGCTTACACTGCTCGCGGGCGGTGGCGGGCCGCGATGATCGCAGATCACGATCGCTGTGGAGGCACTTCCGTGCACTCACACGCCAGGGTACCTACGGCCTGGGGGCAGACCGCGTGGTGAGGAGCGACGCCACGATCGACGTGCTGAGAATACCCGCGATGACGCCGAGCGATGCCGCGATCGGGACCTTGTAAATGTCGATCGCGAGCATCTTCATTCCCACGAACACGAGCACGATGGCCAAACCCACCTTGAGGTACACGAATTTTGTGATCACCTCCGCCAATAGGAAGTACAACGAGCGGAGGCCAAGGATCGCGAAAATGTTCGACGTGAACACAATGAAGGGATCGGACGTCACGGCAAAGATCGCCGGAATCGAATCCACCGCAAAAATCAGGTCCGTTACCTCCACCGCAACGAGCGCCAGCAGAAGCGGAGTCGCATAGCGACGCCCGTTCTCGACGACGGTGAATTGTTCGCCCGCGAGTTGCGGCGTCACCGGCATGACGCGCTGGAACAGCCGGACGATCGGGTTGCGCTCCGGGTGCACCTCGTTATTTCGCTGCATCAGCAGCTTGATGCCTGTCAGCGCGAGAATGCCACCGAAGACGTAGATCGACCAGTGAAAGCGCTCGAGCACGGCCGCGCCGGCAAAGATGAACGCCGCGCGCATGACGAGCGCTCCGAGCACCCCCCAGAACAGGACCCTGTGCTGGTAGAGCGCAGGAATTCTGAACGCCGAGAAGATGACGACGAAGACAAAGATGTTGTCGACGGCCAGTGCCTTCTCGATGACATACCCGGTCGTGAACTCCAGCGCGCGCTCGGCGCCAAACATGAAGTAGACGCCCGCGTTGAACACGCCGGCGAGCGCGACCCACACTGCGCTCCAGATCGCGGCCTCCCTGACGCTCACCACATGTGTCTTTCTGTGCAGAACGCCGAGATCGAGTACGAGCATGCCGAGCACGAACGCGATGAAGCCAGTCCACAACCATGGTGAGCCGATCGAAGCAGCGAACACGGTATACCCTCGAGAATCAGGACGGCGCGAGTGCGCGCTGCTGGATGGTCGTGGTCTTCCTCAGATCGCGTCGCAAGGCCCGCGCGAGTCGCTCCGCCGCGAGGTGAACAGCCGAGAACGCGTTGGCACTGAGTTGGCCAATCGAGAGTGCGCGCACACGCGGTCCCCGTGCGACGATCGAGCAGCGCTTGTCGAGCCCACCCTTCGGGCCGTTCATGTCGGTGATGCGCACGACGACATGCGTGATCTCATGCGCGACACGACGCAGCTCCTGCTCGACTCGGCCCACCGCATGGCGGTGGAGGGCTGATGAAGCGGCGAGACCGCGAACACGAACGTGGATCTGCACAATAGCCTCCGAAGGTTCGGCGCTCCGTTGGCGCCACAACCTGAGGTTAAATGGTGAAGAAGCTGTCGACAATAACGAAATTTCGATGTATCATGTCGAGTAATCCTACGGATAGGTGCACTTTGGAATGGCTCAACTATCACCACTTGCTCTACTTCTGGGCCGTCGTCCGCGAAGGCGGGCTCACCGCAGCGGGGAAAGCGCTCCGTCTCTCGCATCCGACGATCAGCGCGCAGATTCACGCGCTCGAGGACCGTCTGGGCGAGAAACTGTTCCTGAAAGTCGGACGCAAGCTCGAACTCACGGACATGGGACGTGTCGTGTTCCGCTATGCGGACGAGATCTTCAGTCTGGGTCGCGAGATGGTCGAGACGGTGAAGGGGCAGTCACCAGGGCATCCGCTGCGACTGAAGGTCGGAGTGGTGGACGTCGTCCCGAAGCTGGTTGTGCGACGGCTGCTACAGCCCGCGTTGCGCCTCGCGCAGCAGGTGCGACTCATCTGCTATGAGAATTCGTACG
>JANMAY010000070.1:0-12181 GCA_031360095.1 Gemmatimonadaceae bacterium
GTATTTCGAGAGTGCGCAGCGGAAGTACGTCGCGTTCGATACGCGTCTCGGCAATGAAAAGACGTTGGACGCCGATCGGCTCGCGGCGATGATTGCCTTTGCGCGGCGGATCGAGGAGCCAGGCGAGGCGGCGAAGTGGACCATGCGGCTGGTGCGCGAGCATCCCGAGGATCCCCGCGCGCTCGCGTCGTATGCCGACATGCTGCATGAACGGGAGCTGCGTCAGCTGCCAAAGGATTCCATCGCACCGTTCGTTCCGATGCTGGATTCGCTCTACGATCGCTCGCGAATGGACATGCGCTTCAGCTTCGCCGGCACGCTCGTCACGCGCTACGGCGACGAGGCGATGCAACGGCGCTGGGCGTTGCACGCGGTAAAGGACAAGACAGGAGCCCTGACGTTTGGTCTCCCGATCGACGAACGGTGGCTGCGCGAGCCGGACGTCCGCGCGCAGGCCGTCACGGCGCTCAACGCCGCGCTCTCGACGCCGTGCGAAAGGCTGCGGTTCGGCCGCCTGTGGCGGTCGGTCGGAGCGGAGCATCGCTTCTGTCTCAATGGGCGATCCCGTGCGTACGCGGATCTCTCCCATATCGCGCTGCTCGATGGCCGTACGACGGAGGCCTCGGCGTTCAGCGATTCCTCGTCGGTATTCGCCGAGCGTGCTGGCACGTGCTCCGTAGGCGCTGCGCGCCGAGCGAAGGGGGAGCTCCTCCTCGCGCGCGGGGATACGCTCAGTGCGGCGCGCGCATTCGCGAATCCGTACGAGTTCCAGAACTGGCAGACCATCGACATGCGCGCACAACTGTACCGTCGTCTCGCAGCCACGGTCGACAGCGCGCGGTGGGCCGCTTTCGATGCCGAGGCGGTCCGGGAGATGAAGCCGTGTCTGCGTGTGGCGTATGTGCGGGACAGCCTCGAGCGCCGGGCGCAGCAAGTGTGGAAATAGAGATCGGCCTCCCCCGCGCATGAGGGGAATTGTGTAACCCACCTCACAATCGCTCCCGCCGGCCGATACGCGTGTCTCGTATCGGCCGGTTTCTCATCCGGGAACCAATCGTCCTACCCGAAATGGCCCTGCCGAGGTCGGTGGTGCCTCCCGTCTTTCCCATGCGCCTTCCGTTGGCGCTGTTCCCCTCGAGCGCGTGAAGATTTCTCGTCTCGGCTGGTCGCTCTCCGCCGCCATCCTGTACTCTGCCGCTTCCAGCCCGCTCGCGCACGCGCAAGACGTGCGCGCCGATCGGCCGGCGACTCATACCGTCAAACGCGGCGACACACTGTGGGATCTCGCCCAATCGTACATTGGCGATCCCTACCTGTGGCCGGAGATCTATCGGCTCAACACCGATCAGATCGAAGATCCGCACTGGATTTATCCAGGTGAGATACTGCGCCTGCCCGGGCAGACGACGGTGGCGGCCGGACCGCCCCCTGAGGTAGTGGATGCGCCGCGCAGCCGAGTGGGCCCCACCGTTTTCACCCCGGCTTCACTGGCCCGTCCGAGCAGCAGTGCCGGAGCGATCGTCGCATCGCCTGCGCGCGTCGCCATGGGCGATGTCGTTCGGGCCCCCTATTTCGGGCCGGAAAAGGGACCGGCCGGCTCGGGCAAGCTGTTGTTCGGCGCGGACCTGCCGGGAATCGATAAGGTGCGCTTGACGAGCAACTATCAGTTGTTCGACCGCGTGCTCGTCGTTCCGCCGGTTGGAAGCGTAGCGGCCGAGCGAGAGAAATTCGTGGCGTACACGCTTGGCGATCATGTGGAGGACGTAGGCAGGATCGTCATCCCCACTGCGGTGTTGGAAATCGTTCGGTCGCCGCGCAATGGTGAAGCCGCGACTGCGCGCGTGATCGAGCTGTACGGAAAGCTCGATGCTGACACACGCATCATTGCACTGGATACCGCAGGTGCCGGTGCGTCGGGAGTGCCGAACACGTATCGCGACGGTCGCTCCACCAAGGTTCGCGCGATCTATCGGGCGGCCGTGCTGCCGTCGTACAACTACGATGTGCTGTTCGATCTGTCGTCGAAGGATGGGATGCGCATTGGCGACGAGATTCATATCTATCACGCCCGCGAGGATGCCGTGCAGGACGAGCGGCCCGCGCTCCCCGAAGTGCTGATCGCCCAGGGACAGGTGGTGCGCGTGACACCGTATGGCAGTACGGCGCGTGTCACATGGCAGCAGCAGCCGGCGATTCGGGTCGGCGAGAGTGTTCGCGTGACCGCGCGGATGCCCTAGTGGGATACAGTCCGGTCAGGCGTGACGGAATGCCGTAACGCCTGTCCGCGCACTACATTAGGGCGATAGACATGACCGCGATCGCCCACTTCATCGCTATCACTTGCTACATCGGCGCCGCGGCCCTTGCCGCGACGCCGTTTGCGCGTCCGGTGGGAGCCCCGGTGCGTGGCGTGGCCGCACTGCTCGGCGCCGGCATCGTCGCGCACGCGATCGGGCTGCTCGTGTACGCGCAGCGCGTGGGACAGCTGCCGCTCACTGGGCTCGGTCCATCCCTCTCGTTCGCGGGGCTCGTGCTCGCCGCAACGCTGCTCGCCGTCGAGCTCGTCGCGCGGGAGGTCAGTTTGACGCTCGTGACCGCGCCTCTCGCCGCCATCGCAACGATGTGTGGCAACCTCGTTGGACTGGTGCCGGGTATCGAGCCCACGGGGGCGCGTGGCACGTGGCTGGTGGCCCACATCGCATTGAGCTTCGTCGGGATCGCGGGCTTCGCGACTGCGGCAGCGGCAGGATGCATGTATCTGATCGAGCGTCGCGAGCTCAAGTCGCGCCGGTTTGGTGCGATCTATCGTTTCTTCCCTCCACTCTCGACGTTGGATCGCGTCAATCACGTGGCGGCAATTGCGGGGTGGATGGGGCTCACCCTCGGTGTTGTGCTCGCGATCACCTACGCGCTCGCATATCACGAGCTGAGCGCACCGAAAATCATCTGGGCCATGGGAGCGTGGCTCGCCGTGAGCACCATTGCGTTGGGGAGGATGGTGGGCGGATGGCAGGCGCGCCGCGCCGCGATCTACTCGAGCGTAAGCTTCACGGCGGTCGTTGCGCTGTACGTTGCGTTTCGGCTCGCGGAAACGAACGGCGGCGGACGCTTTTTATGAGCGGCATCCCAATTCTCGTCGACGCGTCGTCGGTGCGTGTGCTCGTGGTGGGTGGCGGGCCGGTGGCAGTCCGTAAGGCACGCCTCTTTGCCAATGCCGGCGCCATCGTGCGCGTTGTGGCCCGCGAGCCCAGCGATGACATGCGGGCCGTCGCGCTCGAGCATCGCATCCTGCTCGCGCTGCGCGATTACGATCGTGTCGACATCGGCGACGCCGAGCTCGTCATCGCGGCAACGAACGATCGCGACGTGAACGCCGCCATCGCCTCCGATGCGCGTGCGGCGCACCGATTGGTGAATGTGGTGGACGCTCCGGACGAAGGGTCCTTTGCCACCATGGCAGTGCATCGCGAAGGCACGCTCGCGATCGGTGTGAGCGCTGGCGGAGTGCCGACTGCCGCTTCGCGCATCCGGGATGCGATCGCGGAGCGGTTCGACGCGCGCTACGCAGAGGCGATCGACGCGTTGAGCGTGCGTCGCAGACAACTGCTCGCGGACGACGAGGGACCTGAGTGGCGCCGTCTCAGTGCAGCACTGCTGGACGAACGTTTCTGCGAGTCGGTGGAGCAGGGCACGCTTTGGGAGCGGACGTCGGCATGGCGGTGATCGTGCTGGGGGTGAGTCACCATGGCGCGCCGGTGGACGTGCGCGAGCGGCTCGCATTCACGCCGCGTGAGATCGTACCCACGCTGGAGCGGCTGCGCGCGGACGCCGACATTCGCGAAGGCGTGCTGCTCTCGACGTGCAATCGCACCGAATTGTATCTGGTCGAAGGGTCTCGCGAGGCAGCAACGACGGCGTGGGCGCTACTCTCCGAACGTCTCGGGGCGGGTTCGGATGCCAGCGCATTCGGCTATGTCCGCCGTGATCGGGACGCTGCGGCGCACCTTTTCCGGGTGGCGTCGGGAATGGACTCGATGGTCGTGGGCGAGGCGCAAATTCACGGGCAGGTTCGCGATGCGTGGGAAGGGAGCCGGCCCGCATCCGGCGTTGTCCTCAATCGGCTTTTTCACGCGGCGCTGTTCACCGGCGGACGCGTGCGCCATGAAACGAAGCTCGGGCACGGCGCGCTCAGCGTGAGCTCAGCAGCGGTGCAGTTGTCGAAGAAGATCTTCGGCACCCTGCACGGGCGCCGCGCGATGGTGCTGGGAGCGGGCGAGATGGCAGAGCTGGCGCTCGAGTCGCTACAACACGAAGGCGTGCACGCGGCGATCGTCGCCAACCGCACGTTCGCGCGCGCGCAAGTGCTTGCCGATCAGTATGGCGCGACGGCCGTGCATTACGACGAAGCGTGGACGGCGCTCTCCGACGTGGATCTGCTGTTGTGCTCCACCGCATCGCCGCACCCGGTGGTCAGCGCGGAGCGTGTGCGTGACGCGATCGTTCGCCGTGGCGATCGACCGCTCTGCATTCTCGATATCGCGCTGCCGCGCGATGTCGACCCTGCGGTGGCGGAGCTCGACAACGTCTATCTCTACGATCTCGATGATCTGCACGCGGTCGTCGACGCGAACCGCGAGCGTCGCACCGGTGAGTTGCCGCTCGCGGAGTCCTTGATCGCGCACGAGGTGGAGGCGTACTGGCAGTGGTTGGCTGGCCTGGCCGCCGTGCCGGTGCTCACGCAGCTCCGCGACGAGATGCACCGCGTGCGCGAACGGGAGCTGGCGGACGCCCTGCGAAAGCTCGGCGATCTCACGCCGGACCAACGTGCGATCGTCGAGCGCTTTTCGCAGGTGCTCACGAACAAGTTTCTCCACGAGCCGTCGGTTCGTCTGCGCGCCGCCGCGGCGAACGGACGCGGACTCGGCGTCGTGGACGCGGCGCGATATCTCTTCGCGCTCGACGAGCGCGCCGAGTCTCTCGAGCACGACTCTCCCTCACCTCCTGATCGAACGACATGACGACAGCACTCATCACCGGTGGCGCAGGGTTCATTGGCTCGCACGTGGCCGAACGCTTCCTCGCCGAGGGCTGGAAGGTGCACATCGTCGACAGTTTGATCACGGGCAAGCGGGCCAACCTCCCCGCGAACGCGACATTCCACGAGGTCGACATCCGGTCGCGAGCGGCCGCGGACGTCGTCGCGACAATTCGGCCGGCGGTGATGGTGCATCTCGCCGCGCAGATGGATGTCCGCAAGAGTGTGCTCGATCCGCGATTCGACGCGGACTGCAACGTGCTGGGCTCGGTGCAGCTGTTCGAGGCGGTGCGTGAGCATTCACCCGCAACGCGCGTCGTGTTCTCGTCCACTGGCGGGGCCGTCTACGGCGATGCGACAGTGCCGCCGAACAAAGAGACGTACAGCAAGGATCCCGAGTCGCCGTACGCGATCGCGAAGCTCGCCGTGGAGTACTATCTCGCCTACTATGCGCGCATTCACGGCGTCGAGTCGGCGGTGCTGCGGTATGCGAATGTCTACGGCCCGCGACAGGATCCGCATGGAGAGGCGGGGGTCGTCGCCATTTTTTGTGGCCGCCTGCTTCAGGGAAAGGCGTTGACGGTGTTCGGTGATGGGCGACAGACGCGCGACTACGTGTTTGTGGGCGATGTGGTCGACGCCACGTGGCGCGCCGCGACGCAGCCGCTTCCGCCCGTCGGCCTGCTCGATGCCCGCGCCTTCAATGTTGGCACTGGAATCGCGACCGATGTGCTCACGCTTGCCTCTGTGATGAGCTCCGTCGCCGGCGTGCGCACGCCCATCGAGCACGCGGCCGAGCGGCCAGGCGAGCAGCGCACGTCCTACCTCGACATCACCAAAATCGGCGCGATGCTCGGCTGGCGTCCTGGCGTCTCGCTCGAGGAAGGTCTGCGGCGAAGCTACGAATGGTTCGAGGCGCAGCACGGAGCGACGTCGCCTGCAGGACGCGCATGATCGCACTGCTCCAGGCCGCCGGCGCCATTCCGACGTCGCCGAAAGATTTGATCCTCCACGCGAGCACTGAAACACAGGTAGTGCTCGGTATTCTGATCGTGCTGTCGCTGGTAAGCTGGGCCATCATGTTTGGCGTGGGCCGACAGCTCTCGAAGTCGCTCCGCGCGTCCATGAGTTTTGCCCGCGATGTCGAGCGCGCGCCGCGGCTCGCCGCCGCCGCGGAGGCATCCAAGCACAGCTCGCCGAATGCCGCGCAGCGTCTGCTCGTCCGCGCGATGCAGTTCGTCGGCGAGAGCGGACCGACGTCGGGGAGCATTGGCGCTGGCGTTCCGCTCTCGCCCATGGCGGCAGCATCGCGCGTCGAGACGCTGCGCCTCGTTCTCGACGCCGAGTCCCTTTCCGAGCGCGATCGGCTCGGCCGCTTTCTGCCCTGGCTCGCGACCATTGGCTCTGCCAGCCCACTGATCGGACTGCTCGGCACCGTGCTCGGCGTCATCAACGCGTTCGTTGGCATCGCGACGAAGGGATCGGGGAACCTCGCGGCGGTCGCGCCTGGGGTGGCCGAAGCGCTCGTTGCGACCGCAGCTGCGTTGAGCGTCGCGATTCCTGCGACGTTCGGCTACAACATTCTCGCCAGCCGGCTCAACCGGCTCGACAATCTGCTGGAAGGATTCGGCACCACCGTGATCGCGATGCTCGTGCGCGAAGGGCGCGTCTAGCGTGCGCCGGCGGCGTCGCGAAGGCATGCCGCTGAATGCGGAGATCAACGTCGTGAGTCTCATCGACGTGATGCTCCTGCTGCTCGTGATCTTCATGATCACCGCGCCGATGATGCAGGGCGGAGTCGACGTCGCGCTTCCGAAAGCGGAGGCGAAGCCGCTCGAACCGAAGAGTGGTCTGGTGGTGACGATCGATCGTAGCGGCGCGGTCTACATCGACGAAACCAAGATGACCGTTTCCGAGTTCCGTTCGGCCTTTCGGACGCTCGCCTCGAAGCGGTCGCGTGATGGCGTGTATCTCCGCGGAGATGCGAGTGTGCCGTACGGCCTCGTCACGCAGGTGTTGGCGATCATGCGGGCCGCCGGGGTCGGCGACGTCGGCCTCGTGACGGATCCGGAGCCGAGCAAGTGAGTGTACTCGCCGCGCGCGAGGAGTTCACCCTGCGCGGCCCGCTCGCCATTTCGGCGGTCGTGCACGTGCTGGCGGCGGCCGCCCTGCTGTTCGCTCGCGCTGTGCCGCGCGCGCCGGTTGCTCCCACGTACCGCGTCAGCCTCATTGCGGCCGCGCCGGCCCCGCGACAGATCGGAGTGGCGCAGCAACCCACGCCGGAGGTGCCAACGCCAGCAGCGCCCACGCCGCTCGCGCGGGAAACTCCCGAGCCGGCACGGATGAAGGCGCCGACGAAGGCAAAACCGGTGCGGCAGCCCAAGACGGCGACACCCAATGCGGCCGCTCCAGCGCCCAAGGCTGCGGTGGCGCCGGTGGCCGGTGGTGGGCCCGTCGGTGGTCGCGGCGCCGACGTAGCGAACGTGAAGGTGGAGGGGATCGACTTCCCGTATCCCGTGTATCTCCAGAACGTCGTGCGACAGATCGCGCTGCAATTCAAGCCATCTGCCCGGGGCGCACTGCAAGCCGAGGTGGCGTTTTTGATCCGTCGTGATGGCAGCATTGCGGGCTTGCGGCTCACTCGGCGCTCGTCCGTCTATTCCTTCGATCAAGATGCACTCGCCGCCGTGGAGCTTGCGTCGCGCGCCTTTGGCCCGCTTCCACAGGGGTTCTCGGACGACGTGCTTCCGGTGATCTTCAGCTTCGACCCCAGGCTCATTCGCTGATGCATTCTTCGATTGCTCGCGCGCTCGCTGCGCTCCTTCTCATTGCCGCTCCGCTCACTGCGCAGGAAACCCCGCGCGGTGTGCGCATTGGACTCACGTACGATCCGGGCTCCAAGCCTGGCGTCGTGGTGTTGCCGGGGCGCGGCGTTGGCGCCGACTCCGTTCGCGCCATCGTGCAACGCGATCTCGACTTGGGCGATCGTGTGAACGTCATCGTGCTCGATGGCCGGTCGCTTGCCGACGCGGGGACTGCCGCGTCGCCGTCCTGGCCGGTGCTCGCACGGCTTGGCGCCGCAGCGGCGGTGCAGGTGACGCCGACGGCAGCCGGGTTGCACCTGGCGGTCTACGACATCGCGAAGCAAACCACGGCGCTCGTTCGCGACTATTCGACGCCGCCCATGACCGACGCACGCGGTTGGCGGGCCGCGGTGCACGGCCTGGCGGACGACCTCGAAGAAGCCATCACGGGCACGCGCGGCATCTCGCGCACGCGCGTGCTGTTCGAACGCGCAAAGCGCATCTGGGTCGTCGACAGCGACGGCGAGCAGATGATGCCTGTGACGGAGGTCAGCACGCCACTGTCGCCCGCGTGGCACCCGAATGGAACGATGATCGCGTATTCCACCTACGTTCCCGCGCAGATCATCCTGCATGATCTCACGACGGGACGTTCGCGTGCGCTCGTCGGCGGGAATGGCGTGTACATCTCGCCAGTCTTTACGCCCGATGGCGCGAGCGTCGTCTACGCGCACGGCACCGATGACGGCACCGACATCTACACCGCGGCGATTGCCGGCGGCGGTGGGCGGCGACTTTCCGTGGGACGTGGGAGCGACAACGTCTCCCCGACGTTCAGTCCCGATGGACGCCGCATCGCGTTCACGTCCGGTCGCGCCGGTCATCCGGAGATCTATACGATGGACGCCGATGGCACGAACGTCGATTTGCTCACGCCACTGGAGTTTGGGGAGAATGCGCATCGCGCGAGCCCGGACTGGTCGCCCGATGGACGCAGCGTCGCGTTCCAGTCGCAGATCGGCCCGACGTTTCAGTTGATGACCATCAGCCTGCGCGACCGCGGTCTGAAGCAGCTCACCAGCGACGGACGAAATGAGTATCCATCGTGGGCGCCCGATGGCCGGCATCTCGTATTCGTCTCCGATCGGAGCGGCGTGAAGCAGCTCTGGGTGCTCGACGTCGAGACCGGACGCACTCGTCAGCTCACACGCGGCGCGGCGGTTCGACTCCCTGCGTGGTCGCCACGCCTTTCCAATTGAAGTGGCCAGCGCGCTACCGCCGGTCGTCACCACTCTTCCGGAGCACTCCCGCATGATCCATCGCCCCGCCGTTCTGTTCCTCGCGCTGCTCCTTACCATCGGCGGGCTCGGCGCCTGCCGCAGAAAGGTGCAGCCCGAGCCGACGCCACCATCCACCAGCACCATGGACGGCCTGGCCCAGCGTCGCGCCGATTCGATCATGGCCGCAACGGCTGCCCGCCGCCGCGCCGATTCGCTGGCCGCGCTCGGCGACCGAGGTGGGGATGCGCAGCGTGCGCAGGGAGAGCTCACGCAGGCGCTCACGCAGCGGATCTACTTCGACTATGACAGGGATCAGCTGCGCGACGACGCCCGCGCTGCGCTCGACGCCAAGGCCGTCGTGCTCATCGCAAACCCGGCGGTAACGCTCACGATTACGGGCCACACAGATGAGCGCGGCACCGCCGAATACAACCTCGCACTCGGGCAGAAACGCGCCGCCCAAGCGAAGCGATACCTCGAGACTAAGGGCGTGGTTGGCGCGCGCCTCAACACCCAGAGTCTGGGCGATTCGCAACCCGCATCGACGGGAACCGACGAGGCGTCATACCAACAGAATCGCCGCGCCGAGTTCGAGGTGCATCACGGAGGGGCGCTCCTGCCGCCGCGACCATGAAGCACTTCTCGAGTCTCGTACCGCTGGTGGCCATCGCACTGAGTGGTTGTCTCGCGTCCAAGGGCGACGTGGTGCTGCTCCAGACGCAGCTGCGGTCGATGCAGGCGGCGTCGGCACAACAGGATGCAGCCCGGCAGGCACACATCGATCAGGTGCTCGGTCAGATCGTGCGCGCGAACGACTCCGTGCGCGTGCTGAGCCTCCGGCTCGCCAAGCTGCAGGGCGACGTGCAGAACGACCATTACGAGATGAATCGACAGTTGCTCCAGATTCAGGAGCTTAGCGGCCAGAGCCAGCGGCGCCTGCAGGAGCTGCGCGCGTCACTCGAGGAGCGCAATCAAGCGACCGCGGCGCCCAGCCCTGGCGATACCACCAGGCCAGCGGGTGCCGGGCCCGGCGCGGCGCAAATGTTCCAAAGCGCACTCGACCAGCTTCGGCGCGGAAGCGCAAGCGTGGCTCGGAGCGGCTTCGAGGACCTGCTGCGCACCTATCCGGCCTCGGAGGATGCCCCCGAGGCCATGGTCTACATTGCAGAGACATTCGCTGCGGAACGGAACCAGGTGGCGGCCGACTCGGTATACGGACTCGTCGTGCAGCGGTACCCCAAGTCGCCGAAGGCGGCGACGGCATTGTACAAGCGCGCGCTGTCGATGAAGGCGGCGGGGCAGACGGCCGCGGCGCGCGCAGGGTTCGATCGGATCATCAGGGAGTATCCGCGTTCGGACGAAGCAGCGCTCGCGCGCGAGCAGCTTCGCTCCATCAAGTAGGTCGCCTGGAGTAGACGATGGGTAGCTCGGCCGAGATGCCGTTTCTCGACCACCTGGAGGAGTTGCGCTGGCGGATCATCTGGTCGCTGGGCGCGCTCGTCGTAGGCGTCGTCATCGGTTTCGTGATCGTGATCAAGTTCAACCTGCTGGTCTGGATGCAGGGGCCGATGCTGCCCTATCTGCACGGCCGGCGGCTGATGAACACACATCCAGGCGGTGGATTTTCGATCATGATGCAGACGGCGATCATCATGGGCGTCGTCATTGCGCTGCCGGTGATCATCTATCAGGTCTGGCTCTTTCTCTCGCCGGCGCTGCACCGCCACGAGAAGAAGGTCGTGCTGCCGGTCATCTTGGGCGCTGTGCTGCTGTTCATCGGGGGCGCGGCGCTCGCCTGGTACTTCGTGCTTCCGATGACGCTGCGCTTTCTCACGTCGATGGGCGACGAGGCGTTCGACCAGATGATCTCGGCGAACGAGTATTTCGGGTTCGTGACGAGTCTCGTACTGGCCATGGGCGCAGTTTTCGAGCTGCCCATTGCGATTCTGCTCCTCTCGGCGCTGGGTCTGGTGACGCCGCAGTTCCTCACGAAGTTCCGGCGTCATGCCGTCATCGGCTCGTATGTGGTGGCCGCGATCATCACACCTGGCGATCTGTTCGTCACTTCGGTGGCGTTGATGGTGCCGCTCTATCTGTTGTACGAGTTGAGCATCGGGCTCTCGTACATCGTGTTCCGCAAGCGCGAGAAATCGCGACTGGCGGATGCGGCGAGCGAAGCAACCGCGTGACGAACTGGCGCGTGCGGTCTGTGCTGCTGTGTGCAGGCATCGCGATATTCGCGCATGCGACGGGTGCGTTCGCGCAAGTTCCGGGTCGGCCAGTGACTCGTCCGGCGGTGTCGCCGGTGCGCCTGGATACGTTGCGCACGCGTCTGGATTCCCTGCGCGCAAAGGGGGACACGCTCACGCCCAAGGACACGGCGGCACAGGCGAATTTTTCGCCGGCCGATTCCGTGATGCAGCGGCTGCTCGACAAGGCAGGGTACAGCCAGCGGCGGTATCAAGGGGACGTCATCACGTTCGATGCGAAGAGCCGAGGCATTCAGCTCACCAAGAATGCGATGGTGCAGATCGATTCGCAGCTCGTGAAGTCCGATACCATCACGTACAGCGGCTCGGGAAGCGCGGTGAAGGTTGGAAGCGATCCCACGAAGAAAGGAAACATCTTCGTGACGCCGGGTCAGGCGCCGATCATCAGTTCCGGGGCAGGCACGTACGACATCGCCACGCGTCGTGCGAGCGTGCGTGGTGTGAAGACGTCCATCCCGCAGAGCGGACAGACCCTTTTTATCACCGGCGAAACGGTGACCGTCGCCGCAGGCAGCGACTCCATCGCGAGCGCGAACAGTGCCATCTATTATTTGAAGTACGGCACCGTGACCGCCTGCGACGATTCGGTGCCCGATTATTTCTTCAAGGCGAACGAGATCAAGCGGACGGGATCGTTCGTCGTTGCACGGCCGGCGATTCTCTATATTGGCGACGTGCCCGTGATGTGGCTGCCCTTCCTGTTTCAGGATGTTCGGAACGGGCGGCGCAGCGGGATCATCGCGCCCAACCTTGGTATCAGCGACTTCGTGCGCAACAGCCCGGCGTACCGCC
>JANMAY010000080.1:0-4226 GCA_031360095.1 Gemmatimonadaceae bacterium
TTGCCAGCGTGGGCCATGGACAGCGAGCCGATCTCGTGCTTCCGCGGATTGCCCGCGGTCTCGCACTTGATCTTCCACCCCGGACCGCCGGAGCCGATGCGAGGATCGCCATCGGGAAGATCCTTCGACTGCGGATCGCCGCCCTGCACCACGAAGTCTTCGATCACGCGATGGAATTTCACACCGTCGTAGAACCCCGAGTTGGCCAGCTTCTCGAAATTCTCGACGGTCTTCGGCGCATCCTTGTCGTACAGCTCAGCGGTGATCGTTCCGCGATTCGTCTCGAAAGTGGCTGTTTTCAACGTCGTCTCCAAACGGGGTGAGTCTCCAAAGATAGTCATTCGGGCAAATGACGTAATGCGGCACTTTACGACCGGAGAACGGAGGACGGGCAGACGTCCCCGAGCAGGCAGTCCCCGCAACGCGGTGCGCGCGCATCGCACACCTTGCGGCCGTGCTCGATGAGCAGGTGCGAGAGCATCGTCCAGTGTGGCTGCGGGAAAAGCGGAATCAGCGCCTGCTCGATCTTCACCGCATCGGCGCCGGTGGTGAGCGCGAGGCGATTGCTGAGGCGTGTCACGTGCGTGTCCACCACGATGCCATCGTTGCGCCCGAACGCGTTGCCGAGGATCACGTTGGCGGTCTTGCGTCCAACGCCGGGGAGTTTCACGAGCGCGTCCATGTCGGCCGGGATTTCGCCACCGTGCCGATCGAGGACCGCGGTGGCCATGCCGATCAAGCTCTTCGCCTTGTTGCGAAAGAATCCCGTGGATCGAATGATCTCCTCAACGTCTTCCTGCTTCGCAACAGCGAGCGCAGCGGCATTTCCGTAGCGCGCGAAGAGCGTGGGGGTGACCATGTTGACGCGCTTGTCGGTGCACTGGGCACTCAGGATCGTCGCGCACAACAGCTCGAAGGCGTTGGTGAAATCCAACGCGCAGTGCGCATCCGGATACTCGGCGAGCAAGCGATCGAGCAGCAACGTGGCATAGGCCTGGAGCGCTGCGCCGCGTAACCGCGGGACGCCGCGCTTCGGTGCTTTGCGAGCGAGCCGCGGTGTGCCGGCGACCTTGCTCATGGCGCGTTTCCCCTTGTTCGCCGTTTTCCTGGCGGCCATCAGAAGCCTCGGCGCCGAGCGTGTGCGAACTCCAGCACGTCCTCGACACTCCGCGTGTTGAGCACGTCTTTCGCTTCCACGCCGGCCTTCCGCGCCATTCCCACTCCAATGCTCGTATAGTCGAGCGAGCTAGTGGAGTGCGCGTCGGGGCCGATCTCGATGAGTGTGCCGCACGCCAATGCTTTTGGAATCAGCCGCCAGTCGAGATCCAGGCGATGTGGATCTGCATTCAGCTCGACCGCCACCCCCACGGCGCACGCCTTCTGGATCACGAGATCCATGTCGATGGCGTATGGCTCCCGATTCAGCAGCAACCGGCCGGTGGGATGGGCGAGAATGGTGAGATGCGGGTCGTCGAGCGCGCGGAGCACGCGGCTGGTCATCGTTTCGCGATCCATGGAGAACCGTGAATGTATCGAGCCGACGACGAAATCGAACCGGTCCAGCAGCTCCGCGTCGTAGTCGAGGGTACCGTCGGCAAGGATGTCCGCTTCGATTCCCTTCAGCACTCGAAAGTTGCTCGAGCTGCTGTTGATCGCGTCGATCTCCCGGTGCTGCGCGAGCACTTTCTCGCGCGACAGCCCGCCGGCGTAGAACGCCGCCTGCGAGTGATCGGTGATGCCGATGTAGCTCCATCCACGCGCGCGCGCCGAGTCGGCCATCTGCGCGATCGTGGACTTGCCGTCGGAGTAGTCGGAGTGGCAGTGCAGTACCCCACGGATGTCGGCGAGCTCGATGAGTGTGGGCATCCGCCCGCGCGTCGCGACGGTGATCTCGTGCCCTTCCTCGCGCATCTCGGGCGGAATCCACGGCAAGCCGGCGCGCTCGTACACGTCGCGTTCATCGGGAACCGTCACGGCGGCGCGCGTCGCGTCGAGCAACCGGTCGCCCGCGAGTGAGAAGCCTCGCTCGGCAAGACGCGCCGTCACTGTGCGCACGTGCGCCGACGAACCAGTGGCCCGCCAGAGCGCGACTGTGAAATCCTCTTCCGTGACGCAGTACAGGTCGAGCTGGGCGCCGTCCATGTAGGTGATGGAGGGCGATGCAGTTTCTTCGCGCGAGACCTCGCGCACGCCCGGGCCGCGCGCGAAGGATTGCGCGACGGCGAGCGGATTGAGCCGGCATGCCGCCACGATGTCGACGTCGCCAACGACCTCGTGATGACGGCGCACCGAGCCGGCTATCTCGGCGATGCTGACGTCGGGATGTGCGCGCACGGTTGCCACGAGTGCGGCTGCCGCGTGCGCTGCTTGGTGATAGAGTGAGAGCGAGCCGGATTTGCGATACAGCTCGATGCCTTTGAGGATGCGCGCTGCCGTCTTGGGACCGAATCCCTTGAGCGTCGCGAGCCGTCCATCGCGCGCCGCCGATTCGAGGGCGTCGACCGAATCGATCCCGAGCGACTCGTGCAGCAGGTGAATTTTGGCGATGGCAAGATTGGGAACTTCGAGGAGCTCGAGCAGTCCCGGCGGAGTTTCGCTCTCGAGCTGATTCAGGTAGCGGGATTCGCCGGTGGCGATGAGGTCCCGCACGACGGACAGCGTGGCGGGACCGAGGCCGCGGGTGGCGGCAAGTGATCCGTCGCGGTCAGCGGCAGCGAGATCATCGGTGTCGAGGGTGACAATGGCCTTTGCGGCCTGTGCGTATGCTTTGGACTTGAATGGACTTTCGGCGCGCAGCTCCAGAAAGGCGGCGATCTGGGTGAGGACGTGCGCGGCGGTGCGGGGATCCATGCTGGAAAATAACGGCGCGCGCATCGCGGCTACGCCGCTCGCTTTTCGGCGCGCATCGCGGCTTGCCGCTCGCTTTTCCGCTCTGCTGAAAAACGAGGCGCGAAGCGCCAAGGTGCGCTGAAAAGCGAGGGCCGCAGGCCCAATGCGCGCCGAAAAGCGAGGCGCAACGCGCCGAAGCGCGCCCCTCTACCCCTCTATCCCCGCAAACGCCTTCAGCTTCTCGATGATCTCATGCAGCTGCTTCTCCGTGAGATCGATCTCGGCCGCCGCTCCGTCTGAATCCAGGAGACCCGCGCGCATCGAGATCGCCACCTGATTCAGGTAGCGGATCTTGCCGAGGATCTCGTCCGTCGCCTTGCGAAGCCCAACGAACCGTCGCTTCTCGGCGAGTGCGCGACGGTATCGAAGGAGCATGTCCTGCGGCGTGAGCCGCCGGGCGAGCGTGAGTACCTCCTCGCGCGTGCGGCCGGGAAGCGCGCCCCGGTCCGGCAGGCCCGCGTCGTCCCAGGTCTCGTCGGCGAACCACAAACGCCCGACGTATTCGATGCCGTCGAAGGCCACGCGGCAGCTGACATTGTAACGTCGCCCGTCGTACTCGAGCGTCGCGATGTGCGGTTGGACGGTCTCGTCGGCCACGGCGCCCTATGGGACCAGTGTTAGTGAAGCCGGCTCGCGCAGAAAAGCGAGAAGGGGTGGGAAGAGCTGATCCGGCTGTTCAACATACGGTACATGCCCGCAGTGTTCCAGGACGAGGCAATGCGTGCCGAGGGCACGCGCGATCGTCTCGGATGATGCGAGGGGGATGGGGTCCTGCCTGCCGTGCGCAAGAAAGACAGGCATCCGTATGCTCCCCAGCGAGGGGGCCAGGTCGTAGTTGCCGAGGGAATTCCAGACAGACTGCTGGACCCGTGCGGTAACTCGAAAAGGTGTGAGGTCGATCACACGCCGGGGATCGGCGAAGTAACCCGCGACACTCAACTCGAATGCGCGCTGCCGGTACGCCTCAGCATCGCGCTCTCGCAGCCCGGAATCCGCGAGCTCCTGCCGCATCGCCGTGACCTCGGGACCCGCCTGCCGGCGGGCAAACTCCTGCTCGAAGGCATCGCGATAGCTGCGATCCACCGGTGCGGGATCGAGGAGTGCCAGCTTGCCAGGGACGAGCGGTACCCTGTTCGCGGCGGCTTCGATCGCGTAGAGCAGCGCAAGCAATCCACCCCAGGTGTAGCCCACGATCACGAGCGGGTCCACGCGGAGCTCCTGCGCCACGAAGGCGACGTCAGCTACCTGGTCCTCCCATGTGATGGAGGCGCGGTCGTCGTCGTGCCGAGAGCGACCGCCGCCGCGCTGGTCGTAGGTGACCACCCGATGCTCGCGGG
>JANMAY010000090.1:0-1880 GCA_031360095.1 Gemmatimonadaceae bacterium
TACGACGGCGGTGATCATTACGAAGAACGGCGCAAACCGTTTCGAGAAGCGCACATCGACTACGCGCGTGCCGCGGTGTCGCGTGGAGAACTCGTGCTCGGCGGCGCCCTTGGGAATCCCGCTGACGGGGCCGTTATCCTCTTTCACGGCGACTCCCCGGCGGCGGCCGAGAAGTTCGCGACTTCGGATCCCTACGTGATGAACGGTGTCATCAAGAGCTGGCGTGTGCGCGAATGGACCACAGTCGTCGGCACCGACGCTCAAGTAAAACTTAATTTCTGACTAGTTAACCGCGACTCCCCATGGCCCCTTGCCGGCCTGAATCGTTTTCACCACGCCCATCGACTCGGCATCGACGACCGTGACGTTGCCAGATGGCCCGTTCGCGGTGTAGAGCCTCTTGCCGTCGGGACTGATGCCGACGCCCCAGGGACGTTGACCCACCTTCACCGAGCCGACAATTTCATTGGTCGCCGTGTCGATCGCGACGAGCATTCCTCCCCGTCCAGTAGTGATGTAGACGCGTTTGCCGTCCGGGGCGATCGCAATGCCCATCGGCTTCGCGCCTTCGCCAGTAATCTTGATCGTTTTCGTCACGGAGTGTTTTTTGGTGTCGACGACCGAGACCGTGCCGCCGTTTTCAGATGTGCAGTACGCACGCGAACTGTCGGGCAGAAAATCGCACGCGCGAGGGCGAGGACCGACCTTGAATACCTTGACGACTTTATTCGTCGCTGTGTCGATGACCGAGATTTGACTGTCGCCCTCGGACGTGACGTACACGAGCTTTCCGTCGGGACTCGTCGTCACGCCTTCGGGCTCTTCTCCAACCTTAATGCTGCCGATGATTTTCTGACTCGGCACGTCGATGATGCTGAGCTCTCCGGTGTCTTCGTTCGATGCGTAGACTTTCGATCCGTCCTTACTGATTGCCGTCTGCTCGGGATCGGATCCACCGTGAAGAACGGCGATAATCTTTCGCTGCGCGATGTCGAAAATACCGATGCCGTCGGCCGTCTTGTCAGCTGGCGGCAGCTTGCTTTCGTCGACGCCGGGCCCGGCAATCGGCGAGCCGCTGAGCGCGACAAATAGCTTCGTTCCGTCTGGGCTTGTCTTGATGCCACGCGGGCGTTTGCCGAGTGGGACGGTCGCAATCGCGTCGTTGGTCCCGCCGTCAATGATCGTCAGATCGCCGCCCGGCTCGTTTGTGACGTACACGTAGTACGGCGCTTTCGGCGGTTCTGGCGCGGGCGCTGCTGGCGCCGGTGCTGCACTCTCTCGCGGCGGCTGACTCCCGCCGCACGCAACCGCCGCAAGCAAAATCAGCGAAGAAAACCCTAAGCGTTTCATGATTTCTCCTAAAACCCCGACGGCTTCACCCAGAAGCTCTCTTCCCAGGTGCCGCCCGGTTTGATGTATTGCAGCTCTTTGTACACCCCCTTGTGCCCGAGGTTCAGCGCGTTGGTGATGCCGGCCATCGGCTCAAAACAAATGAAGTTTGGCGTGGCGAGCGCGTTGGCCGCAGGTGGCGTGGCTCCGCGACCCGCCCCTCGCGCAGGCGTTGCCGCTGCTGGCGCCGGAGCGTTCGGGTTTGGGGGCGCAATCTGGCTGCCGAGTCCTGTATTCAGCGGATTTGGCGAATACATCACCAGCGATTTGTAGTTCGGCCCAAGCGAGACATCGAGCTGCTGCTTGCGCCCTTTCACCGTCACCGTTGCGCGCCCCTGTGCGTCGCGATTCAGATCGCTGAACACATCGTCAAGGTTGTAATCCTTCAGCGTGCCTTTGCCGCCCGGGAAAAATTTCTCCGCCGATTCGGTTTCTCCCGTGGGCACCTTCTGGTAGTTCAGCAGCCAGCGTGTCTTCGCAGGCACCGTCAC
>JANMAY010000118.1:0-4875 GCA_031360095.1 Gemmatimonadaceae bacterium
TGTGGAGCCGTGTCCGGCATGTGCGATCGGGAAAAAGGTGCGCGCTCAAACTACCGCGCGTGCACCGGAGGTGCCACGCGCTACTGTCGTCGAGTGAGCGGCCCCGTCGCCGCGTTTACGGTAGTATCGACCGCTTTGAGCACTTGCGTGAGGGGCGCGCATCGCGGCCTCGCCGCTCGCTTTTCGGCGCACTTCGCTTCGCTCGTTTTTCAGCGCACGTCGGCGCTTCGCGCCCCATTTTTCAGCAGAAAAGCAAGGCGTCAAAGGCGCCGATGCGCGCAGAAAAGCGAGGCACGAAGTGCCGACGCGCGCTTTCTTATCGGCACGCTCCATGCCCAGCCCGCCTCCATGCTCCTCTCACCAAAGTACATTCCGCGCCTCGCGGCGATCGTTGGGCTGTTCACGCGCTATGGACTGCGCGATGTGGCGAAACAGCAGGGGCTCCTCGATCTCTCGGCAGACGAAGAGGAGCTGCCCGCCGACGAGCTCGCGGACCGCGAGGCGAATGCAAAGGGGTTCAAGAAACGACTCGTCGAGCTTGGCCCTGCCTATGTGAAGTTGGGCCAGGTGCTCTCCACACGCCCCGACCTGCTTCCGGAGCAGTACATCCGCGAGCTCGAGTCGCTGCAGGACGATGTGGGACCCATTCCACTTCAGGAGGTGGAAGACACGATCGAAGGGGAGCTCGGAGGGCGGCTGAGCAAGCTGTTCGACTTCTTCGATCCCGAGCCGCTCGGCACGGCGAGTCTCGGTCAGGTCCACGGCGCTCGGCTGCGCGGAGGACGCGAGGTCGTGGTGAAGGTGCAGCGTCCGAACATTCGCAGCGCTTTGGCTGAAGATCTGGAGTTTTTCAACGAGCTCGCGGCATTCATGTCGTCGCATACGGGAGTTGGCGCTCGCGTCGACGTCATCGGCGTCATCCAGCAGCTCGAGCGCGCGCTCGCGGACGAGCTGGACTACCGCACGGAAGCCCGCAACGCGGCGGCATTCCGCAAATCGCTCGCGGGGTATCCGCGCCTGGTCGTGCCAAAGGTGATCGAGGCGTATTCCACGGAGAAAGTGCTCACGACGGAGCGCGTGCGCGGCGTGAAGGTCGACGCCATCTCTCCGATCGCACGGCTCGAATACGATTTCACCCCGGTCGCTGACGAGCTGACTCGCGCGTACCTGAAGGGCATTACGCTCGACGGATTCTTCCATGCGGATCCGCATCCGGGCAACGTGTTCGTCGTCATGCCGGGAACGAAGAATCCGCTCACGCCAGCGGAAGTCATCACCGACAATCGCCGCAGCGAGACGCGTGAAGCGACGACGCCGCTGTCGAGAATCGAAGCCGAAGCGCAGGCTGCGGCGGCGCCGGTGCCTGGCGATGTGGACGTGCGGCTCGCGCTGATCGATTTCGGCATGACCGCACGGCTCTCGCTCACCATGCGCGACAAGGCGACGCGCCTGCTCATGGCGCTGGGCGACCATCGGGGCGACGACGTTGCGACGACGCTCATCGAGATGGGTGAACCCACGGGCGACTTCGATCGCGCGGGATATACGCGCGAGATCGCGACGCTCATCGCGCGAAACGTGGAGCTCACGGCATCAGAGGTCGAGGCCGGCCGGCTGATGTTCGAGGTCATTGATATGTCGTTCCGGCATGGCCTGCGGCTGCCCGCCGAAATGACGCTGCTCGCAAAGGCGCTGTTCAATCTCGATGGCGTCACACGCGCGTTGGATCCGTCGTATACGCCGCTCGAGACGATTCGCGCGTTCGGCAACGAGATCGCGATGTCGCGGGCGCGCCGCGATCTGTCGCCGCGCCGGCTGTACCAGATCGCGATGGAGAGCGGGGATCTTTTGGCCGCGCTTCCGCATCGGCTCGATCAGATCACGCAACGCCTCGCGAACAACGATCTCGCGACGCATGTGGACGTTCCGCAGCTTCCCTCGCTGATCGTCGCGCTCCAGAAGGTGGCGAACCGGGTGTTCTCAGGTCTCGTGCTGGCAGGGCTGTTGGTCGCGAGCGCCATGCTGCTCCGCTATTCGCGGGTGTTGGGGATGACGGGGTTCATCATCGCGGCGGCGATCGCGATTTACATGGTGCTGACGATCATCGTGAGCGATCGCCGAGGTGGCCGAGAGTGATGCGCCGCCTCGCGCCAGCATCGTAAACGCCTGACGCGCTCGTACGACTGTTGCATCGGACCGCGGCAATGGAGCGAACCCATCGCCGAACCGTCTTCCAAGGCACCGCCGTCTTCCTCGCCATGATGGGCCTCGCGCTCGGCTGTGGAAGCTCGACGACGGCGCCGGTCGATCCGCAGAGCTCGCTGGTTCAGGCGGCGGCCACGGTGGCCCAGGTTGCTGCCGCCATGACAGGGCAGGACGCGCCGCTCGCGGACGAGGCAAAGGAAGGCAAGAAGCTCGGGTTCGACACACATACCTTTCCGGGCGAGAAGACGATGCGCGCGTGGAAGAACGCGAAAAACGCACCGTACAGCTGGGTCGGCTACTATCTGCCGTCACCCTGCCACAGAGATCCCTCGTGGGTCGGCAAGCGACAACTGCTCACCGATATGGGCTGGGGGCTCGCTGTCGTCTACGTAGGCCAGCAGACGTGGGGGCGCAAGCCGCGCTCGCTCGCACCGGCGCGCATCGCGTCGCTCATCAAATCCGGCACCACGTGCAACGCAGACTTGATCAGTCTGGAGCGGGGGTTGGCCGACGGGCGCGACGCGATCGAGATGACGCAGAAGGAAGGCTTCGCGCCAAAGTCGATCGTGTTCCTGGACATCGAGCGCATGGAGAAGATGCCGGACGTCATGCGCATCTACTACCGCGCCTGGGCGAGAACCCTGCTTGCCGACGGCCGATATCGGCCGGGCGTGTACGTGCACAAGTTCAACGCGCAGGTGGTGTATGATGATCTCAAGCAGGAATTCGCCGCCGCGGGTGTGAACGAGGAACCGCGCATCTGGGTTGCCAGCGGACGCGACTTCGGGGAGGACAAGGCGCCACATGAGGTCGGTCTGCCCTTCGCCGGCGTGTGGCAGGGAATGATCGACGTGGCGCGGGCCGTCGCCGACATCAAGCTTCCGGTCGACGTAAACGTCTCGAACTGGGAGTCGCCCTCGGACCCGGCGGAAGTGGCCCGATAGGAGTGCCTGTCGAGAGATCCGCTGGAACGATTGACGCGTATTCCTTTCGACGTGCGACGCCGCCTGGATTGTCTTGCATGTCGCGCCTGCGTTTCGGGCACTGTTTAGCGGCTTCCAGAGTACTACAGAGTATGCCGGAGCGATCACGTTGCCGGCACCTCGCCAAAGGAGACTGACATGTCGATTTCCACCCGCGCCGCGCGCGCTCTGGTTCTGTCGGGCGCCTTGCTGGCCATATCGGGCTACACGCACGCTGGCGCACAGGCTGCCGCCAATACGAAAGGAGAGCGCAGAGTGACCGACACATTCAAGAAGCCGAGCGAGAACGAGCTGAAGCAGAAGCTCACGCCCATCCAGTTCGAGGTCACGCAACACGAGGCGACCGAGCGCCCGTTCCAGAACGAGTTCTGGAACAACCATCAGGAAGGCATCTACGTCGATGTCATTTCCGGGGAGGCGCTCTTCAGCTCGCGCGACAAGTTCGAGTCCGGCACGGGCTGGCCCAGCTTCACGCGTCCTCTCGTTCCGGAGAACGTGAAGACCAAGACCGACCGCACGCTGTTCATGACGCGCGTTGAAGTACGGTCCGCGAAAGCGGACTCGCATTTGGGCCACCTGTTCGATGACGGCCCCAAGCCGACGGGGATGCGCTATTGCATGAACTCCGCGTCAATGCGATTCATTCCGGTGAGCAAGCTCGCCGCGGAAGGATACGGCGAGTACGTAAAGTTGTTCGACGCGAAGAAATAGTTGCCGCGTCGGACCGAATACGAAGGGCTGGCCCCCGTATGGAGGCCAGCCCTTTGTGCAACTCGCGACACGTCGCTCGTTACGGTTTTTTCATCTCCTTCGCGTCGTGCTTCATGTCGTGCTGCATCTCCTTCATGTCGTGCTTCGCGGCCTTTGCGGCGGCATGATGTTCTTTCGCATCCGCCTTGGCTTCCGCCTTTTCCATCTTCGGCGTCTCGTGCTTCACGTCGCCGACCACCTGTCCGGTGATCGCGTCGACCCACACTTCGTCGATGCCCGACTTGCCCTTCGTGGCGATGTCGAACGAGTAGATCAGCTTTCCGTCTTCGCGCTCGAGCTCCGATGACTTGACCCATCCGCCCGGGACTTTAGCGAGGGCCGTCTTCTTTGCGTCAGCGGCGCTGATCTTCGCTTCGGCCTTGAGCTGCGCGTGCGTCTCATGCTTGACGGCGGCCTTGACGACCGGCTTGCCGGAATTCATCTGCGCGGATGCTGGTGCGGCGGTAAGCGTCAATGCCGCGAGCGCGGCGAGGAGCGTGGCGCTCCGAATGCTGGTGTTCATACGAGCCTCTGCGATGAGGAAGTGATGCCCGCTGCCGCACTCGCGGCGCGCGGTCTGACCTCTCCCTTGATGAGGGAGTAGTTCCGTCCCCGGACGGCGACCAGAAACGTCGGGACCAGGTAGAGCGTGATGGGCGTGGAGAGCGCCAGGCCGCCGATCACGGCCAGCGCCAGTGGACGTTGCATCTCGCTGCCCGCGCCGAGTCCGAGGGCGAGTGGCAGGAGCCCGAACAGGGTGCACAACGTCGTCATGAGAATGGGGCGGAGCCGCACTCGTCCGGCCTCGAGCAGCGCGGGCTCCAACGCGACGTTCTCCGTGAGCATGTAGTGGTGTGTGAAGTCGAGCAGGATGATGCCGTTCTTCACGATCAGGCCAACGAGGAGGATCAACCCCATGAACGACGAAACGTTCAAG
>JANMAY010000134.1:0-28559 GCA_031360095.1 Gemmatimonadaceae bacterium
GCACCGATAGCGCAGAAGCGGCTCGCGGTACAGGATCTTCGCGAGCAGCGGCCACCAGATGTCTCTCAGCTGGCGCTCGGCGTAGAGTGCGCCATACAGCGGCCGGATCACGGGCATGCGGACCTCGTTGAGCCACCGGTAAAAAGGTTTCGCATGGCGCATGATCCCGCGCTCTCTGCCAGCTGCGATCAGCGCGTCATCGAGGAGTGCCATCAGTGCCACCACTCCGCCACTCGTCGCGACAGCAGGTCGCGCATCCACCGCCACTGCATCGCGCGCCATTCACCGCTGGGCAGTGCCGAATCCGCGCGTTGGGCGCGCAGATGGTCGAGCAGTGGTCCCACCGGCACGAACCACCCGTTCCGCTCCGCGAGCTGACCGAGAAGGGCGCGAATGTCATCGCGCACCTGGCCGTTGACGCAAAATCCCTTGCCGAAGTGCGTCGCGACAATGCAAACGCCTCCATCGTCATCGAGCTGCCGCTGATTCGACGCGCGGAGCAGATGAACGAACGCGTCCGCGTTCTCGGCATCTGATCCCGAGAACCACATGCGTCCGTATCGGCGCCGATGGTCAGCGTAGGGCATCGAGGGATTCACGCGGAGCAAGTTGATGTCTTCGAACGACAGATTGCGAACATACTCGATGTGCTGCTCGCAGAGATCACCCCACCAAAAGGGGGAGCCGGGTACGTGCCCCTGATAAAAGTCGCGCGGCAACCGCAACACCGCACGATACAGTGCGCGAATCAAGGGATCATCCAAACGATCCGCGCCCCAATACAGATTCTCGCGGTTGAACGAGTGGTTGGCGTGGACGCGCGGCACCGCGCCAAACACTTCCCGCAGCCGCGAAATCGCCTCGAGCGTCCGCTCGCGCGTGCTGGACTCCATCGTCGCATTGTGAAATGCGATCTCAAAGCCGCGGCGCTGAAGATCCACGACGAACTCACGATACTCTATATCCTCGAGCGTCTGAGATCCGGCAAAGTCCGAGTTGCCATCGTCACAGCGCAACGCCCACACGGTCTTCGTCGTGCGCATACCCAACGATTCCAGCAGGCGATAGATCGGCTCCACATTCTCGACCGTCGCGACGTCCGTGTCGTCCATGATGGTGAACGCGAACCGCGCACCGTTCGGAAACACCGGAGGGCCGCCACTCACGGAGCGGAAAGCGTGAAAAGGTCGAGATCCGGCGCAAAGCGCTCGCGAGCCGCGGCAGCATCGAACGACACCACGCGCTCGCCAGCAGGAGCCTCGCCGGCCAGCTCCCGAAGAAACTGCGCGAACGGCTCGTTGCGCGGCGTTGGCGCCCACCCGAGCGCCGCCGGCGGCGCAGGCTGCGCGAGCAGCCACGCGAGAAACGCATACTCGGCTCGGCGCTGAAACACGCGGCAGGACAGCACGAACGCGGTGATCACCCCATTGGAATCCACGAGAGACGCCATGATCTCGCCGTGACTCCCCGTGCGATCAGCCAGGCTCGCGCCGTACAACCGACCGCCAGCGTCGAGCACCGCTGCCACGTCCTGGTCCGTCACGCGACGTCCGTTGAGATTGAATTGATTGGTCTTGTTGATGAGTTGCACGACGCGTGTGCGATCGCCATCCGAGCGATCGTTGATCGTGAGCCTCATGTCCAGATCCTTCAGGAACCGGCTGATGTCGGCGCCGCTCAAGGCACTGGGCGCGATTCCCTCCAGCCGCCGGCGATACATCGCCGTGCGCTCCCGGTCCTCCGCTGTGATCTCGCGACGGCCAAACAAGGCGGTTGCATCGCTGAAGAAGGCGGCGAGTCCGTCGGCATGCTGGGGGAAGGGAACACAGCGCACGGCCGGCAGGGCGAGAGACACCTCCGTGATCTCCACCGGATTGTCGTCAACGAAAACGAACGCGTCGAGCCCGAGATTGAGACGCGATGCGAGCTCAGTGATCTGCGCCGACTTCGCATGGTAGCTCGCAATGATCGCGACGAAGTCGTCCTCGCGCAGAATCATTCGCGTCGTTCGGAACGGCGCGACGGCGACGTCCGCGTCGTTGCGGCTCACCGCCGCGAGCAGAATGCCTTCACTCCGCAGCCGCTTCAGAAACCCCTGATACACGAAATGCGGATAGCCGCGCCCATGCGGCTCGAAATGCACGCCGTCAAACCCATCCTCCGCGATGCCACCACTCCACACGACGTTGTCGAGATCCGTGACCAGCACCTTCTTGGGCTCGGGACGCGCCGAGATCGCGAGATCGACCGCGCTCTCCGCGACTGATCCAATCCATTTGCCGCCGACCGGACAGCCGCTCGAGAAATACCCCGCAAGGGAAAACGACTCGGGCGGCAGAACGCGCGCGCCAAGACCAATCGCAAGGCTTTGCAGCCATGCGGAAAACGCCGTGTCCTGCGCCGGATCGGCGAACAGCGGGGGCAGCGCCGCGGGGAGGTAGAGGATGCGCGCACCGAGACGACGAGCGAGCAGACTCCCGATGCTCTCCGCCGCCTTCCGCACCGCCACGTCGTCGACGCGGTCCGGCACCCCCGAGCGCCAATCCGTTTCCGGCGCGAAGTCCCACGGCAGGAGGAGAAACACCTCCGTCACGCCAATGTCGGGGTCGCGCCGGAGACTCTGCGCCAGCGTATTGAACGGCAGCAGCGAGACTGCCGCCGACCGTCCATGCTTGGCCGCGGCGGCGCGCAGGTACAAATCAAAGGGCTCCGCCGACCCGGACAGCGCGAAGAGGAACGGCAGCGGCGGTCCCCCGGCGAATCCGTCGACCAGACGCTTTGCTTCCAGGAAATTCATGGCAGCGCGCCGCCAGACATCGTCACCGTCGCACCCGACAGGAACACGCTGCGATTCGACACCATCCACGCGAGTTGATCCGCTGCCTCGTCCGCGGAAGGAAGACGGCCGGCAGGCGAGCGGTCTTCATTCGCGAGTCTCGCCTGTGCGCTCATCCCCTTGTTCATCCCCGTGTCGACGACGTCGAACACCACAGCGGCGCACCGCCGTCCCGAAGGACCAAGCTCCACGGCGAGAATCCTCGTGAGCGCGGGAATGAACGCCTTCGCGAGCGTATACAGCGGCATTCGATAGTTGTGACGCCCGGGGTCGGCGGCGGTGGAACCAACAAGAATGAGCGAGGCGTCAGGCGTTCCGCGAGCGATCAATAAACGGGCAAGCGCAATGCACTGTTGAAGCGGCTGAGAGACGTTGTAGTCGATCGCGGCGGTGGGGTCACTCAACTTCGTGAGACGCGTGTTGTCCGGCGCAGGCCAGCCCAGGTGCACGATGCCGGCAAGCGTGGCACTACCAATTGCCTCGGCGGCATGCGAGAGGTCCGGCACAGAGATGAGACCGGCGTCTGTCCCTCGTGTCACACCGATGCCGCGCTCGCCCAGGCGCGCAAGGAGCGCCCGTCCAATGCCGCCGGACGCGCCTGTGACGAGGACGACCGGGTCACTGGTGTTCGTCGTCGTCCGGTGCGCGGCGGCGGTGGAGGCGAGCCCATGCCGGCCGAACTCGTACCACGCTTCGACGTACCGCCGTCCGCTCTCCGCGTCCGCGATGTCGACGGTGACACGACCGGTCTCGCCGCGCTCGCTCACGAGCCTGCCTTTCACCAGCAATCTCGCCGGTGGAAGAATGGGCTGTAGAAACTTCAGCTGCATCCCGTGCAGCAGGCAGTCGGTGCCGGGGATGAACATGCCCGCCATGCGTGACACGAGTCCCGCCGAGAAGGCACCGTGCAGAATAGTGCGACCGAATTGCGTACCTGACGCGTACCCGTCGTCGGTGTGCAGCGGGTTCCAGTCGCCCGACAGCGTCGCGAACGCACGCGCGTCTTCCGGACGGACCTCGACCTCGAAGCCTGCTTCGGTCACGCCGCCCGTTCCTCGAGGTACAGCCGAATGGAGGGATACGATGTCAACGCGATCTGATCGGCAATGTCGATGCTAATGCCGAATTCGCTCTCGATGGCGAGCATGAGTGAGACGTGCGCCAGGGAATCCCAGCTCTCCACGGAGAGCTGGCGAGCGCGGCTCACGTCCTGATCGGTGGGCAGCTGGAGCACGGACCGTACAATCTCATTCAGCTTCGCTTCGCCCTCAGGGCTCATCGTTCATCTGCAGGTTAGAAGGACCCATCGGATTCGCCGTCGCCCCGCGCGAGCCACCAGGACTGGAGGTCGGCAGGCCAACGTTCAGCGCCGCCATCCGTTACATCGCGAAGAAAGAAATGTACGTTGCCCGCCAGTCGCAGGTATCCCTGCCGCCGCAGCAGCAACGCAAGGGCCGGATGCGATGTCATGCAGGTCAACGCATCAGCACCACCGTCGCGTGCTGCGCGCTCCACCGCACCCAACACGGCAAGCCCCGCGTCCGTGCGGTTCGGTGGAAACAGGATGTCGGACATCGTCGCCACGCGCACGCCACCGAGGCGCGGATCCGACGTCGCACTCGGCTTCCGCACTGCTGCAACCCCGACCAACCGCCCACGCTCGCGGGCCGCGACAAAGGTGTATGGGCGTTGTCCCGCCTCGTCCAGGAACTCCTCGAATCGGGGCACGAGGTAGGAGGCATCTCTGACGGGGCTGGCCGTGATCCCACTGCGCGCTTCCCGCCAGAGTTCATCGAGCTCGGCACGGGATGGCAGATCGCGGTCCGTCTGCAAGTGCGTCGCGGGCAGACGCGCGAGCGCGACCAGGCCGTCGGCGAGCCATCCGGCTGCGCCGCCGGCAAATCCGGCAATTCCACTTCGACGCGCCGCACGCACGCTCGTTCCGATCCATGCGGGCATTCTCCCCAAGCCCAGCGCGTCCAGATCGAGTTGGTTGACCATCGCGCCGGGTCGAAGGGGCCGGACCCAGTTCGGAACGGCGCCCAAATCGCGGAACCCGAGCGCGGCGAACAGCCGACGCGCTGCCGGTGCCACCGTGAGGATGGTGGAACGGGGCAGATGTCGAGTCACCTCTTTGACCGCCAAGTAGCCGACCGGGCCATTCCGATATTCGGGGAGGACCATGAGGCCCTTCACCCAATAAGCCGATCGCTCCTCCGTACCATCCCACAGGCGCTGTGGGATGGAGCCGCAGTATCCGATGATGCGAGTGCCTTCGACGATCAACGCCGTCGGAGGGTATCGCCCAGGGTCCGCGACATTCGACGCCGACGCCTGCCGCATGGCAACGATGACGGACTCGGTGGTGGCAAGAGCGTCCCACGTCTCGCGGTAGAACGCCGCAATGGCCTCCGCATGCTCTTCCGTCGCCATGGTGGCGACGATTCGTGCGCCCGCTGTCACGCGGGAGCTGACAGGGAGGAGCGAGATGCCGGTGTCGGCCGCTGCACCTCGGCATACCACTTCCGCAGGCGCGCGCCCAACCCGTCCCAACTGTAGTGTCGTTCCACGGTATCGCGCCCCGCCTTGCCAAGGGATGCCCGGAGCGCTGCATCGGTCAGCACGCGGTGCATGGCCTGCGCGAACGCACGCGGCTCATCGGCAATGAGAATGTTCTCGCCGTGCACCGTCTTCAGGCCCTCACAGCCACGCGAGGTCGAGACCACCGGACTTCCGCTGGCCCACGCGTCGAGAATCTTGAGCCGCGTTCCGCCCCCCACCCGCAGCGGCGCAATGAAGCACGCTGCGCCCTGGAGGTACGGACGCACGTCGGGCACGTAGTCAGTGAAGCGCACACCGGTCGGGCCGCCAAACTGCCGAACGTCGTCCGGCGTGCTACGACCCACCCACGTGACTTCCGTCCCGTCGCCAAGAGCGCGCAGCTCCGGCAGGATGGTCGCGTGAAACCACTCGAGCCCGTCTTTATTTGGAAACCAGTTCGTGCCCCCCACGAACACGCATCCGGATAGTGGCACGTCCGCCGGGCGGAAGTAGTCGATGTCGACACCGTTGGGCATGACCTCGATTCGCGCCGTCGGCGACAGTTTCCGGAACTCGTTTGCATCGTCTTCCGAGACAGCGATGTTCATCGCGACGCCAGCGAGCCAGCGGCGTTCGAGGCGCTCCAGCTTTGTCGCCTGGAAGTTCAGATAGGCCCGGCGCAGCCTGGGCTCCGGAACGGCGCGCCGCCGCAGCAGCTGGGACTCTACGTTGTGGTGCGTGCACGCAACGGGCAGGTCACCGAGCAGTGGGAGGTAGTGCGCCAGGTCGAGTGTATCGACGTGCGCGAGGGCAAAGGAATGACTCGCAAGGGCCCGTTTAATCGCCGCGGTGTAGAGCGGTGAATCGTATGCGAAAATCGTATATGCATCGCCCGTGATCACACTGCGGGCGTGGTCCATCGCGAATCGCAGACGGCTCTGTTGCTGTGGAATCGGGAAGACTTCGACGTCCGCGTAAGGACGTAGTGCAGCGATGCGCTCCTCGATGTCCATCCGGCGAAGGACCGCGTCGAGACGATCGAAGCACAGCGCGGTGACGCGATATGCTTCACTGAGGACGCGGATTGTGTTGTAGGTGCGAATGGCCGCGCCGTTGTGTGGTGGCGTCGGCAGCCGGTGCGACAGGAACAGCAGCTCCGGCTTTACTCCCATGATCGCGACCTACTCGCGGCCATTGACCACGCGCGGGGCGGCCGACAAGTTTCGAGCAAAACTCTTAACCTCCAGAACAGCATGCAGTTGGAGCCACAGGCGGCAGGCGGGCAGGGCATGAAGCGGACGCTTCCTCAGCGGCAGCTTCGCGTCGTTTCGCGCAAGCCGCTCAACGCGCCACTGCAGCTTGCTCTCGGTGGCATGCGCCTGCCGTTGGCGCTGCTGATCATAACGACGATCAGCCGCGCCCACCAGTACTTTGGTTTCCTGGACAAAGCACGTCCGGCGCTCCTGCTGTTCCTCGCCGCGGTCGTGATGTTCGCGTTTACTGACAAAAAGTCGCTGGCGCTCGACAATTGGAAAGAACTGCCCATCCGCTTGGTGTTGTGGCTCGCCGCTGCCGCAGTGCTCTCGGGCACCCTCGGGATGTCCTTCGGCGGCTCCCTCTCGTTCTTCCTCAACAATTTTTCGAAAGTTCTCATCCTCTCCCTGCTCATCGCGGCGGTCTGTCGCACGGCCGATGAGCTGTGGACGATGGTGTGGGCCTACGTGATCGGCGTCGGCATTTTGTCGTGGATGGCGATGTTCGTGTACAAGATGCGCAACGACGGTGGCATGCAGCGCCTTGGCGACGGCTACACGTATGACGCCAACGACATGGGTCTCGTGTGTATCACCGGTATTCCGCTCGCGCTCATCACCTTTCGGTCGTCGGGTAAGAACGGGAAGCTCGTGTCGCTCGTGATCCTCGCGCTCGATTGCGTCGCAATTGCACGAACCGGCTCGCGCGGCGCGTTTCTCGGCCTCCTCGCCCTTGCGCTCTCACTGCTGTTCCTCGCGCGCGGCATGAGCGTGTTCAACCGCCTCGCCATCGCCGTCGTGGGTGCCGCGGCAATGGCCATCGCGGCGCCGAAAGGCTACATGAAGCAGATGCAGACGATCACGGATCCCACCGCCGACTACAACTGGACGTCGCGCACGGGTCGCAAGGAAGTCGCGAAGCGCGGATGGGGATATCTGCAGCAGAATCTGATCACGGGCATCGGCATCATGAACTTCCCGCGAGCCGAGGGCACCGTCTCCGAAGCGGCGGTGGACTTCGAGCTCGGCGGACAAGGCGTGAAGTGGTCGGCGGCGCACAACACGTTTCTGCAGGCTTTCGTCGAGATGGGGTTTTTCGGCGGAGGCATCTTCGTCGCCATCATCTGGGTGGGGATCACCTGTGGGTTGCGCATGCGGCGCAAATTCGGTGGGCGCGAACCGCCAGCAGGTACGGCGCAACTGTGCGTCAGCAGTGTGGGTAGCTACTTGCCACTGGCCTTCATCGGATTCTCGGTATCGGGCTTTTTCCTCTCGTTCGCGTATATGGACCCGCTCTACATCCTCACCGCGTTCGCGGCAGGTGCCATGGGTCTCACCACGCGGATGTCCAAGGATCACTCACCCGCGCCACGCGCGATGGCGCCGCCGCCGAGTTGGGTCGCGCCGCATGCGCATGCGCCGCCTCGAACGCATCGAACGCTGACGCCCGGCGCATGACCGGCGGCAGTAACGGCCGCCGCCTTCGCGTCGTACAAGTCGTTCTCGATCTGGAAGCAGGGGGCCTCGAGCGCGTCGTCGCCGACCTCACGCGCCTCCTCGATCCGGCGCGATTCGACGTGCACGTGCTCGCGTTGCGCTTCCTCGGCAGACACGCCGAGGGGCTCGAGCAGTATGCGACGCTGCACGTGGCGCCACCGCTGCCGCCGTGGACGATGCTGTGGCCGCGTCGGCTGGCCAGGTCTCTCCGCGGGATCGCGCCTGACGTGGTGCACACGCACAGCGGCGCGTGGTTCAAAACGGCTGTGGCGGCGCGAAGCGTTGGTGTGCGAGCGATCGTTCACACGGAACACGGACGACCCGAGCACGACCCGGTGATCGGGCGAACGATCGAGTTCCTCGCCTCGCGCAAGACGGACGTCCTCGTCGCGGTCTCCGAGAATCTCGCTGGACGCATGCGGCCGTGGGTGTCGCGACGCTGCCGCATAGAGACGATACCGAACGGCGTCGACACGAATGTGTTCACCGCTGGGCGCCCCGACATCGAATGGCGTACACGGATCGGGCTCGCGAACGACACGCCGGTCATCGGCTGCGTCGCGCGACTCGATCCGATCAAGGACTTCCCGATGCTGCTGGGAGCACTCGCGCTCGTGCGGCGCGATTGGCCATCAGGCGGGCGCGAGGCACCGGTGCTCGTCATCGCTGGCGACGGTCCTGAGCGCGACCACATTGTCGCGCTGGCGACTTCGCTTGGAGTTGCCGATGCCGTCCACAGCGTTGGGTGGGTCGGCCCGACCGTCGGGCTCTATCCCCTGTTCGATGTGTTCACACTGAGCTCACGCAGCGAGGGCACGTCGATCGCGCTGTTGGAGGCGATGAGTTGCGGTGTGTGTCCCGTGGTGACGGCGGTTGGCGGCAACACCGGCGTGCTCGGACCCGAGTTGAGCGATCTGCTCGTTCCCTCCGGTAGCGCGCAAGCGCTCGCGGATCAGTGGCGTCGGGTGCTGCTCGATGCAGTGAACCGGGCACTGTACGGCGCGCGAGCGCGCCAGCGGGTGATCGATCACTTCTCGCTCTCCGCGATGGTCGAACACCACGAAAACCTGTACATCCAGCTCAGCCGCGAAAAGCACAGCTGACCTCAGTCACCGGTGCGGGGCAAAGCGCGCTGCCAGCCACGTCGTCAGGGTGTGCATCTGCGCATCGGTTGCGATCGAAGCGAGCACCGGTGATGCGGGCCGGGGATCCCCTGCGGTGGCGACGGCATCGGCGAGCGCACGTTCGATTGCCTCGGGACCCTCGTTCTCGCCAATCAGAAAGTGCCCGCCGATTTGTCCCATGAGCTTCATCGTCTCGCCTTCGCGATCAGCGACGGCCAGAATGGGTTTTTGCATGCCGAAGTATTCATACACCTTGTTCGGCACGGAGAGGGGCTGACGCTGTGCGAGCAAGAGGAGCAGGTCGGCGCTCCGCATCAACTGAACGGACTCCTTGTGCGGCATCCAATCGACGAACGTCACCACGTCGGATAAACCGAGCGCTTCGATCAACGGCGCCAGCGGCGCGCCGTCGAAGTAGCGGCAGTCTCCGACCAGCTGCACATCGAGTCGCCGTGGGGACGCGCCGTTGCGCTTGTGAAACGCAGCCAACGCCGTGAGGAATGGCTTCGGATCGCGCCCCAGGTAGAAGCTTCCGGCGTACACGATGCGAAATCGCGAAGCATCGGTCGGCACCGGCTCGGCGAATTGGGCGGCTGAGCGCGGAATTCCGTTCAAAACGACGAGGAGCTTTTCCTTCACGCGCTCGCCGTATCGCGCTCCCAAAATGTCGGCATACACGCCCGTCACTGTCACGATGCCGTCGCTCAACGACAGACACCGCTTCTCCACCCATGCCTCGGCCGCGTCGGTGAGGCGGGAGCGCACGAACCACGGCTTGTACTGACTCCCGGTCCACGGATCGCGAAACTCGACGACCCAGCGGAAGCGTCGCGTTCTGCGCGCGAGCAATCCTACCACATGATCAGAGAATGGTGGCGCCGTCGTGTACAGCACGTCGCTCCCGTTTCCGCGCATGAGAGTCGCGACGGCGCGAGTTGCCGGTCCGATGAATCCCTGCCGGTCATCCGGAAACCACGTGAGGGCACCCAGCCACCGGCGAATCCTGGAGACGTGCTCCGGTCCCTTCCAGCCGCTCTCCTGACTTTTCTGCTCACCGGTTCCGGGGGACGCGGACTCGCCGCGCTTTCGCCTGACGGAGAGCCCTCTGCTGATGCCGGCGACCACGTCTCGCGGGCTGATGGTTGGCTCGACGCGCACCACGTGCACGAGTCCATCCTGCGCTTCTGCCGGTGCGTCGGACAACGCAATGGAGACGACGTGTACCTCGTGTCCCTCGGCCGCCAGTGCCTGCGCTACGTTGCGCGCGCGCAACGACCCCACTGCGGGATCAGGATAATAGTGATACGCGACGATGATCACGCGCAAACGCGAGGGCGCGTCTCCGCTGGACTGGTCGGCTATGCGTTGCATGGTAGAAGAAGACACGGATCGAATAGCGATTACGGGGGCGACACGATTACACGGCGCCGAGCATGCCAGCACTCAGCGTGAGCTTGCGTGCATAGAACGCCTCGGCATAGCCGGTCGGGGAGGCGCACTCCACGCCGCGAATGCGCATCAGTCCGTCGAAGGTTTCCGGCGAAAACCAACGCTTGTCGCGTTGCGTGCAGAATGCCTCCATCAACACGCCGATTTTCTTGGCGCGGGCATCACTGTCGATCGGCACGAAGACGTTCGGCTGCCCCAGATCGCCGTCGTATTTCGGGATCTCGTACTCGAGAATCGTGTGATCGCGAAAGGTATTCCAGGTCAGCTCGGAGATCACACGGTGATCCTGGTGGCGATCGTCGCCCCGGTGCGTGAAGATCAGGTCCGGTACGAAGCGTCCCTTGATGTCCTCGAACTGCTTCTTGATCGCAGCGCCGTCGTACGGAAAAAAACTGTCGGGAAAGCCGAAAATACGGACCTCGCTCTGCTTGGCGTTGACCAGCATGGTCGTTGCGGCGTGGCGTGCTTCGTCTTCCCGTGCTCCACCGGCACCGAACACGACCCACAGCACTTCGACGTCGCTATGGGCGGCGAGCAGGGCGAGCATGGTCGCCCCGCAGCCGATCTCGATGTCGTCCGAGTGTGCGCCGAGGCAAAGAATGCGGGACGGGCGTGCGCCGACGCCTTGAAGGACGAATGGTCTCACGTCCCTACTTGTGCGCTGCGTGGCCGTCGGTGATCCAGACGTACCACGGTGGCGTTCCGCCGGCGTGCAGCTCGTCCAACTTGGCCTTGTCCTTGGCGGTGTCCATGGGAAGCCAGAACCCGTCGTAGTTGTAGGCGAGCAGCTTGCCTTCGTCCACCAACCTGCTGAACGGCTCTTCGACGAGCTCCTCACCCTCGTGGATGTAGTCGAAGATCTCACGGCGAAAGATGAAAAAGCCGCCGTTCACGCGCAGCCCGGACTTGATGATGTCGCGGAATCCCTCGAGCCTGCCGTTCGCGTCCACCGAAACGAAGTGGTAGCTGAGATGCGGCCGCATTGCGAGAAAGCAGCCGATCGCACCGCTCTGCTTGAAGGTCTCGATCTGCTCCGGCATGGGCAGATCCGACAGTCCGTCACTGTAGTTGGCGAGAAACATCTCGTCGTCGATGACGTGCTTCTTCACCCGCATCAGCCGCTGTCCAATGTTGCTCGAGAGCCCCGTCTCCACGAACGTGATGCGCCAATCCTCGATGTCGCTCGTGAGCAGCTCGCGTTTGCGGCCACCTTCCGACAGCACGAAATCGTTTGAGATGCCTTCCTCGTAATTCAGGAAGTAGTTCTTGATCATGTCGCCCCGATAGCCGAGGCAGAGCACGAAGTCCCGGTGCCCGAAGTGGGCATAGTACTTCATCAGATGCCAAATGATGGGCCGGTAGCCCAGCGGCAGCATCGGTTTAGGGACGTTTTCCGCGTAGTCGCGAAGCCGCATGCCCAAACCGCCACAGAAAAGCACGACTTTCATTAGATGGTGTTGTTCCGTGGAGTCGATGAACGGCCTCCGCTCAACCAGGTCAGTCGAGCCGTGCGCCGTCTACCAGGGCGGGTGACCCAATGTTAGGGCCCTCTCCGCACGTTAGGCAAGCCATTAGGTGCGGCGGGTCGGTCCGCTCCAGCGCTCGCGCGCCGCGCCCACCAGCTCTTGCAAGAATTCCTCGCGGCTGGCCACAGCCCCGCGAAGCATCGCGCCTGTGAGATATAGCTTGTCCCGCAGAGAGATCGGGCTGCGCACGATCGCGCGCACCGACTCGCCGGTGCTCCGCCACCTCTGAAGCGACAAGCTCGACCGCACTTTCGGGTTGTAAAATGTCTGCTGCTCCGCAGGCGTCATGGAGCTGTGCGCGCCAGGATGGAATCGACGGAAGAACAGGTACTCCGGAATCTCCCAAATCTTGCCATAGAGCGCGATCTCGGTCTGCACGACCACGTCCGCACCCAGATACGTGCCGTGAATGGAGGTCTTGCGGAGGATCTCGGTTCGCATGACACCGTACAACGCATTTACGAGCTCGATGTTGCGTATCACGTGCAGGTAGCGACGGCGCGGGCTGGCGTCGAGCGTCTGGATCTTTTCGTCGTACTGCTTGAGCGCCGTCCCGTGGCTGTCGATCAGCGTAACGCGAGGATAGGCCTGCACCACGTCAGGGTTCGCATCCAAAACCTCAACGCACCGCTCGACGAACGTGGGCGCCGACAAATCGTCGGCCGACGCCCAGCGAAAGAGCTCGCCGCGCGCCAGCTCGACGCAGCGGATGAAGTTGCGTCCCGCTCCAATATTCTCCGGATTCCGCGAGTAGCGGACTCGTGGATCCCGCGCGGCGTATTCGCGAGCGATGTCTCCCGTATCGTCCGTCGAGGCGTTGTCGGAGACGACAATCTCCAGGTCCGTGTAGGTCTGTGCGAGCAGCGAATCGAGTGCCTGCGGCAGATACCGCCCGGCATTGTAGGCGGGGACGCCAATGGTGACACGAGCCTGGTGCGACGATGACATAAAGGGAGGAAGTCTCTCAATGGCCGGCATCGGCCGTGATGGGAGGAACTGCGTGGTGCGAATCGCGTCGAAAAAGGAACGTGCTACGTGAGCGCCGCCACCGCTCGCTCAGCCGCTCGCCCATCCCAGCCTTCCGGCGAGCGTTCACCCACTCCCACGCGGCCCCGCGCAATCGCGTCACGATAGGTGGCCAAGATGCCATCCACCGTCAATGGCCACGGAGCCAACCGGTTGGTGCCCTGCTCCACGGTCACAGGACGTTCAGTCTGCTCGCGAAGCGTCACGCACGGCACACCGAGCGCCGTGGTCTCCTCCTGCACGCCTCCGGAATCCGTGACCACGGCGGCCGACGCATCCGTGAGCGAGAGCATTTCCATGTAGCCGAGCGGATCGGTGACTCGGATGCTCTTCAACAACGCGGACAGCCCGGCCGACTCGATCTGCTTCGCCGTGCGTGGGTGGAGCGGCAGGACCAGTGGCCGGTCACCCGCGATGGCAGCAAGCCCCCGAAGGCAGATCTCGAGGGCGACCGGGTTATCCACGTTCGACGGCCGGTGCAGAGTGGCCATCACGAACCCGCCGGCCGACAATCCCATCCGCGCTGCCACCGCCAGCTCCCGGGCCGCCGGAAGGCGGTCGAGCAGCGTATCGATCATCACGTTGCCGATGAATACGATCCGGCTCTCGTCCACGCCTTCCTTCTTGAGGTTCGCGGACGCATCCCAACTCGGAATGAGCAGCAAATCCGAGATGCGATCCGTGAGGACGCGATTCACCTCTTCCGGCATCCTCCAGTCGTAGCTCCGCAGCCCGGCCTCGAGGTGCGCCAGGTTCACGCCGGTCTCCTCCTTCAACTTGGAGCATACCAGCGCACAGGCGAGCGTCGAGTTCACGTCGCCGGGCACGAGCACCCAATCGGGCCGCTCGCGCAACAGAACTGGCTCGAACGCTTCCATCACGCGCGCGGTCTGGACCGCATGACTCCCGGAGCCGACCCCGAGATGATGATCGGGCGGACGAATGTCGAGGTCGCGAAAAAAGGACGCCGACATGCGATCATCGTAGTGCTGACCTGTGTGCACGATGATCGTGCGCAGCCTCGCCTTGTCCAGCGCCTTTTGCACCGGCGCGATCTTCATGAAGTTCGGTCGAGCGCCCGCCACCAGCATCACAGTCTTCGGACGGGGTTCGGTCACAGGCCAATCCCCTCGTATCGCTCGATCGCGCCCTTGTCCAGCATGCGTCGTCCGTCGATGAACACCGGCTGCTGGGCCGCCTTCGCCAGCAACTGCGGCACCTGCTCGAACTCTTTCCAGCGGGTGACCAGCACGACTGCTTCGGCATCGTCGAGTACGTCCTTCAACGAGTCGCAGAACCGAATGCGATCGCCCAAAACGCGCTTCGCTTCATGCGTCGCCGCCGGGTCGTAGGCCGAAACCACCGCACCTTCGTCGAGCAGCCGTCGTACGATGGGAATCGCCGGAGATTCGCGCATGTCATCGGTGTCCGGACGGAACGCGAGGCCAAGAATCGACACACGCTTGCCCTTCAGCGACGGAAAGTGTTTCCCCAGAAGGCGAAATACCTCAGCCGGCTGGCGCGAGTTCACGGCGAGCGTGCTGTTCAGCATGTCCATCGGCACCCCGTTCGCCCGACCATATGCAACCAGAGCGCTCACGTCCTTGGGCAAACAGCTTCCACCGAACCCGCAGCCGGCCATGAGAAACGACACGACCGACGGTTCGACACGCTTTCCATTCTCGAGCGGACTGAGATACCGGCTCAAGTGCAACCCGCGCATCACCTCGACGGTGTCGATGCCACCCAGTGCGGCGCCGAGATTCGCGAGCTCGTTCGAGAACGAGATCAGCGTGGCCAGCATCGCGTTGGATGCGTACTTGATCATCTCCGCGGTGCCGTTGTTCGTCCGCAGCCTCGGCGCTTCGGGAAATGGAGCGTACAACTGCTCGAGTGCGTCCTGCGTGCGCCGATCGATCCCGCCAAGCACGATGCGATCGGGATCCATGAAGTCGCTGATCGCTTCGCCTTCGGTGAGGAACTCCGGGTTCATCCCCACACCGAAGCCTTCTCCCGCTTTTTTACCGGACGCCTCTTCGAGAATCGGCAGGACGACGCTGTCGGTGGTCCCCGGGACGACCGTGCTCTTCACCACCACAACGTGATAGCTGCTCTTGTCTGCGAGCGCCTTGCCGATCGTCTTCGCGGATTCCTTGACGTACTTGAGATCGATGGTCTTCCCATCGAACGGTGTACCTACGCCGATCAACGTGAGATCGCTGGAGAGCACTGCCTCTCTCGCATCGAGCGTGGCACGCAGGCGCTTGCCGACGTTGCGCTTCAGCATCTCCTCGAGCCCGCGCTCGAAGATGGGCGGCTCACCACGGTTGATCTTGTCGACTTTCGTCTGGTCGACGTCGACACACACGACGTCAAACCCCTTTTCCGCCAGGCACACGCCGGTAACGAGACCGACATAGCCGGTCCCCATGATCGAGACCTTCATCTATGCCTCCTCGGCGGCCTGATTGCCCGAATACCAGATCATGCTTCGGCGCAATCCTTCGTCGACGAGGACCTGCGGCGTGTATCCGATCTCCTCGCGTGCCTTGGTGATGATGGGGCAGCGGCGCTCGGGATTATCGAGCAGGAAGTCGGGATCGACCTTCGTCACCACCTTTCCCTTGTAGCCGAACAGCTCCCGTCCCAGCTCGACGACCTTGTCGGCCAACTCCTTCATGGAGATCTCGGGCGTTTCGACGCCGATGTTGTACGCCTCGCCCGGCTTCCCATTCACGAGAACTTTGTAGTAGCCCGTAACGGCATCGGCAACGTAGCAGAACGTGCGACGCGGACTTCCGGTGGAACGCATCACGATGTCACGCCCGGCGAAGACGTCGCGCGCAAAGTCCGGCAGCACGCGGTGGTCCGTGATCTTGAGCCCTGGGCCGTAGTTGTTGAACGGACGAGCGACCGTGATCGGAATGCCATGCTGCTGCGTGAAGAACACGCACAGCGTCTCGCCGTAGCGCTTGGATTCATCGTAGCACGCTCGCGCACCAGTGCACGACACATTGCCGCGATATGTCTCCGGCGTGGGAATGTTCTCCGGCGTGGGGTCTCCGTAGATCTCGCTGCTGGAGTAGAAGAGAAAGCCATCGAGCGGCTTGCCGGCTTCCTGTTGACGCTTGGCGTAGTCGAGCAGGCTACGCAGCCCGCCGATGTTCGCATCCATCGTTTCGATCGGGTACTTCCGATAGAAATCCGGCGACGCGATGGAGCCGCCGTGAATGATGTACTGAAAGTCCGGAATGTCCGCCGGCAACGGATGCGTGATGTCGTGCTTCACGAGGGTGAAGTTCGGACTCTTGGTGAGCTCCGTCAGCCAAGGTGGCAGACCACGGATGAAGTTGTCATACACGGTCATCCTGATCGGATTGCGCGCGCCCTCGGTCGCATTCCAGTGCAGGACGGATTGAACCAGATAGTAGCCCAGAAATCCCGCGCCTCCCACGAGAAGCACATGTTTGCCGCCCATCTTGCCGAATTCCTGACGCAGAGAGGCACACATGTACTCGAGGTCCTTTTCCACTACTTCGCGCGCAGTCTCAGCCACGGTTCACTCGATCCTGGTTTGCAAAAAGGTTGTTCAGTCTGGTGGACCCTAAGTTAGTCGACTCCAGCGTGGCCCGCCGCCCCAAACCGTGCCGAAAAAGACGATCATATCGACGTTTACATCACTGCCGGATCGCGATAGATTGACTGCAGTCCTCGCCGAGCCGCGGCGTGCCGATCCCGCCCTAAGCCGGCTTCAGACGTCGCTGTAGATACCGCTCGTCCAACGTGGCGATGCCGGACCAGAAGCCTCGCCACTCATTCGAGCATGATCTTCACCGAAACAAAGCTCCGGGGTGCGTTTATCGTCGATCTCCAGCGCCGGGGAGACGCTCGCGGCTTCTTCGCCCGCTCGTTCTGCCAGCGGGAGTTCGAGAACCATGGGCTCACGCCGGCCGTCGCGCAGGTCAACGTTGGGTTCAGCGCGAAGAAAGGGACGTTACGGGGCATGCATTTTCAGGCTCCCCCGCATGCCGAGGCCAAACTGGTTCGGGTCACTCGGGGGTCGATTCTGGACGTAATCGTCGATCTGCGCCCCGAAAGCGCGACATTTCTCCAGCACCTGGCCGTTGAGCTGACCGCGGACAATCACACGGCGCTGTACGTTCCAGAACGGTTCGCACACGGCTATCAGACGCTCGAAGACGACTCGGAGATCACCTATCAAACCAGCGAGTTCTACTCTCCTGACTCGGAGGGCGGACTGCGCCCGCTCGACCCGCGTCTGGCCATCGCCTGGCCGCTTCCGGTGACTGAGATCTCGGAGAAAGACGCCAACTCGAAGCTCCTCGACGACGTTCAGGTCGAGCTCACACATCGCATGACCGAGGCAGGCACCAAATGATCATCGTCGACAACGCGCTTCGCGCCCGGGAAGAGCAGGGCAAGCCGATTCGGGTCGGTATGGTAGGCTCCGGCTTCATGGCCCAAGGCCTCACGAACCAAATCGAAAACAGCGTCCCCGGCATGCGCATGGCGGCCATCTACGGCCGCAAGCCGGAGCGAGCGCACAATGTGTACAAATATGCCGGCCGGGAGCCCATCTCGGCGGGGACACAGGCTGTCTTCGACACGGCCGTCCGCGCCGGGACCCCTGTCGTCGCCGAAGACCCGTTCCTGATCTGCCGCTCACCCGATATCGACGTCGTCGTAGACGTCACCGGCTCCGTTGAATTCGGTGCGCAGGTGATCCTCGAGGCGTTCAAGCACGGCAAGTCCGTCGTGCTCATGAACGCAGAGGTCGATGCCACCATCGGTCCCATTCTTCGCGTGTATGCGAAGAAGCACGGCGTCATTCTATCCGCCTGTGATGGTGACGAGCCGGGCTGCGAGATGAACCTGTATCGCTGGGTGAAGGGGATGGGCCTCACCCCGCGCGTCATGGGCAACGTGAAGGGGCTTCAGGACGCCTATCGCAATCCCACCACGCAGGCAGCATGGGCGGAGCGCTGGGGCCAGAACCCCGCGATGGTGACGTCGTTCGCCGACGGCTCCAAGGTGAGCTTCGAGCAGGCGATCGTTGCCAACGCCACCGGCTTCAAGGTGCTCAAGCGCGGCATGTCGATGGGCGTGAAATACGACGGCAGCATCATGGACATCGCCGCGCTCTACGATCTCGACGAAGTGCGAGCGCTGGGCGGAATTGTCGATTACACGGTCGGGCCATCACTCATCAAGGTGTTCTGTCTCGCCGAGCAGCCCGATCCCAAGCAGCGACACTATCTGAACCTGTACAAGATGGGCGAGGGTCCGCTGTATCCGTTCTGGATTCCCTATCACCTCATTCACTTCGAGGTGCCCTTCGCGATCGGGCGCGTCGTTCTGTTCGGCGACGATGTCGCACCGTCACTCGGCGGGCCGGTGGTCGAGGTGTGCGCCGTTGCCAAGCGCGATCTGAAAGCGGGCGAGGTGCTGGACGACTACGGCATGTACATGACGTACGGCGAAGGCGTGAACGCGGAAGAGATGAGTGGCAGTCAATATCTACCGGAAGGATTGGTGGAAGGGTGTCGTCTCGTGCGCGACGTCGCCAAGGACGCGGTGCTCACATACTCCGACGTCGAGCTGCCGCCAAATCGTCTGGCCGACAAGCTCCGCGCGGAGCAGTACACGCACTTTCGCGGCGAGCGGTGGCTGGAGGAACGGACAGCGACGGGAAGCGCGCGCGAGCTACTTCAGGTGCAGTGAGACGAGCGGCTGGACGCAGCGCGCCAGCGCAGCGTTGCCGGCCGCACTGTAGTGGCCATGGTCGCGCAGAAAGAGTGCTGAGCGGGCAACCTGCCGCGTGAGGCAGTCGGTCACGTCGTGCAGCTTGATTCCCTCGCGCTCCAGGAGGGTGGCGAGCTGCCCCTTGAGTAGCGGCTCGCCAACCACGAAGTCGTTTCGACTCGGCAGGTAGACGACGACTGGCTCGATCTCCATCGCACGCGCCTCGCGAACGAACGTTTCGAGCAGACGCGCCGAGATCTGAAGGGCCGCGGCATCGTCCGTTGCCGCATTGGGCATCGGCCAACGTGGGAACGCCGTCACGGCGAAACGCGCCAGATAGGACATGTACGGTGTGTGCCAGCGCCACGCGTCGGGATTGAAGAACACGTCGTGATCGAGCAGCGGCAGGTCGAAGATCGATCGCTTCGCGAAGAGCGAATCCGGCGTCATGAGCGGCAAATTCGCCTGTCGTAGCTGGCCATGCTCCAGGACGAACCGTGGCCGCGTGAACGAGTACTCCCACCCGCGCAGAAACGGATACACGCTGACGACGCGGTACAGATCGTCCTGAATGAGGCTCAGCACGGCCACGCGCGGCGCCCACTTGGGTGCGTCGCGCTTGAATCGAAGATAGGCCTGATCGACACCGTATCCGTCAACGCCGAAATTCAGCACCTGCGTGCCAGCTGGGAGTGCGGACGCGAGATAGTGCGCCCATGAATTCTCGAAGGGCACCTCCATCGAAAAAGTGAACGAATCTCCAAAGAGCGCCACGCGCTGCGTCACTGGCTGCGCGCGTAGCGACTCGGCGCGATGCGCAGTGCGAACGCCGTCGTCGCTGCTTCGGTACATTCCGTCCGCGCTTTGCCGATTGGCACCGACACTCCAGCCGAGCACGGAATCCTCCACGAAATAGGAGGTAGCGCTTTCGCGAAAGCGCGTGAGCCGCGCGCGATTCGTATCGGCGACCGCGCTCCAGTCATAGGGAACCAGCGTCCTCGCGCCGAGTTGCGTGCCGCGTGGGTCTGGGCGGGCGGCGAGCCGGAGGCCCACCTCGGCCAGCAGCAAGCCAGCGAGCGCAACCACCGCAGTGGCGATCAACGGCACCCAGAAACGACGGCGCCGATCACCGGATGCCTGCAGAAAAGCGGTTGCAAGGAGAGCGATGCCAACGACCGCCGCAACGAGCAGCGCAAGCGCCGCGAAATACAGTCGAGTCGTGAGGTGCAACTGCCCCGCTACCGTCGCTTTGTACGCAAGCAGCGCCAGCGCCGGCAGCGCGGCGAGCAGAACGGAGAATCCCGTGGACACACGCGCCTCGGCCGACATGCGGCCGAGCAAGACCGACCGAAGGCTCATCGCGATCTCCGTGCGGTGAACGCCGAGGGCGGCTAGCCCCCTGCCAACTCTTCGCTAAGCGCCATTCGACCGGCCGCGGCCGGTGGGGGATCCACGCGCTCCAGCCAGATGTCGCGCCAGTAGATGTGGATGGCGCGCGGGCAGAACAGCCGCCAGCGCGTCATCTCTCCGCAGCAGTACACGTTCTCGAGAATGACGGGCGGATTTTTGAACTCGATCATGTGCCCGAACTTCTCGTGGATGATGCGATGCACCTTTTCACTGACTCTGTACGTCTTGCCGCAATACTTCACCATCTCGGCGTCGAACCACAGGCCGCGATTCTTGTTGTTCTTGTCGATGGTGGTGAGGATGAACTCGTACGACTTGACGCGCACCCAGTCGCCCGGCTGCAACTTGAGATCGTCGCCGCGAGGAGTCTTCTCCGCGCTGCCAAGGCGCCACGGAAACGGTATTCCTCCCACGAGCGCCTGCCAGTGATTGAACAGCGCGACCTTCGCGCGGTAGCCGCGTCCGAGTCCCATGAAATTGCGGTAGCCTGCGAACGCGAATCCACGGATCATCTGCCGGACGCTGGCATTCCCCGTGGAGAGATCGCGCACGAATTGACGCACGTCCCACCAGGCGAGTGGATCGCTGGCCGCCTTTACGCGGGTGGCCTGACAGCGCCAGATAATGGGTGCGTCCGGCGTGCTGGTTGGCTGTGCACAGGCGCGCGCGAGATCCGATTCCGTCGCGCCAACCGCTGGCCTTGCGGGAGCCTCGGGCGTCCGGCCATCGCCAGCGCCGTCATCGCGCCGCAGCCACTCCTCTTTGAAATACAGCAAGCAGCCGGCACCACAGCCGCCATGCGCGGAGCCGTCGCAGCGCAGCATGTTGAGATGCACGGTATCGTGCATCCGACGGCTGCCCTGGTTGTCGATGGTGTCGCACGTTTTGTCCGCGCGCTTGTGGACGACAAACTTTCCTCCACAGAGCGGGAGCATCTCCGGCATGAATGGGAGGGAGTCGAGCTCTCCGTCCTTGTCCAGCGTCGCGAGGATTTCTTCCTTCGATCGAACGCTGACGAGATCGCCGGAGCGCAAGCCGAGCGTATTGCGTGAAGCCATACCTGAAAGCACCTGTGTGAAGCGAGTGGAGCGGGCGGGAGGAGACAACGTAGGACTTGGAATGCGGCGACAGCTATCTTCGCGTCAACACCTCAAAAGCGAATTGCTCAGGCGTCCTGAACCACGCCGACATGGGAATTCGTGCGAGGTGAAAAGGATCCGCATGAAATGGCACTAGTCCGCCGTGACACGATACGCACGAGCGGAAGCCAGCATCGATGATCCGTTGCCGGTTGGCCTCGAGCAGATTCTTGCGCAGTCCGTAGGGATACGCGAAATGATCTGGTGACTTGCCGATCGCCTCGACAAGATCTTGTCGCGAGCCATCGATTTCACTCTCGGCTTCAGCGCCTTCGAGAGCGCCGAGATCCAGGTGTGTGCGCGTGTGGGCGCCGATCTCGAATCCTTCGAGCGAAAGAAAACGCACCTCGTCCCACGTCATCCACTCCGGGCGCTTGGCGAGGCTCGCGTCCCACCACGGCACCACACTCGACTCGATGAAGCGCGTGACCACGTAGAAGGTCGCCGGCAAATCGAGCTTTCGCAGAATTGGCGCGGCGATCTGATAGTTGTCCCGATAGCCATCGTCGAACGTGATGACCAGCTTGCCAGCCACCGGTTCGTTACGCTCCACGGTTGCCACGAACTCCGTCAGCGAGACGACATCGAAGTTCGCCTTGAAGAAACGGCAGAAGCGCTCGAACACTCTGGAGTGTCGCGTCAGGCCATCTTCCGGCAGGTGATCGTTCACGCGGTGAAACGCGACGACAATACCGTGGTCGCCCAAGAACGCGTTGTGGAGACGACTGATTACGAGTCCACGCCCGAAGATCGCCCCAGCCGTGCGTCTCATGCCGGTTTCCTTCCTTTGAGCCGACTCTTCAACCAATCGCGGAGACCTGGACCGATCGCGTCGCGCGCGACTTCCTTGGCGCGCGCGATCGCGGGCACGGCACGCATCGCGAACGAATCACTCACGACTACTTCGATCAAGACAGGCGTATCACCCTCCAATGCGTCGCGCATATCGGTTGGTCCTTCTTCCCCGAACTTCAAGTAGCGCACCCCGAGTCCCTCGCAGAGGGCGCTGTAATTCGGATTTAGCAATTCTACGGCGTGAGCATGCCCGAAGTTCGCCCATTGTTGAAGTCGGATCTGATTGAGTTGCCCATCGTTGAAGACAAAGACGACCAGCCGGACGCCTTCGCGACGCGCGGTGAGGAGCTCGAGGCCAGACATCAAGAAACCACCGTCGCCGATCAACGCCACCACCATGCGCTCGGGCACACCGAGCTTCGCTCCAATCGCCGCCGGAAGCCCGAATCCCATCGACTGGAAATCGCTGGGAAAAATCAGGCCGCGCGGAGCGAGCGCGTCGAAATGGCGGCGAGTCAAAATCTGATGGAGTCCGGAATCGGTCACGACGATCGCGTCACGCGGCAGCAGTGCTCGGAGCCAGGCAAAGAACTCCGCGGGCTTCATCGACGCGGGTCCGTGATACACGGGCTCGGGAGCGTCGTCGGGCGCCGACCGAAGCAGCCGAGACAGCGCTTGCAGCTCATCGAGGTGCCACTGTGTTGCCGCGCGAGGGGTTTCGAGATCTGCCATGACGTCTTCCACCGGTGCGACGAGGCCCAGCAGCGGCTCGTAGTTCGCTCCCAGTACCTCGGCGCTGGCATCCACGTGGACGAGACGGTCCGGCGGCAGGCGAAGCTCAAATCCGGCGCTCCCGTTATGGGTGAGCTTGCAGCCAAGTCCCAACACGAGATCCGATTGGTCGAGCAGCCGGTTGAGCTCTATCGTGCGTCCGCGCAGAGTGTCGAACCCGAGGACCAATGGATGATCTTCCGCGACGATCCCCCGCGCCGACGGCGTGGTGAGGATTGGAATCGTATGCGCTTCGGCAATCGACTGCAGCCGCGAACCGGATGCGAGCGCACCCTGCCCGAGAAGAAACACAGGTCGTTCCGCGCGCTCGAACAATTCCTTGAGCTGGTCCAACTTCGCGTCGCGGGCCACGACCCGCACAGGCGTGGTCGGTGGATCGACCACGGCGCCGCCACCCGACAGCGCGTCGAAGTCGAGCTCGACCATCACTGGGCCTGGCTCGCCGCTCGTGGCAGTCGCACACGCCTCGGCGATGATGCGCGCGACCTGGTCTGGCGCGTCGAGCACGAACGTCGCTTTGACCAGCGGAGCAGCAATTGCTCGTTGATCGATCGCCTGCAGCTGAAAGCGACGACCGGGCGCGGTCGACGCCTTACCAACGAGAAACAGAAGTCCGGCGGAATCCAATCGCGCCTCGGCGATTCCGGTGAGCGCGTAGGTGAAGCCGGGCCCGGGAATCGTGGCCAGCGCGGCGAGTCTCCCGGTCGCACGGAAGAAGCCGTTGGCCATGAACGCCGCCGCCAGTTCGTGCGAAGCGAGCACGGTTCGAATTCCCGTACGCCGAAACCCGTCGAACAGCAGCACATTTTGCGTTCCGGGCACACCGAACACGCAGTCGATGCCCGCTGCCTGCAGCGCGCGACAGATCGCCGTCACGCCGTCAGTCGTTCGACTCGCCATTCGGTTGCCCGGGTGAGCGACGCAGCGTTCGGCGCACCACCGCGCCGGCGACGCCGCGCGATGCGCTGGCGAGTCGCGACAGGCGCGTGCCCCATTTAAAACGCGGTGACTCGGGGCTTCGCAACTCGATCCACTGCTCCAGCGAGCCGCCAAGCTGACTCTTGAAGTGCGTCACCGGATTGAGCGATGCATCCGTGAGATCGTTCGCCGCGTAGCCAAGCTCCTTCAACCGCTCGAAGCTCTTCCAGCGCAAAAATGCCGTGACGCCCGACTTCATGTGCTCGGGATCCGCGCCGGCGCTGACCGTGTGTGTCACGGGGTGCCCCAACAGCACCAGCTGCGAAGCAATTGCCGGCGCGCCGGAATAGCGCGCGTGGAACAGCTTTGCCAACCCCTGTCGCGCGAGCGTCTGATAAAACGTCTTGAAGGCCGGAGCCGCGAGATACACTCGAAAGTCCACGCGCTCCATGGTGAGCGTATGCAAGCGAAAGAAGCTCTCGAAGTCGTCGTCGTCGGCAAATTCGACGTCGTTGCGTCCGCAGCGGTCGATCAGCCGGCGAAGGTTCTGCTCGATGCGTGCACGCGTGTGCTCGAGGTCGGAGATGGGTACGACGTACGAGTACCCAATGTTCGCCGTCCATCCTCGCGCGAGAAACGGCCGAACGTCCGCAAGCGGCGATCGCGGCTTCAACACCACGCTGCCAAATCCGGCATTCCCCAGCGCAGCTTCGAGCGCCGTGAGTGTCTTGAGATGTCGTGCAGTCTGCTCCGACGGATACTTCACATCATGGTGTCGGAGCACCGGACCGTTGTAGTACAGCAGGAGTCGCGGCGAGACGTACGTTCCGAACGCGGCGTCGTTCTCGTACAGCGCGACACCGCCAAGCAGCACGTCACCCTGCCGAACGGCGAGGATCCGAAAACGCCCGCCTGCCGCAGTACAAAGCGCATCCAGATATTCCGGTCGCGCGTAGACGCTGCCCGTGGGTGCCGTGCTCGCGAGCTGGCTCCATTCCGGGAATTCGGATTCGCCCAAGAACCCCGTGTGAATGTCAGGCTTGGCCATATCGATCAGGCGAGGTGAGTAACGGCGGCCGCAGGCAGCAGCCGGCGGATGCGCGTGCCGGCGAACGACCGCATCGTCTTTGCGAAGGAGAGAAGCCCAGGCGCGGGATCGTTCAGCTGAAACACCGGCTGCATCGCACCCAGCCACGAGCGGATCCATCCGCCAATCGTGAGCTCGCCGCGCCTCCACAGGTGGAGACACGCATAGAAATCCGGATACGGAAACACGAGCGTTCGCCCGATGGCGTAGCTGTCGGTGCGCTGCACGTCGCGACCGAGGGCGTCGTCGTACGCCATTTTCACGACGTCCACCCCGCACCGCGCCGCAAAATCGACGTACCACCAAGCGCGCGTGTTCACTTCCAGCAGCTTGAACACGCCGTCGCGCAGATCGCGCTTGAACTCCGCGCTGAACATTCCGCGATACTTTGCAAGGCCAAGCAATGTCGTGATCGACGCGACCGCCTCGGATGCTTCGTCGAGCGGCACACTCACCATCGCCGTGCTGTTCCCGAAGTCGAGCGGATACATCCGGAGGCGCTGCCGAGCGAATACCGCTTGAACCGTTCCGTTGCGATCCACGAATCCATCGATGAAGTAGTGCTGCGTCGCGGGTCCCGGGATGTATTCCTGGAGAATCACCGGAAAGCCCTCGGCGATCAACGTCGTCAACTGGGCGACGGCGTCCTCGCGCGAGCGCACGTGAAATGCCTTGACCTTGAATCGCTGGAAAAACCGCTGCGAGTCGCGTGGCTTGAGGATCGCGCCGAGGAAGACGTGGTCCGGCACCGTCGCGAGATCCGACTCACTCAGCAGAATCCGGGAGAACGGATGGGGTGTCCCTGCCTCGCGGAGCAGCTCCGCGAAGCGCCCCTTGTCGACAAAGCGCTCCAGTGTGTCCGTCGATGGTACGCTCGCGGGAAAGCGTTCCCGAAGTGTCGCATCGAGCGCGGCAACACGGCTGACCCACTGGTCGGAACAAGGAATGAGCACCGCCGGGCCAATTGAAAGACCGCGCAGCCAGCTTTCGAGGGAGCGTTCGTCCACCGACCCGTTGGGGCCGGGGAGCTGTCGATACCAGCGGGAGTCACGCAGCAAGGGATCGGACGCTTCGCCAACGAATCCCGAAAGTCCATCGCGAGCGACGATGCGCATGACGCCGAGCCCCGTGATGCCCGTGCCGAGAATGATCACTGAAGGCTGGTGCGCCACCGGGTCAGCGGCAGGCAACGATCCTCGAAGGCGGAATGACGCGTGATGTCCTGCTAACTTTGAAAGTCATCTTCGTCCGAATGTAGTGCTCCCACGCATGAGCACGCGAGCCCGCAGTTGGGCGCGCGGCCGCCCCCTCAGGCTTAGGTTTTCGTCGTGAGCGAACCTCGACAGCCCATCCGTCACCACTTCACGGTCGACGTCGAAGAATATTTCCAGGTTTCCGCGCTGGCGCCGTACGTTGCGCGCGGCTCGTGGGAGCAGCGCCCGAGCCGCCTCGCTTACGGCATGGACGCGATTCTGGCTCTCCTCGACGAGCGTGGTGCACTCGGCACTTTCTTCGTGCTCGGCTGGGTCGCGCAGCATCATCCTGGCATCGTGAAACAGATCGCCGATCGGGGCCATGAGATCGCATCGCATGGCTGGGGACACGAGAAGGTCACATCGCTCACGCCTGAAGAATTCCGCGCGTCGGTTCGCGACTCGAAGGCCAAGCTGGAGGATTTGACCGGCCAGGTTGTGCTCGGGTACCGAGCTCCGAGCTTTTCGATCGTACGCGGTGGAGAATGGGCGCTCCAGATCCTGGTTGAAGAGGGGTATCGGTACGATTCAAGCCTCTTTCCGGTGCGACGTGCCGGCTACGGCTTTGTGGGCGGACAGCGAGACCCGCATGAACTGGCGACTCCGGCCGGCCCCCTCGCCGAGCTGCCACCGGCAACGGTGCGAGTGGGGTCAGCCGTGCTGCCGGCGGGAGGAGGCGCGTATATGCGGCTTCTGCCGTATCAGCTCGTCCGATCGGCATTCACGGCCGCCGAGCGGCGGGGTGTGCCCGCTACGTTCTATGTCCATCCGTGGGAGCTGGACCCTGAGCAACCGAGGCTCGGCGTGCCGCTGCTCACGCGAATTCGGCATTACGGCGGCCTGCACCGCACGCTGCCGCGATTGCGGCGGCTGCTCTCCGAGTTCGAATTTCAGACGATGGCGGCTACCCTTGGTCTCCACACCCGGACGGATGAGCGCACGACCGCGTGAACGCGTCCGGGATTCGGTGACACAATGGAATCAGGGTGAACCAGTGCGCCACACCGAGGAAGGGGCGTGGGCGCGAGAGGAGCGGAGCGTTGTCTACCAGCCCCCTCTGCGGAACAGCATGACCGGCAGGGTCATCGACATGATCGCAACGTCACGGGCCAGGCTCTGCTGCTGCACGTACTCGAGATCGAAGCGAACCTTGTTCTTGACGTCGCTGAGGCAGGAATCGTAGGACTGGTTGATCTGCGCCCAGCCAGTGATGCCAGGCTTCACCCGCTGACGCTGCGCGTAGAGCGGCACCTCTTCGCGAAGCTGCGCGAAGATGGTCGGGCGCTCGGGACGCGGGCCAACGATGTTCATGTCGCCGCGAATGACGTTATACAGCTGCGGCAGCTCATCCAGGCGCGTCTTACGCAGGAACTTGCCGACCGAGGTGGTGCGGGGATCGCTCTTCTGGGCCCACACGGCCTTGCCATCAGCCTCGGCATCCACGCGCATCGTGCGAAACTTCCACATCTTGAATGGCAGCCCACCGTAGTCGTAGCCGCGGCGATCATACGCACGCTTCTCACGGAAGCGGCGGTCCACGCCAACGCGAACCTGCGAGTAGAACACCGGACCACGGGACGTCAAAGCGACGGCGAGCGCCACCAGCGCCATGATCGGGAGCATGAAAACGAGAGCCAGGAGGGCAATGGCGACATTGGCGATTCTGTTGATGAGCTCCGAGCGCTCCGCCGGCAGCACCTCTACGGTTTCGACGAGACGCAGGTGTGAATCGGCATGCGCGACTGGGAGAAGATCGAGGGTGATCTCCTTCCGTCCGGCTCTGCCGTAATCAAGCGTCTTTCCGCGTGGCTTCGTCGCCGTGCCGAAATGTGAAACCGCTGTTCCCATTTTCTTGAATCCTCCGATCCGGTCTGAAAGCATGTTTCCGGGGGTCTAACACTCTCCCCGCTGCGCCTGCCTATTGCAGCGGGCGTGCTCAAGAGCCGAGGTATCGGAGTTACGATGTATCCCTATTGTATGTATGTGCTTATAGAGTTTTCCTCATGTAACGGATAAGTGACATGCATCACACATTGTTGCGCCCACTCCACAAGTTTTCGGCATCCTCGCAACAGGATTGATCCGGAAAACCCACGCAAGGGGGAAACGGGGCGGTTGGCCGAAAGAGTCAAACGCGCCCGTTCAACCGG
>JANMAY010000139.1:0-21199 GCA_031360095.1 Gemmatimonadaceae bacterium
GGAGGCCGCCGAGAAAGACAATTACCAATACGTCGACCTCGTCGAGGAGCTGCGACGTGTATCGCCCGATTCAGTCGACCGCCTCTTCATTCCGCGCGGCCAGTTGGCGTTCCGCGGTGCCGCCGGCCATTACACGGAGGCGGGCAACCTGTGGGCGGAGAAAATTCTCCGCGAGCGAGTGCCGGTGCTCGCTGGTCGCTAGATCGATTCGCGCCTATTGGATCTTGACCAATCGAAAGCTCAGGCGCGCCACGCACGTGCGGTTCTTCACGAGTATCAGGCGGCAGTTCGCGGCGGGTTGCGCGGCACTGACCTGGAACGATCCACCGCGAATCACGCGAAGGTCACCTGTGGCCGGGCCAGTCGGATCGGTGGCGGCCGTCGTGGGAAAGGGGCCGTACCAGTCGTTCACCCACTCCCACACATTCCCGCTGTTGGAGTTTCCCTCCGTGTCGTGAATGCCCCACGCATTCGCCGGCGAACTGCCTACAGGCTGAGTGGGGCCAGCCGCATAGTCTGCGATGAAACCACCCTGCGTCATCGCGGCCGGATCGCCGAACGCTCCCTCCTTGCCAGCGCGCGCCGCGTATTCCCATTCAGCCTCGGTGGGCAGTCTATATCGCGCGCCGGAGCGTCCATTCAATTTGGCGATGAAGCGCTGCACATCGTCGTAGCTCACGTGCTCCACAGGGCAGCGAGGGCAGTTGCGCCGTAAGCTCGGGTTGCTGTCCATCACCGCTTGCCACTGTGCCTGCGTCACCCGTGTCCTTTGTATGTAGAACGCTCGCGACAGTGTCACGGAATGCACGGGCCGCTCATGATCGTCGCCAATGCTCGAGCCCATCCGCAACGTGCCAGGCCGAAGGAGGACGAACTCTGCGTCCGGCACCTGGGCTGCGAGGGGTGCAGGCACCGCGAAGCAAAGGGCCGCGAGAGTTACGAGGTGAATGCGCAAACGCACAGGTCGGGAAGGGTTCGTAAGTGCCGTCCGCGAGGGGAAACATTCTGTCTCGCCCCTCGTCAGCCAAGGGTATAACTTAGGCGAAAGCAAACCCATCAGGTATTGAATGCACGACGCGGAGCCTGTCCGGACAGAATCTCCACTCCAAGATTGGCTCGCTGGCCCTCAGTTCTATCGGCGGGCCGCCGTCGGCGTCGCGGTGATTTCGGTGGCCATCCGCGTGTTCCATCTGAACCAGCCGATGCGTCTGGACGAGGCCCGGACCTTTCTCGACTACGCCATCCGGCCACTCTCCGACGCGATCAGCAACTACAACATACCGAACAATCATTTCCTCCATACGCTGCTCGTATGGGTGTCGATCCGTGTCTTCGGACACGCTGAGTGGGCGGTTCGTCTTCCTGCGTTCATCGCCGGCGTGCTGATCGTGCCGGCAACCTATTTCACGACGCGCGCGCTGTCCGATCGCAATGCAGCGTTCATCGCCACTGCGCTCGCCGCGGTACTGCCGGGCCTCATCCTGTATGCGACGAATGCGCGCGGATACAGCATGGTGTGCCTCGCGTTCGTCGTGCTGATCTTTATCGCCAACGACATCGCCGACGAGGAGTTCCCGGCGCGCTGGGGAGCGTTCGGGATCCTGGTCGCGCTCGGATTCGCCACGGTACCGGCGATGCTGTACCCCGCTGGCGCCGCGAGTCTCTGGCTGTTCGTGGAGCGTGTGCGGCGCCATGGGTGGCCGTCCGCGCTTCGGTTTGCGCCGCGGCTGGTTGGAGTGCTCGCCGTCGCCGGTGCAGTGGCTGCCCTGGCATACCTCCCCGCAATCCAGCGGTTTGGCGTGTCGGCCATCACCGGCAACAAGTTCGTGACGCCATACACGTGGGACGTATTCGTGGGCTCGCTGCCCGCATTTGCGGAACGGCTTCGCTACACCATCGGCCTCGGCATTCCGACCTCCCTCATGTTGGCGCTAATGCTCTGCGGCCTGGTGCCGCTCGCGACGCGCGGTCAGAATCGAGGCAAGCTGTTCACCCTCGCCGCGACGACGGGGATCTGGTGCATCGCGCTGCTCGTGGCGACGCGACGTGCTCCACCGCCACGGGTGTGGCTTTTTCTTGCGCCGCTGTTCTGCATGTACGCCGGTATCGGCCTAGCGCGAATAGCCAACTGGTTATCGAGCAGGTTCCGCGTCTCCGAGCAGTCATTCGTCGCTGCTGCGGCGCTGGTGCTTGCTCTCGGAATCGGCGCGAGCACCGTCGTGAGCCGAGCGGTCCTCGAGAACAATGAATCGGTGCAGCTCGTCGCCGGTCCGGACATCGCACGGTACCTGTTGGCGGAGGCGCGTCCGGGCGACCGCCTCATCGTCAGCAACATGGTGAGCCCGGAGGTGGACTACTACGTCTACACGATGGGCAACCGGCGATTCGCCGATCTCGAAGCGCCGTCTCGCTCGGCGCGCGTGCTCATGATCCTGAATGAGCTCGAGTCCCAAACGCCCATGACCGTGCAGATCGAGCGGCCGGACGTCGACTGGAGCAAATTCGACACGCCACGGCAGCTGAGAAAGTTCGAATCCGCGACGATCTGGGCGGCCGCGCGCCGGCCCCAATGACGCCGGAGCACCGTTCATGATTGCCTGCTTTCGCCCTGTGTTCAACCGGTTGGAGAAACTGTGAGCGACCAGAAGATCGATCCAAGGTTCAAGAACGCGATGTTCCCCGCCGACTCGTGGAAGGGCTACCTGCAGCAGTACGCACGGCAGGTGCAGGAGGCGCTGGAGCAGGTGCCCGCCTCGGTTCTCGACGAGGCCTATCGCGTGATCACCACGGCCGTGACCGACAACCGCCGCGTGTTCGTCGCTGGCAACGGCGGCTCGGCGGCGATCGCGGATCATCTGTGCTGCGACTGGACGAAAGGCACGCACACCCCAGGACTGTCTCCGCTCCGCACGCATTCGCTGGCGTCGAACGTGCCGGTGCTCACCGCGATCGCGAACGACTTCGGCTACGACGGCGTGTTTTCGCGCCAGCTGGAGATGCTGGCGAGTGCGGGGGACGTCCTCCTGCTGATCTCGTCGTCGGGAAACAGCCCGAACATCGTGTCGGCCGTGGCCGCGGCGAAGGCGATGGGCATCACCACCGTCGGTCTCACCGGCTTCAGCGGCGGAGCGCTCGCCCAGCAGGCCGACGTGAGCCTGCACATTCCGTATGCGAACTACGGAGTGGTCGAAGACTGCCATCAGATCCTCATGCACACGTTTGCGCAGTTGTTCGCGAGGCAGAGGGAGCCGGACGCGAAACGAGCCTGATGCGGGCCGTCATCCTCGTTGGCGGCAAGGGAACGCGGCTCGGCGCGGTCACCGCGCAGATTCCAAAACCGCTCGTTCCAATCAATGGCCGGGCCCTACTGGACCGACAGCTCGACCAACTCGGGCGGTACGGCATCACCGACGTCACGCTCTTGGCGTCTCACCTGGCCGACCAGATCGAGGCGCACGTCGTCACGCGCGCGGCGCTCGGCCTACGCGTCCGCGTGCACCGCGAGCAGGTGCCGCTTGGTACGGCCGGCGGGCTGCACGAAATCGCCGGCGAGCTCACGGACCCCTTTCTTCTGGTCTACGGCGACGTGCTGTTCGACGTCGATCTCCGCCGGCTGCTCGACGCGCACCGCACGCGAGTGGGCCTTGCGACGTTGGTCGTTCATCCCAACGACCACCCGTACGACAGCGACCTCGTGGAGATCGACTCGGCAAATCGAATCACGGCCGTGCATTCGAAGCCGCACGTCCCAGGCCGCCATTTTCACAACCTCGTGAACGCAGGGCTGTACGTCCTCTCGCCGCGAATCCTCGACTTCATCCCGCGCGGTGTGGCGACGGATTTCGGCAAGGACATCTTTCCTGCGATCTACGCGAAGGAAGCGATATTTGGCTACCCGACGCCGGAGTACATCAAGGACATGGGTACTCCTGCGCGATTGGCCAGGGTGTCGGCCGACGAGGCGTCGGGAAAAGTCGCGCGCTGGAATCTCGAGCACAGCCGTCCCGCCGTGTTCCTCGATCGCGACGGCGTCCTCAATGAATCGGACGGCTACATCGACACGCCCGACAAGTTGCAAATTCTGCCGGGCGTCGCCGAGGCCGTCCGTCGGCTGAATGACAGCGACTACCTGTCTCTGGTGGTCACCAACCAACCCGTTGTCGCGCGCAATCTCACGACGCTCGAAGGGTTGGACGCGATCCACAAGAAGCTGGAAACGGTTTTGGGAGAAAGTCACGCGTGGCTGGACGCCATCTTCTTTTGCCCGCACCATCCCGACCGCGGTTTCCCGGGTGAAAACGTCGCGCTCAAGATCGATTGCGATTGCCGCAAGCCGAAAACCGGGTTGATCGACGCGGCCCGTGCGCGCTTCAACATCGACATGGGTCGTTCCTGTATCATCGGCGATTCCGCGCGCGACATTCTCTGCGGGAAGGCGGCTGGCGTCACCACCATCGGCGTGCGCTCCGGGGAGGGGTGCAGAGACGTCACGACTTCATCGCGACCGGACTTCATGTTCGAGGACCTGACCGAGGCGGTGGACTTCGTCCTCGAGCCACCTTGGCGCAGCGCGCTCGATTCCGTTGCGGCAGAAGTCGTGTCCCAACTGGAGCGGCCACGCGAGCGTCCGCTGGTGATCTCGATCGCGGGGAACTCCCGGGCCGGCAAGTCCACGTTCGCCGAGTTGCTCAGGCGCGAGCTGCAGCAGCGCGGCGTCTCCGCCCTCAAGGTCAACCTCGACGACTGGCTTCTTCCGCGCTCGGAGCGAACCGCGACGATGGGCGTGCTCGACCGTTTTCAAGTCACGCAGCTGGAGCGCGACGTGCCGGCGTTGCTTTCTGGTCATCCGGTGTCGCGCCTCCCGTACGATTCGCTGAGCGGTGCACCTCGCAGCGAGGCGATCGAGTATCGCTCGGACGGTATGGAGGTCATCATCCTGGATGGCGTTGTGGCGCTGGGCACCAACGGGCTTCGCGCGATCGGTGACTATCGGGTCTTCATGTACGTCTCGCTCGAAGCGTGGCGCGCGCGCGGGGCAGCGTTCCTGGCGTGGAAAGGGCATGGCCCCGACCAGATCGCGAACATCCTGGACAGCAGGACGACCGACGAGTTCAGCGTCATTGCGGCGCACGCGCGGTGGGCGAGCGCGGTTGTGACATAGCTCAGGAACCCGATGATCATCACGAAGGCCCCGTTTCGAATCAGCTTGTTCGGCGGCGGCTCCGACCTCGCCGAGTACTACACGCAGTCGCCGGCGGCGGTGCTGAGCACGACGATCGACAAGTTCATGTACATCTCGTCGCACCGGTACTTCGACGAGGACAAGATCACCGCGAAGTATTCGATGACCGAGCTGGTCACGGGCGCGTCGCAGTTGAAGCACCCGATCATTCGCGAGGTCCTGCTCAAATTTGGGATCGACGGCGGCATCGAGATCGCGTCGATCGCGGACATTCCGGCGGGCACGGGGCTGGGATCGTCGTCCGCATTCACGGTGGCGTTGCTGCACAACCTGCATGCGCGGCAAGGCCGCTACGCAACCAAAGAGATGCTCGCGGGCGGGGCTTGCAACATCGAGATCGAAACGCTGCGTGAGCCGATCGGCAAGCAGGATCAATACGCGTCAGCCTACGGCGGCTTGAACGTGCTGACCTTTCTCCCGTCGGGGCAGGTGAACGTCGAGCCCATTCTCCTCACCGCCGCCAATCAACGCGAGTTCGGGGAGAGCCTGTTGCTGTATTTCACGGGGAAGAGCCGCCCGGCCTCGTCCATCCTTGCCGAGCAAAAGGGCAACATGGTGAAGGCGGATAAGCGCGCGGTGCTCGGCAAGATGGTCGAGCTGGTGGCGAAGGGCCGCGAAGCACTGCATGACGGCGACATCGAGACGTTGGGCCGCCTGCTCCATCAGAGCTGGCTCTGGAAGCGCGAGTTGGCGACGAATATCAGCAGCGGTGAGATCGACACGATCTACGAGCACGCCCTCGCGCACGGCGCCATGGGCGGCAAGGTGCTGGGCGCGGGTGGGGGCGGCTTTCTGCTGCTGATATGCGAGAAGAGCAAACAACCAGCGCTGCGGGAGGCGATGTCACAGCTCCGCGAGATACGCTTCAATCTCGAGAATCAGGGATCGCAGGTCGTCTATTTTTGCGACGAGAGCGGGTGAGCCTCATCCCGCCACCGCGACGAGCACGCATCCGGCCACGATCAACACCAGTCCCAGCCGCTTCGCCGGCCCGATTGGCTCATTGAGCAACCACCAGCCGAGCAGCGCACCGACGGCAATGCTCAACTGCCGCAGCGCAACGATGTACGTCGAAACTCCGGTGCGAAGTGCGACGAGGATCAGCTGGTACGCGACGACGTTCAACACGCCGACCTGGAGGATCGGCCCCCAGTGGCGACGCAGCTCCTCGCGCACCGCCGCCGCGGGATGGCGCTTCCAGAGATAGCCAGCGTACGCGAGTGCGACGAGCACCGTATACGCATAGAAGTACGCAAACACCGGGAGGCGCATCACGGCGCGCTTGTCCCACACCGTGTACGCCGCCGCCGCCAATGCCGCGATCAACGCGAAGCCGATCGACGCATGCTTCAACAAGGGGCCGAGCGCCGTGAGCGAGCGCTTGTCGAGCGATGTCAGCGGCATCACCAGAATGCCGACCATGATGCACACGATCGCAATCCAACCGATCAGCGACGGACGCTCGCCGAACATGAGAAATCCGAACAGCGGCAGGAACAGCAGGATGGCGCCGCGCGAAACCGGATAGACCAGCGATAGATCGCCCGCCTGGTACGCCTTCCCGAGCGCAACGTAGTTCGCGAGCGAAAGAGCGGCGCCAATGACGACGATTGGCCACGCATCGGAATGCGCGCGAACCGCGGGCAGAAACCAGATGAGGAAGACGGGAGCGAACACCACGAGCTCAGCAACTTTGCTCAGAGCGATGAAGACCTGGCCGCCGCCGTTCTGCTTGATGAGGAAGTTCCAGTACCCGTGCGCGACAATCGCCGCGAGCACGAGCGCGAGGCTCTTGGGGTCCATGGGACGAACTTACCATATTGCTGGGAGAACGATATAAATGAGCCGTGAACCGTAACTGCGGGCCCTTTCACGGTTCACGGTTCACGGTTCACCGTTCACGGTTCACGCATGCTCACCTGGCCACAACGCTACGACCCGCTGAACAACGCCGCGCTCTCGACCATCGCGGCGGCGCTGCCGCTCGTCGTGCTGCTCGGGCTCCTCGCGTCGCGAAAGGCGCGCGCCCACTACGCCGCACTCGCGGCCCTGGGCGTTGCACTCGTCATCGCCATCGCTCTCGTCGGCATGCCGGTGAAGATGGCGCTCGCATCGGCCGCGTACGGGTCGCTCTACGGCCTGTTCCCCATCGGGTGGATCATCCTCAACGTCATGTTTCTCTATCGGCTCGCGGAGGAGCGCGGCCTGCTCGCCGATCTTCGTGAGTCGATCGCGCATCTCACCACGGATCCCCGCCTTCAACTCCTGCTCGTCGCCTTCTCGTTCGGCGCGTTCTTCGAGGGCGCGGCGGGGTTCGGCGCACCGGTGGCGATCACGGGTGCGCTACTCATTGCATTGGGGTTCCAACCGCTCCAGGCGTCTGGACTTTCGCTCATCGCGAACACGGCACCCGTCGCGTTCGGGTCGCTGGCGACGCCGATCGTTGCGCTGCAGGCCGTCACGGGCCTCGACATCATGGACCTGAGCAAGATGGTCGGCCGACAGCTGCCCTTCTTCTCGCTCATCGTGCCGTTCTGGCTCGTGTGCGCGTTCGTCGGCTTTCGCGGCATGCTCGAGGTGTGGCCGGCGGCGCTGGTCGCCGGCGCGGCGTTCGCCGTGCCGCAGTTTCTCGTGTCCAACTATCACGGGCCGTGGCTGGTGGACATCGTGTCGGCGCTGTGCTCGATCGCTGCGCTTACCTTTTTCCTCCACCACTGGAAGCCGTTATCATCCCGAGCGACGTCGAGCGACCTGAACCTCACCGACGCATCGACCCATGCACTCCGTCTCGCCGCGTTCACGCCCTGGTTCGTCCTCAGCCTCGTCGTCTTCATCTGGGGACTTCCGCAGACGAAAGGATTTCTCAACGGCCTGTCCGCGCCCAAGCTGCCGATACCGTTTCTCGACAAGCTCGTCGAGCGCGTGCCCCCGGTCGTGGCGCGCGCCGCCGCCGAACCAGCCGTGTTCACCTTCAACTGGCTGTCGGCAACCGGAAGCGCCATTCTCATCGCGGCGATCGTGTCCGGTGTGGTGATGCGCTATCGCCCGGTGGAGATGCTGCGCGCATATGGACGGACGTTCGCACTCGTGAGACCATCGCTCATCACCATCGCGGCGATGATGGCGCTTGGCTTCACCACGCGCTACTCGGGCGAAGACGTCATCCTCGGCCTCGCGTTCGCGCGCACCGGTGTGCTGTATCCGTTCTTCGGCGCAATGCTCGGGTGGCTCGGTGTGGCCCTCACCGGCTCGGACACGAGCTCCAACGTGTTGTTCGGCAGTCTCCAGAAGATCACGGCCGAACAAACTGGCGTGAGTCCAGTGCTGATGGCGGCCGCGAACAGCTCCGGCGGTGTGATGGGGAAGATGATCGATGCGCAGAGCATCGTCGTCGCGAGTACGGCGACACGCTGGTACGGGCAGGAGGGGCGCATTCTCCGCTACGTCTTCTTTCACAGCATCGCGCTGGCGATGCTGGTGGGAGTGCTGGTGCTGCTTCAGGCGTATGTATGGCCGTTTACGGCGATGGTACCATAGAAAGAACAGCCATGAGCAGTGAGCAGTGAGCAGTGAGCACTGAGCGGTTTGAGCATAGAGCCTGAGCCCGGGCTCAAGCTCAATATTGAGGCTCGAGGTAGCTCACGCTCAAAGTTCACGCTCATGGCTCATGGCCGATTTGCTCATGGCTCATTGCTCATGGCTCATTTCGTAGTGCTCATTCCACTACTCAGTTGTTTCGTGCATTTTCCTTCATGGCAAAGTCCTCCTCTCCTCACGTTGCCGGGCTTCACCACGTCGCTGTGGTATCGCGCGACCTCGCCCGTTCTACCGACTTCTACGGACGCATCCTCGGCCTCACGGAGCTCGGCATTGGGGTCGCGCCCAGAACGTCGATGGAGCGGCCTGGCCACGTTTCGAATGAACCCGCAACATGGTTTGGCAATCAATCCGCACACCCGGGCAGCCTGATTGCCGTGGTGGAGCGCCCCGACGCACCCGCGGGCAAGCCCGGGATCGGCGGAACGCACCACTTCGCGCTCGGTGTCCGAGACCGGAACATCCTGCTCCAGTGGAAGCGCCGGTTTCTCGACGAGGGATATTCGGTCAACGGCATTCTCGACCGGCACTACTTCCAGTCGATCTACGTGAAGGATCCCGATGGGCAGATCGTCGAGCTGGCGACACTCGGACCCGGCTGGGCGATGGACGAAGACGCTGCGCACATCGGGGAGGCGCATCGCGATCCGCCGCCGGAGATGATCAACACCAATCGTGATCGTGCGCGCATCACGGCCGAGAACTGGCCTGAGTCCATACCAGGCATCTCACCGCAAATGAGCATTCACGGCATGCATCACGTCACAGCGATTGGGACGAGCATCGAACGCACCGCATCGTTCGTCGACGGACAGCTCGGCATGCGGCGCGTGAAACGCACGAACAATTTCGACGACGTCGGCTCATTTCACTGGTACTGGGGCGTCGGCGAGGGCGCACCGGGAACGCTCGTCACGTACTTCGACCGAAAGCCAGAACGCGAACGGCCAGTGCAGATGGGCGCCGGACAGCTTGCGCACTACGCGATTGCGGCCGACGACCATGCGGTCGATACGCTGGCCGCCGCGCTAAAAGCGGCGGGCCTTTCAACCTCCCGCACGGTGGAGTTCGGTCCCGATGGCGCGCGCTTTCGCGGATTTGCCACGCACGATCCGGATGGCCTTCCGATCGTCGTTGCATCGGTGAACGAAACAGCATCGTACGATCAACCAATATGACCAAGAGCGCCGATCCGCATGGCGATCAGCCAGTGCGCGCGGCAGGCGCGCCGCTCAGCGAGGCACGCGCGGCAATCGTGATGGTGCATGGGCGTGGCGCGACCGCCGACAGTATTCTCACGCTCGCGCCGGCGATCGGAGTGGACCGCGTGGCATGCCTCGCTCCGCAGGCGTCGGGTGGTGCATGGTACCCATTTGGCTTCATGTCACCAATCGAGCGAAACGAACCAGGCATCACGTCCGGCATGCTCGCGATTGCCCGCGTGCTCGACACAATCGGCGCAGCGGGAATTCCCGCTTCACGTACGATCTTGCTTGGGTTCTCTCAGGGTGCGTGTCTCGCGTCCGAGTTCGCGGCTCGACACGCGAAACGCTACGGCGGGATCGCGGCGCTCAGTGGGGGATTGATCGGGCCTGATGGCACTCCGCGTGATTACGCCGGCTCGCTCGACGATACGCCCGTATTCTTCGGCTGCTCCGACGTCGACGGGCACATTCCCGCTACGCGCGTCCGCGATAGTGCGGACGTGATGCGGCAGCTCGGCGGCACTGTCGACATGCGGCTGTATCCCGGCATGGGACACCTGGTGAACGACGACGAGCTCTCAGTGTTGCGCGACATGGTCTCCGCCGTGCTTCACACATCCCTGTGACTGCTGTTCCCATCACGGATGGGACCGACCAAACCACCCGGATACTGCCGAAGCAAAAGCGTTTGCTGTATCCGGGCAGTTTGTGTTCCAAAATCCGTGATGGAACTGCTTTGGGATGCGATCGCAGAGCTGCGGAACCGCGGCAACGGCGAAATGGGAAACTGCGGAAACGGCAGGCAAGGGCGGATCCACTCGGTGCTCGGAGAGATGGACCCGCCCGGCAATGTCAAAAAGAAAATGCTTTGAGGATGCGCCGGGAGGGTGGCGCTTTGTAGGAAATGATCCGCCCTTCCTGCTTCTTCCGCCCTTTCCCCAAATGCCGTTGCTGTTACGCACTTCTCTGCGGTCTCTGCGCCTCAGCGGTCAAAATCCCGCCTTCCCGCAGTTCCTCAGCCGTACGATGTGACCAACAAAACCGCCGGATACACCGAAGCAAAGGCAATTCGCAGTATCAGGGCGGTTTGTGTTCGAAAACCGTGATGGCAAATTTTTCGATGCTTGGCTTTACTCAATTCCCTCGCTGCGCGAGAGACTTTACAGCACCAGCAAGCGCGCGAACCTTGCTCGCGTTCCCGGCGTTCCGCGCGTCGCGTGAAATCCGAGCGGCGAGCTGGTGCAGCGCGGCGTGCTGCTGCCGGCCCGACAGCTTCTCCACTCGGTCGAGCTCAGCGGCGATGCTCGCCGTGCGGTCGGACGCCAAACCATTGTCACGTGAGAGTTGGTCGAGATACGCCCTCGCGACCACGAAGCTCGCCGGCCACACGTACTTCGGCTGATTCTGCACGTTGAGCTCGTCGAAGCGCACGAGCTTCGCCGCATCGATCTCGTTCTGTGTGAGATGCTCGCTCGGCTTCAGATCCAGCACGTCGAGCCCGCGGCCGATCTCCGATCCGTAGATGTGGCCGTTGTACCAGTACGACGACCAGAAGCCGCTCAGATACAGCTTCGTCGAATCCATCGGCCCGCGATCGAAGAAAGCGATCTCTTTCGGATGCGCGGCGTCCGTGAAGTCGAACACCGAGATGCCGCCCTGATACCACGCCTGCACCATGATGTCGCGACCGGGAACCGGGATGATCGAACCGTTGTGCGCGACGCAATTCTCGGTCGTGTCCTGCGGCACCGGCAGCTTGTAATAGCCGGCAAGCGTCATCTTCCGCTTGTCCAGCGTGAAGATCGCGTCAGCGCCCCACGTCATCTTGTCGGTCGCGCGACAGCGCGGCGCCATCCCGCCGCCCCACTCGTCGCTGAAGAGCAGCTTTGTGCCGTCGTTGTTGAACGTCGCCGAGTGCCAGTAGGAGAAGTTCGGGTCCATCACCTCCGCGACGCGCTTCGGATGAACCGGATCGCGGATGTCGAGCAGAATGCCGTTGCCAGAGCACGCACCGGCGGCGAGACCGATCGCCGAGTACACGGTGATGTCGTGGCACTGGTTGGTCTCCGACGTCGTCTGCGTGCCCTCGCCATGCATGCCACCCATCCACAGCCCGGCGATCTTGCCGGATGCGTCGGCAAAAATACGCGGCGAGTTCACGATCTTCGCCAGCTGTGGAGATGCCAGTGGCACCTTGATGATGTCGATGCGGAAGAGGGACGTGTTCGGATCCTCGTCCGGCGTGCGACCGGAGCAGCCCGCCAGCTCGCTCGATGACCGCGCCGGACCAGTGCCGGAGATGTAGATGTAAACGTTCTTCTTGTCTTTGGGATCGGTCACGAGCGTGTGCGTATGCGAGCCCCGGCAGCTCTGCACCGCGGTGATCTGTCGTGGATGCTCCGCGTCGCTGACGTCGAAGATACGGACACCGCGGAAACGCTCGGCGCTCACTGTGTCGGTCACACCTTGCTTGCCGCAGTCGTTGCGCCCGCGCGTCTCCTCCACCGACATGAACAGCAGATTCTTGTAGATCGAGACATCACCCTGGCCGCCCGGGCACACGAAGGCGAGACGCAGAGTCGGGGCGCTGGGATTCGAGATGTCCCACACCTGCAACCCGTTGAAGCCGCCGAGAAAGAGCGTGTTGCGCTGGAATGCCATGTCGGCGTTGAGGAAGCCGAAGTCGCCGAGGTTCGCGGCGTTGGCAAAGGCGTCTGGCTTATCGCGATGCGACACGAGCTCGAGATTGCGAATGGCTTGCTTCGCGTCGTGCCAACCCCCGGCGAGTCCGATGCGGGGATCCTGTTGTGCGCCGGCGGTTGAGAGTGCGGCGAGGAACGACAGAGTGATCAAGGTGGTGCGCATGGAAAATCCGTGTCTGGTGAGGGGCTACTCTAGAAGGTCCATCGAGGAATCTCTTTTTCGGTAGTTACGGTAATTTCGTGATTGACACCGGTCTCAAACAACAGCGGACCAGCGGAACTGAATGAGAACTGCTCCAACATCGAAGGGATCGCTCCTCGTTCAGTCACCCTCCAAATGGCCCGCCATGCATGCGCGACCACGCCGGTATCCATCCTTTACTTGCAATCATTCCTGTAGAGCCGGCTCTGCTCTTGATGGTACGAGCGAGGGAATATTGGGCGACCTCGACGCAAAGATTTTGCTCCGGGACGGTGACGCTTCGTGGGAACAGTCCGCCCTTTCCAGCACCTTCCGACTTTCCCTCAAATTCAGTTGAGATTCGTCCCTGCAATCGCTCGTGAGCCGTTGCAGTTTCCGGGTCGATCCCGGTATTCCCGGAAATGCAACCGTCCAACGCGCGACGCTCGTCGGCATCAGGAACCTATCCTTCAACCCGCCCGGAGCGCCAACACCTCCGCCCAGATCGCGTCATCCACGGGCACGCCTTCGGCGAGACTCCGCTTTCGTGTCTCGAGCGTGCGCTCACCCGGATGTCGGACGGGCTCACCCGAATGCAGATCCGCGAGAATGCCATCCACGATCGACGCCGTGGCCGCCTCTCCCGGATCGATCGCGATGAACACCTGCGACAGCCCAGCCTCTTGTTCTGGATTGCTCGGGATCTCGTGCGTCGAGCGCCCGCCCGAAAGCATCGCCGCTACCATGTCGAGCACCAGGGCGAGCCCCGAGCCTTTCCAAAATCCAATCGGCAGCAAACGCCCGGACGTTTCGATCGCAGCCGGATCCTGCGTAAGCTCGCCGGCGCTGTCGAATCCGCCCACGACGGGCAGCGCGGCCCCGCGCGAGCGATAGCCGGCGAGCGCTCCCACCGAGAACTGCGACATCGCCATGTCGAGCACCACATGGCCGCCCGCGGCCGCCCGCGGAACCGCGATCACCAGCGGATTGTTCCCGACGCGCGCCACGCTCGCACCCCACGGAGGAAGGTTCGGCATCGTGTTGGTCCAGCAAATCCCAATCATCCCGGCATCCGCTGCCTGCCAACCGTACGCGCCACCGCGCATCCAATGATTGGTATTGGCGAGCGCGATGCATCCAATCCCCGACGCACGCCCCAATTCGAGCGCGCGCGCCATGCAGATCTCGGCGTTCAAATTGCCGGGCCCGCGCTGCCCGTCCCACCGTTCCAGCGCTCCGACCGACGCGACACACCGTGGCTCGGCGCTCACGTCCACGTGACCGCTCCGGATCATGCGAACGAAGCGTGGAAAGCGATTCAGACCGTGCGAGGCCACACCGTCTCGGCTCGCGTCGGCGAAGAGCCGGGCGGAGCGGTCGGCGCGCGCGGTCGTCATACCGAGCGCCGCGAGCGCGTCACGCATGACGCGATGCAGCTCCGCGTAGTCGACCCGTGTCTCCACTACTGTGCGCGAATCTCGCGACTCTCGACGCCGAGCACGCAGACATCCTGCTCGCCGTGCCCGTGCGCGATGAGCGTGTCCATCCGGTCCGCCACCGCGCGAAGCGCCGCGAGAGGTGTGGCGCCAGCGGTCTCGATCATCAGACGCAGGTCCTTCCGAGCCATCGTCAGCTCGAAGTTGGGCGTGAAGTCCCCGTCGGCCATGCTCTTGCCCCGTCCAGTGATCGTCGCTGCGGGATTGAACAGCTCCACGACTTTCAGCGCGTCGGCCGGTGCGACCCCCGATGCCGACGCAATGGCGAAGACATCGGCGACGAGCGCGTTCATACCGATGATGAATGCATTGCCGCAGAGCTTATTCACAGCAGCGAGGTCGGGACGCTCGCCGAGGTATTCGACGCGCGTGGCCATGCGGGCAAGCTCCGGCGCCACAGCGTCGTAGTGTGCCTGTGGCCCCGAAACGAGAATCGTCCCTTGACCCACTCGCGCCGCCGGCGGGCCGATGAAGACGGGGCAGTGCAGATAGCGCACTCCCTCCGCGTTCAGCCGGCGCGAGCGCTCGGCAGTGAGCTTCGGTTGTGTCGTCGTGTGGTCGACGATGATGGCGTCACCGCCAAGTCCCGGACGCATGGCGGCGATCACTTCCTCCACGACGGCGTCATCCTTCAGCACGATATGCACGCGTGTTGCACCGCGCACGGCGTCCGCGGGAGTTGCCGCGATGCGCACGCCAAACTTTTCAAGTGCTCGCGCCTTGTCAGGCGTGCGATTCCAGGCGGCGACGGTGTCGCCGCGCTTTACGGCTGCTTCGGCGAGGGCACTGCCGAGCAGGCCGGTGCCGAGAAATGCGATCTGTGTCATGCGCGAAAGATAGGCGATGTTGGTCGTCGGCATCGCCGGAAAGCCGTGGAGCTACGCGGCTGATGCGCGAATGCGTGCGATCGCATCGCGATCGTACGCCGGAATGGGTCCGATTTGCGTCGCGACGTACGCGCCAAGGAGATTCGCCTCGGTGAGAATCGTCTCGTCATCGTGTCCTGCGAGCAGGGCCGAGACGACCGCGGCGAGGAAGGCGTCGCCCGCACCGACCGTATCGGCGACCTCGACACGAAAGCCCGCGTGTTCGCTGAATGCGCCATCGCGCCACATTGCGGCCCCATGTCGCCCGCGTGTGACGCATACGAGACGGCAATCGAACTCCCTGGCAAGCGCGGACATGCCACCCTCGAGGCCCGGAGGCAGACCGAACCACGATATGATCTGCCGCAATTCGTCGTGATTCAGTTTCACGATATCTGCGCGCTCGAGCGAGCGCTGTAGAATCTTCGCGTCCGCGAATGGCGTGCGGAGGTTGACGTCGAACACCTTGAGTGCGGGTGAGTCGAGGAGGCGCGTGATTGTTGCGCGCGTGATCGCACTGCGCTGCGCAAGGCTCCCGAAGACCAGGACCTCGGCGACGGATCCAGCCTCGAGGAGAGCAGGCGTCCACTGGATAGCGTCCCACGCCGCCGGCGCAGCGATGTCGTACTGCGGGTTTCCCGCTACGTCGAACGACACGCGCACCGTCCCCGTCGGCAGCGTTGCATCGACCTGAATGAGCTCTGGGCCAACCCCGTGACGTGTCACGCCGTCGATTGCGCGAACGCCAAGCTCGTCGCGCCCAACGCGGCTGACCATTTGGACGTGTTGGCCCGCCGCGCGAAGATGACACGCGACGTTGAAGGGAGCGCCACCCAAAGACAACCCGGTCGGGAGCTGGTCCCAGAGCAGCTCGCCGACGCAGAGGATGCTGTCCGTCACCGAGTCAGGCTGCGCGTCCGGAGAGCTCCGAGGTGCAGTTGGGACAGCGCGTCGCGGCCAGTGCGACAGTCATGGTGCAATACGGACACGGTTTGGTGTCCGGAGTGGGCGAGGCGGGTTTTGCATAGAGCCGATTCACCACTCGCACCAACATGAAGATCGCGAGCGCCACGATCAGAAAGGTGAGGATCGTGTTGAAGAAGACGCCGTATCGGAGCGTCGTGGCACCGGCGTCAGTGGCCGCCTTGAGGGATTCGTACGGTCCCGCTGCCTTCGTGCCCGCCTTGAGCAGCACGTACTTCTCAGTGAAGTCCGCGCCGCCCGTCGCGACGCCGATCACCGGCATGATGACGTCATCCACCAGCGACTTGATCACCGCGCCGAATGCCGCGCCGATGATGACGCCGACCGCGAGGTCCATGACGTTGCCGCGCATCACGAACGCCTTGAATTCTTTCCACATGATTGTCAGGGTGTTTCAAGTGAAACAGAAAGGGGCCGCGGCTGTCCGAGTGGAGAAATGCTACACTCGGATGGGTTGGCCGCCAGGGCCATCGTATCTCCTTACTCTGCCGACGTTTGACGCACGCGTTGACGCTCCACTGCGCTGACTCGACTAATGTTGTCCGCGAATCACCAACGCAGTCACCACGTCCGCAGCCGGAGTGAGAGCACAATGAATCAGGCCACGATGGACCGCACCTCGAGCATCCGAATCGCCTTCGCGTCACTGTGTGCGGCGCTCGCGATTCTCAGCACGACGGCTCGTGCGCAGACCCCCACCGCGCCGTGGACGGTGACCGTCAGACCGACGTTGAATCCCACTCCCGCCGGATCGTGTGGTGCCGTTTCGGTCACGATCATGGACGCCCGGAACGACGTACCCCGCAACGCCGCCGGCCTCCGGGTCACCATCACCGATTTCGACATGGCCGTGACCGCCCCCGACGGCAAATCGCTCGCCGGCCAGTACATCGATCCGTATCACTGGTCCGTCTGTGCGTGCCAAGGAGCACCCGAGGGCACTGTTGGCACGATCACGGCGACCTACCCAGCGCGCATGCTCGACGCGAAGGCGCGAGTGCAAGGCGTTGCGATGGACGTGACGACGACGGTTGCCACCGCGAAGCCCAACGGCACGTTCAATCCGCCGAGCTGCTCGGCAGCAGCGCAAACCACCGTCGCGCGACAGCCTGCGGGCCAGGCGCCCCAGCAGCCCGCAGCGAACCCGATCTCTACTGCGGCCGGCACACCACTCCCGGCGCAAACTCTCCCCAGCGCCGGAGGGCGAGTGGCGGCGTCACCCACCCCGGTTGGCGTCTCGACTCCGATCAGTCCGACTGCTCCAAAAACAGCGGTGGCGTCAGCGCCAGGTCCCAAGGGCGTCATCGTCACTGGCACGCCAGGCTCGGCAAAGCTCGAGTGGCAGCCCATGACCGGGCTCGCCTCGTATCTCGTCGTGCGAAAGCAGACGAACGCGGCCGATGTACCCTACCCGCTGGCCGCGACGAATCTCGGGATGTACGACATCGGGCTCCAACCCGCCACGCCGTACACATGGGTCGTGACCGCGATCTATTCCGACGGACGCACTGGTACGACGCCGGTGTCGTACACCACACCGCAGGCGGACAATCCGAAGATCGTCAGCGCAAAGCAGATCGGTGCGGGCAAGGTTCAAATCTCGTGGGACTACGTGATGGGGCCGACGCACTACGTGGTGTTCGGACCAGGCTCGTCGAACGGTGGCGTGAAGGTCACCGACACCACGACGTACATCGCGACCGGTGTTCCCCTCGGTGTCCAGGAGTGGTCGGTGGGGAGCTACTATGATCCCGGTGCCGCGTCGACGGGGATCGGCACCTTTCCCAAGGTGCAGCTCAACGTCTCCGACCTCGTGCTGTCGGGGTGGGTGGATTTGCACACCCATCCGATGATCAATCTCGCATTCGGCGGCAACGTGGTGCACGGCGGCGTCGACGTCGGCTCGCTGCTCCCCAGAGACACGGCCTGCAACAAGGGCATACGCGCGACGTCCATCGAGCACGCGCTGAGCAACGATCGGCCCACGCATGGGAGCTGGGATCTCATCAAGTTCCAGTGCGGCGACAATCTCCGCAACGCGATCATGCACGAGTTCCAGAGCGGCAACCACGCGCTCGTCACGGGCAGTCCGTCGAGCGGCTATCCTGGATTCGGCTCGTGGCCCAAGTGGAACGACATCACGCACCAGAAGATGTGGTATGAGTGGGTCAAGCGCGCGCGCGACGGCGGGCTGCGCGTGATGGTCGCGCTCACGACGAACAACGCGACCTTGGGCGGCGCGGTCTCCGGCCCCGGCGATTTGCCGAGCGACGACAAAGCGTCCGGTGACATTCAGTTGAACGAGATGATTGCGTTCATCAACCGCCACAGCGATTTCATGGAGGTCGCCCTCGGCTCGGCGGACATCAAGCGCATCGTGCAGTCGAACAAGATCGCCGTGGTACTCGGCGTCGAGCTCGACAACATCGGTAACTTCAACAAGCAACCGTTGGCCACGCTGCCGATCGGCGCCGTGCAGGTCCTCATCGCCAACGAGATTCAGCGCCTGTACAGCATGGGCGTGCGCTACGCGTTTCCGGTGCACGTCCTGGACAACCAGTTCGGCGGCACCGCGATCTACCAGGAGGGATTCAACACCTCGAACCTGCGCGAAGCAGGGTACTACTGGAACGTCGAGTGCGCCGACGTGGTCGATGACATCACGTACAACTATCACGTGGGCACGGATCCGCTCGAGAACACGCTCAAGTCCGCGATCGCGTTCGCCAAGCTTGGCCTCGATCCCTTCCGTCACCCGGGATCGCCCCCGGTCTGCACCGGTGGAAATGGCAAGAGCAGCGGCCACCGGAACGCGCGTGGACTCACGCCGTTCGGCGTCATCGCGGTGAAGGAGATGATGAAGCGCGGCATGATCATCGACATCGATCACATGTCGACCAAGACCGCCGACGCGACACTGACGCTCGCGGAGTCGTTCGGCTATCCGCTCGTCTCCGGCCACACGGGAATTCGCGGCATGGCCGCCACCCCCGCCGAGAACTCGCGAACGCTCAAGCAGATGGGGCGATTGAGCAAGCTGCATGGAATCTTCGGACTGGGATCGGACGGCGTGCACTCGCATGCGTGGGCGTTGCAGTACCAGAGCGCGATGAGCGCCATGGGATATCTCGGCACCGACACCACGAAGGCGAAGTACGAGAATGGCGCCGTCGTGTTCGGGACGGATCTCAACGGGCTCGTGAAGGGACCCAAGCCGGGCGGGGGAACGAGAGTGAAGTACGGTACGGGCGCCGGTCAGATCCCGCAGAGTTGGTCGGGCGACAAGTACTGGGACTACAACACGGAAGGCGTGGCGCACTACGGCATGCTGTGGGATTTCATCAAAGATGTGGAGACTGCGCCTTCGAACACCTACACCATCGGCGGGGGCATTCCGAAGGGAGTGAACGGCAAGGAGCTCGTCGACGGGCACCTGATGTGGGGCGCGAACTATTTCTGGAAGATGTGGGAGCGGATCGAAGCGAAGAAAGGGAGTGTGCAATGACCCCGCACACGTCATAGCGCGCTTTGACAGACTGGCGCACGGGGCTCGGCGTCGGCATCATTCGAACGATGTCGCCGCCGACGCCCTTCGCTGTCTCCGAACCTTCGGCGAGCTATGAGCCGCACGGACCCTCGCCGTCGCAGCGCGTCGCAATCGAGGCCGAGCCGCGCTCGCTCCTCGTGCTCGCCGGCCCGGGCGCAGGAAAAACCTACTGCCTCATCGAGCGGATCAACTACCTGATCCAGACGCACCACTTCGATCCGGCTCGCATCTGCGCCTTTACGTTCACCAACAAGGCCGCCGGAGAAATCACCCATCGCCTCGAAGCACGGCTGGGCGCCGACCAGGCTGACAAAATCCAGCGAGGAACCATTCACGCGTTCTGCGCACAGCTGCTCCGTGAGCTCGGCGCGCACGTCCTCTTGGAGCCCGGCTTCGGAATCGCCGACGAGGAATATCAGCTCGCTGCACTGCGCCGCATCGAAGGCCCGCGCCGTTGGCACCGCAACACCCTCACGCGGTTCTCCGCGCACCGCTTTCGCGGCGACGCGCTGATGCACGACGACCTCGCGCTCTTCTATAAATACGAGCAGTTTCTCGCTGATCGAAAGCTCGTCGACTTCGACACGCTCATCATCAAAGCCGCCGAAGTGCTGGAGCGCCGGGACGATATCGCGAATGTGCGGTCGCGATGGGACGTCGTACTCGTGGACGAGTTTCAGGATCTCAATCCGGTGCAGTATCGCGTAATCCGCGCGCTGGCCCGCGATCATCGCCATGTGTTCGCCGTGGGCGACGACGAGCAATCGATCTATTCGTGGGCGGGGGCCGATCCCAAGGTCTTCACGAGCTTCGTCAACGACTTCGGCATCGCGGCCAAGGTGCATCTCGAGGAAAATCGACGCTGCCCGCACGATGTGTTCGCGCTCGCGCGCAAGCTCGTGACGATCAACACGCCACTCTTCGCCGACCGTGTCACTCCCGTTGCCGATCGGGCATCGACGTTTCCGGTGCAGGCGCTCGCTTTCGACACCGATGACAGCGAAGAAGGGTGGATCGTCGATGATATTCGTCGCGACCGCGACGCGCATGGCCACCACTGGGGCGACGTCGCCGTGCTCTACCGCAAGCACAATATCGGCAATCGGCTCGAGAGCGCGTTTCTCAATGCCGGCATCCCGTGTCGCCTGGCGCAGGGGAGGGCGCTGGTGGACGACCCCGTGGTGGCGTACGTCATCGCCGCCGCACGTGTGATCGCCTTCCCGGCCGACGAAGTATTCCGCAACGATTTCTTTCGCGTCGTGCTACCACATGCGCTGTTCGACGAGGCGTTCGCGAAGTCTGAGGGAAACCAGCGCGAGCTGCGCCTTCAACTCCGGCTCATGGCCACGGGCCTCCCGCGCGCGGACGAAAGCGCACGG
>JANMAY010000145.1:0-6008 GCA_031360095.1 Gemmatimonadaceae bacterium
GGAGGCCGCATGACGGCGTCCACAGTGAAGCGAGTCGCACTAGCCGATGCGATGCGCGACCGGCTGTACTTCGCGCAGGTGCGCGAGGACGCGCGCGCGGAACTGGCGGCACTTCGTCCCACAATTGCTGACCGCGTCGTCGTCGTGAGCTCGGGCGGATGTACGGCGCTCTCGCTGCTCGCCGCCGGCGCGGGCGAGGTGACCGCCGTGGATCGCAACGTGACACAGAATCACATGGTCGAACTCAAAGTGGCCGCCGCCACCTTGGGTGGTCGCGAGGCGCTCGCATTCCTCGGAGCCGTCGAGACGCCGTCGCGCGCCGCCGTGTATCGTGAGCTGCGCGGATTATTGAGCGATGACGCGCGCCGCTACTGGGACACGCGAGAGAACGCCGTGCGGACTGGCGTGCTCGGCGCTGGCGTCAGCGAATCGTTCATTGCGACGGTCGTCGCCGCATTGCGGCTCGTCGTGCATCCGCGCGCTCGGATCGATCGCCTCCTCGGATGCACCACGCTCGACGAGCAACGCGAGCTGTTTGGCCGCGAATGGAACACTCGGCGGTGGCGCGCGCTGTTCGCGCTGTTGTGCAATCGCCTCGCGTTTCGGCAGAGCTATCCAGCGGCGTTCTTCGCGAATGTCGAGAATCCGAGCTTTGCCGCGCACTTCCGAGGGTTGGCCGAGCATGCGATCACAGACCTTCAGGTGCAGGACAATTATTTCCTGCACCACATGCTCACCGGGCACTATCCCACGGACGTGACGGGCGGCGTCCCCGGCTATCTCACCGAATACGGGGCGGCCCGAGTGGCGAGTGAGCGCGAGCGGCTCACGCTCGTCGACGGCGGCATGACGGAACACTTGCAGCGCTGCTCACCGCACTCGATCGATTGTTTTGCGCTCTCGAACATCTGCGAGTGGATGAGCCCCATCGAGATCGACGCCCTGTTTGCGCAGGTGCTGCGAACGGCGGCGCCGGGCGCGCGTGTGGTGTATCGCAACTTCGTCGGGTGGACGGAGCTGCCGCGGTGGTGCGACCGCATCGTTCCCGATGCAGCTCTGGGTGACCGCCTCAGTCACGCCGACCGCAGCGTGGTGCAGCGGCGCGTCGTGGCGTGTACAGTCGCGGAGGCGGCATGACCGCCGCGATCGCATGCGAGCGCGACACGGTCGTCGTTCGTGATGCTCGCGACAGCGACAATGAGGCGCTCGTCGCGCTCGCCGCGGCCTGTCCAATGGCTGGAGACATCACGATGTGCGTCGATCGCGCGCCAAACTTCTTCGCGCTGTCGAATCTCGAGGGGAGCCGGTGCAGGGTGGGGGTTGCTGTGGCAGGTGCGGGTCCCTCGACTTCGCTCGGGATGACAACGGCCATCATCGGGTGCGGCATGGCGTCCGAGCGATGGAGCTACGTGCGCGGCAAGGAAACGCAAACCACCTATGCCGGCGATCTCAAAGTTCATCCGTCCTACCGCGGAACTCCCGCCGCCGACGGACTGGTGTCGTACATCGTCGACTGTTGCCGCCAGTTCGGCGGAGACGACGTCCCGTCGCTTTTGACCGTACTCGCGGGCAACAGGTCGATGCAGCGGCGCGAGCATGGGCCGCGCGGGCTCCCGGCGCTGTATCCCGTTGCGTCATTGGACGTCGTTGCAATTCCATTCCTCTGGCGGCGCGCGCGCGACGTACGCGGCGTGCAGGTCTCCGAGGCGAAGCACAACGACATCCAAGAGATGGCCGCGCTCTGGGCGCGCATCGGTCCCACTCGCCAGTTTGCGCCTGTGATGACGGCGGAGTCGTTCGGCGAATGGCTCGAGAACGCGCCCGGCCTCACGATCGACGACTACCTCATCGCACGTTCGAGGGATGGCCGCATCGTGGGATTCATGGCGCTCTGGGATCAGAGCGAATTCAAGCAGCTTCGAGTGCTCGGCTACTCGAAGCGCCTCGCAGCGGCCCGGTTCGCGGTGAACGCGATGGCACCGCTCGCAGGCTCGACAACGCTCCCCGCGCCGGGCGCGCAACTGCGATCATTGTCGGCCGTACACGTCTGCGTGCCAATGGACGACCCGGCCGTTCTTCGCGCACTTCTCCTCTCTGGTTACTCGCGGTATCGCGCAACCGGACGCACGTTCTTCACCATGGCCATCGACCGACAGGATCCGGTGCGACGCGCGCTCGCTGGGCTCTTCGCACAACCGACACCAGTCAACGCGTTCGTCACCACTCCTGCGGGACGATGGACGGGCGGATCACTGAGCGAGCGTCCTCTCTACTTCGAATCGGCACTCGTGTGATGGTGTCCTGGAGCGAGCGCGCCGCCCGCGTCATCGTCCGCCAGAGGATGTGGATCGCGGCAGCCTGGCTGGCTGTCGCCGTCGTCCTCCTTCCAGCGGCGCGCCGCCTGCCAGCGCGACTCGACGTCACCACGCGAGTGGAGCACAGCGAATCGGATTCGGTCGCGCAAATTCTCGCCGGCCAGTTCGCATCGCCGTTCGCGCGCACCGCCGTCGTGGTTGTGGCCGGCGTTCCCAGTCCGCGCGACTCAGCGGGCCGTCTGGTCCTGCGCGCAGTGGCCGATGCAGCTCTGCGTGCACGGGGTGCCACTCGCACCGTCTCGTACCTCGACATCGCCGACTCGGCATTCGTCGGCACCAACGGCGCGACGTACGTGCTCGTTGGACTCGACGCGCGCGCCAAAACCGACTCGCTCATCCCCGAGCTTCGCACCCGACTTGCCGAGTGCGCGGATTCGCTGCGTGCGAACCATCCGCGCATCACGCTCGAGCTCACCGGGGAGGACGCGCTCAACCACGACCTCCGTCGCACGAGCGCCGCCGACGTGTCTGCCGCCGAGCGACGCGCGATGCCGCTCACGTTGCTGCTGCTCGTGGTGGCCTTCGGCGCGGTAGCCGCAGCGTTCATCCCGCTCACCATCGGCGTGCTGGCCATCGCCCTCGCACTCGGCGGAGCCGCAATAGTGGCGCGTGTGTCGCCGCTGTCCATCGTCCTCCAGAACGTCGTGTCCATGCTCGGACTCGGCCTCGGTGTGGACTACACGCTGCTTCTGGTGAGCCGCTTCCGCGAAGCGCGCGCGGCAGGCCGCACGAGCGAGGATGCTGCCGTCGACGCCGCCGTGCATGCGGGGCACAGCGTACTCGTCTCCGCCGCGGCGGTGCTGGTTGGGTTTGCGGGACTGCTCGCCGTGCCGCTCGCCGATCTCCATTCGATTGCGGTCGGCGGACTGCTCGTCGTCACCTCGTCGTCGCTGCTCGCGGTCACGCTCGTGCCGGGCCTGCTCGCGTGGCTTGGTCCGCGTGTCGACTTCCTGAGCGTGCGTCGCGTCAACAAGCAGCGCGCGTCACAACGCTGGCGGCGGTGGGCACTGCTCGTCTCACGACGTCCGCTGATCACCCTCGCCATCGCAGGACTGCCGCTCGTTCTTCTCGCTGCGCAAGCGACGCGCCTCAGTCCACGACTGCCGCGCGGCAACTGGCTGCCGCAATCCGCCGAGAGTGCGCGCGGTATGCGGGCGTTGCGAGCGATGGGGCGGGGCGGCGTGGTGCAGACGATGCGCGTCGTGCTCTCATTTCCATCGGAACAACTCGCGCTGGATCCAGCTGGGTGGCGCGCGACGCAGCGCATCGCCAGCGCGCTCGAACGCGACCCGCGCGTGGCCCGCGTGCGCTCGCTTCCCGCGATCGCGAATGGCATCGGTCCGGCATCGCCCGTGTTCTCGTTCACGGTCCCCGAGCTCGCGAGAACGTCCTTGGTCAGTCGTAACGAGCGCTTCGCGCTGCTGGAGGTCGTCCCCGCCGAGTGGATCGACGGATCGCGACTGCCCGAGGTCGCGCGTGACCTTCGCACGATCGACGCCGCAGCGATCGGGGGACTGCCCGGACTGCGCATGCTCGTTGGTGGTGTGCCGGCGCTCAATGCCGACTATGCCGACGCCATCGCACGCCGAACGTGGCTGGTGGTGGGGCTCGTCGTTGGCGGTACCTTCCTCGCACTGCTCATCGGCTTTCGATCCGTGCTCGTCCCACTCAAAGCGGTCGCGCTGAATTTACTCGCGGTGGGCGCGGCGCTCGGCGTCGTGGTGCTGGTGTTTCAGGACGGACACGGCGCGCGGTTGCTGGGCCTCGAGGGCGCGCTCGACGGCACCTTCGCCGCCGTGCCGCTGCTCGTGTTCTGCACGGTCTTCGGGCTCAGCATGGACTATGAGGTGTTTCTGATTTCGCGAGTGGCCGAGGCGAGAAAGCGCGGCGCGTCGGAAGGCGCGGCGCTGGTGACTGGGGTTGCGCGCTCGGGCAGGGTGATCACGAGCGCAGCCGCCATCATGGTCGTCGTGTTCGGCGCCTTTGCGCTCGGCGACTTTGTGCTGGTGAAGATTCTTGGAGTTGCGCTGTCAGCCGCGGTAATACTCGATGCGACACTGGTGCGACTTGCCGTGGGGCCAGCGCTGCTTGCAATTGCAGGGAGGATGAACTGGTGGCCAGGGCGGTCAGAACAGCGAGCGAGAGCAGAGAGCTGAGAACAGCCATGAGCACTGAGCATTGAGCCTTGAGCGTGAGCTTTTGCGAGCTTGAGCTCGGGAGCGTGAGCTCTCAGCCCAAGCTCAGAGCTCAAGCTGGCAGTTAGCTCCCGCTCAAGGCTCAATGCTCAATGCTCATGGCTTTCCGGCAGTCGAGCTCATGGCTCAAAGAGCAGTTGAGCGATAGATATCCTCGCGCGACGCCGGCACCTCCACCGACCCATCCGGGTGCGCCTTTGCGAGCAGCGTCTGAATGAGTGTGAGCCGGCCGGACGCGAATCCAAGCGTCGTCGCCGCCATATACAGTCGCCACACGCGATACGTGTGCTCTCCAACCATCGAGGCCGCCTGCACGTGCGCCTTCTCGAGATTCGCCACCCACGCGCGAAGCGTCAACGCGTAATGCTCCCGTAGATTCTCGACATCGCGTGCCTCGAGCCCAGCGCGTTCGGCAAACGCAATCAACTCGCCGAGCGGCACGAGCTCTCCGCCGGGGAAGACGTACTTCTCGATGAAAGCGTCGCGCCGCCAGAGCCGGTGCGCGAGCCAACTCACGAGCCCCCCTGATCCAACCCACGAGCCACCGCGTACGATGCCATGGTCGAGAAACAGTCCCCCGGGCACGAGCGCGCGCTCCACAGCGCCGTAGTACGCCGGAAGATTCTTTGCTCCCACATGCTCGCGCATGCCGACGCTCACGGCCTTGTCGAACTGCCACGTTGGATCGAGATCGCGATAATCGCGCACCTCGATGCGCACGCGATCGCCGACGCCAGCGCGCGCGAGGCGCTCGCGCGCCACGACGGCCTGCGGCTCGCTCAGTGTAATTCCCACGCCGGATACGCCAAAGCGCGTCGCGGCATACTCGAGCATGCCGCCCCATCCGCAGCCAACGTCGAGCAGACGCTCGCCCGCCTTCAGCCGCAGCTTATGGCAGATGTGCTTGAGCTTCGCCTCCTGCGCCGCGTCCAGTGACTCCCCGCCGGTCGGAAAGTACGCGCACGAATACAGCATGCGCCGGTCGAGCCACAGCGCATAAAAATCATTCCCCACATCGTAGTGATGCCGAACCTGCTCGGCGTCGCCGGCACGCGTGTGGCCGCGCAAACGATCCCAGAGGCTCGCGCGTCGTGGTCCCGAATCCACGGATGGGAGATCGTCGGTGGGCAGCGTCCGCAGCGCGCGCACGAGCGCAGCCATGCTGCGCGGCGAACGCAGACGGCCGGCGACCACGTCGCTGAGTATGCCCGCCGCCTCGAGGTTCTCCTCGACGTCGATGTCATCACGCAGGTATGCCTCCACGATCCCAAGCTCGGATGGCGGAAGCATCGCGCGTCTGAGCGCGCCCGCGCGACGAATGCTGAGCGTGAATCGCGAGCCGGACACCGGCCCATCCTCCGAACCATCCCAGAATCGGACGGTGAACTCGCGTTGCGCGCCCGCTCCGAACGCGATGCCGACCGCGCGACGAGCCGCC
>JANMAY010000382.1:0-4834 GCA_031360095.1 Gemmatimonadaceae bacterium
GTAATCGCGCTCGAATGCCTGACCGAAGTCGAAGACGTCTGCGAACTCGTCGCGCGTGTCGGTGGCCTGGCTCATGAGCAGCTCGAGCTCTACGAGCGTGAACACGATGTCGCCGATGTCCGATGACGTCCGCACGCCCCAGTGTTCCAGCACGAGACCGGCCATCACACCGAAGCGCTCGAGCGCGAGATCCCGGCACGACAGCGCAAGCTCGCGGCCACTGATGTGCCGGCGTTCCGGAAGCCGCTGCTGGCAAAACTCCAGCGCGCCGAGCACGAAGAGATACGCGCGCTCGTCGAACCGCTGCTCACGCAAGCGGATCCGGTCCATGATGCCGTCGCGAAAGGCGAGCTCGGGCACGGTCGTTACGACTCCTCCAGTCAGGCGAAAACGGTTGCTCCAGTATGCGCATGGGTGCGCACGTTTACAACTCCCTTACGACGCCCGCGTCGCCGTGCTAGCGATGCGCCATCGCCGGCACGGGATACAGTGGGAAGGACGCGGTGAGCGTCTTCACTTCCGCGCGTATTTGCGCCGCGAGCGACGCGTCCTCAGGAGCGCGCAGCACACGGTCCATCAACTCGGCGATCTGCTCCATCTCCCGCTCCTTCATCCCACGCGTCGTCACGGCGGGGGTGCCGATGCGTACCCCACTCGTCACGAATGGTGACTGCGTCTCCTTCGGGACCGTGTTCTTGTTCACCGTGATGCCGGCGACGTCGAGCGCCTTTTCCGCGACCTTGCCGGTGAGGCCCTTGTTCCGCAGATCGACAAGCATCAAATGATTGTCGGTGCCGCCCGACACGAGCTGGTAGTCGCGCTTCACCAGTGCCGCAGCGAGCGCCTTCGCGTTCGCGACGATCTGGGTGCAGTACGCCTTGAACGACGGCTCGAGCGCCTCCTTGAGCGCAACCGCCTTCGCGGCGATCACGTGCTCGAGCGGGCCACCCTGTGTCCCCGGAAACATCGCTTTGTTGACCACCGCCGCATGCTCCGCCTTGCAGAGAATGAGTCCACCGCGCGGGCCGCGCAGCGTCTTGTGCGTGGTGGTGGTCACGACGTCGGCATGCGGCACTGGCGTCGGGTACAATCCGGTGGCCGACAACCCCGCGAAGTGCGCCATGTCGACCATGAAGATGGCCCCGATCTCCTTCGCGACCTCGGCGAATGCGGCGAAGTCGATCACGCGAGGGTACGCGCTGTAGCCGGCGATGATCATCTTCGGCTTGTGCATGCGCGCCATGCTGCGCATGGCGTCGTAGTCGATGTAGCCGTCCTCGCCCAGTCCGTAGGAGATCGCCTTGTAGAGCAGCCCCGAAAAGTTCACCGGCGACCCGTGCGTGAGGTGCCCGCCCTGCGAGAGATCCATGCCGAGGAACGTGTCGCCCGGCTTGAGAAACGCGAGGAAGACGGCGGCGTTCGCCTGCGCGCCGGAGTGCGGCTGCACATTGGCATGATCGGCGCCGAACAGCTGCTTCGCGCGATCGATCGCGATCTGCTCGATTTTGTCCACCACCTCACAACCGCCGTAGTAGCGCTTGCCCGGGAGGCCTTCCGCGTACTTGTTGGTGAGCGGCGAGCCCATCGCCTCGAGCACGGCGGGCGACACGAAGTTTTCGCTCGCGATCAGCTCGATGCCGTCGTTCTGCCGCGTGATCTCCTCCTCGATCAACTCCGCGATCGCGGGATCCGCCTCGCGCAGCGCATCGCCGGGAGGGCAGCGCTCCCACTCGGTCCATGTCGACATCAGCCGTTCTCCTCGGGTGAATGCTCCGCACGCTCGATCTTCGCGACGCGCCGCGAATGACGACCGCCCGCGAACGGCGTCTCGAGCCATGCTTTCAATATCGCCTTGCCTTCTGCTTCACGGATGAATCGGGCCGGTAGCACGAGGACGTTGGCGTCGTTGTGCTCGCGCGCCAACGCGGCGATCTCCGGTGCCCAGGCGACCGCCGCGCGAACGTGCGGATAGCGGTTCGCCGTATACGACATCCCAAGGCCTGTGCCGCACAGCAGCACGCCGCGCGCCGATTCACCGTCTGAAATCCGTTGCGCCAGCGGATGCGCCAGGTCGGCGTAGTCCACGCTCGCGTCGCTGGGTGGACCAAGGTCCTCGACGCTGTAGCCCATGGCCTTCAGTTCGGCTTCCAGGATCTCCTTCATATGGAAGCCAGCGTGATCGGATGCGATCAGGATGGTTTCGTGCGTCATGACGTGAACCGTGAACGGTGAATCGTGAACCGTAACGGCAGGCGATGACGCTGCCGTCTCGGGCAAAACTAAAGTTACACACGGTTCACGGTTCACGGTTCACTTGTTCGGCCAACTCGGCCACGTCCGCACCATCTTCCCCACTGCTGCGATGCGCTGCTCCGCAAGACGGTCGGCGGCGACGTACGTGGGAATGTTGTCCTGCTTCGCGATAGCGAACACCTTGAGAATCGTGTCGTAGATTTCGTCCGCCTTCCGAAACGCGCGCGCCGAGCTCCATCCGGCGAGCTCGGAGTACACATTGATCACGCCGCCGGCATTGGCAACGTAGTCGGGCGCGTAGAGGATTCCCTTTTCCTCCAGCGCCACGCCGTGCTTCTCCTCGAGCAGCACGTTGTTGGCCGCACCGGCGACGATTTCGCAGCGGAGCTGCGGAATCGTGACGTCGTTCACGATCGCACCCAACGCGCACGGCGCGAAAATATCGGCTTGGACGCCGTAGATGTCGTCGGGAGCGACGGCACGCGCGCCGAACTCGGCGACGACGGCCTTGACGCGCTCGGCGTCGATATCGGTCACCACCAGCTTCGCTCCGGCCTCATGCAGTTCCTTCGCGAGATAGTATCCCACGTGGCCGGCACCCTGCACGGAGATGGTTTTCGTGCTCAGATCATCCGAGCCCCACCGCTCCTTCGCTGACGCTTGGATCGCGCGAAACACACCATGCGCCGTCACGGGCGACGGATCGCCCGACCGGCCGGCGAGTCCGGTGACGTTCTTCGTTTCCATGTGCACGAAGTCCATGTCCGCAGTGCTGGTGCCCACGTCCTCCGCGGTGATGTAACGCCCGCCGAGCGACTCGACGAACCGACCGTGCGCGCGAAAGATCATCTCGCGGTCCGTCGCCTTGTTGTTGCCGATGATCACAGACTTTCCACCGCCGAGGTTCAGTCCGGCGACGGCATTCTTGTAGGTCATACCACGCGCAAGTCGCAGCGCGTCGGTGATCGCGTCTTCATCGCTCGCGTAGTTCCAGAAGCGCGTGCCGCCCAACGCCGGGCCGAGCACAGTGCTGTGAATCGCGACGATGCCACGGTAGCCCGCGGATGAATCGTTGCAGAGTACGAGTTGCTCGTGGCCGAACGTGGCGAGGGTATCGAACAGTTTCATGGAAGGATGAGTGGGGCGTGCGGGGTGCGGAGTGCGGAGTGCGGCGGCTCGTGACGCGAACGGCGTGCAGCGTGGTCGTGAGGCGGACGGCGACGTGAAGCGGAGGCGTGACGCGGACGGCGACGTGAGGCGCAGGCGCCGCTCGCCTCACGACCACGCGTCCCGCCACACCCCGCACGAGCCTCCGCACTCCGCACCCCTCACGCCCGCGCAGCATATAGTTCGCGCGCAATTACAATGCGCTGTATCTCAGATGTCCCTTCGTAGATCTCCGTGATCTTCGCGTCGCGAAAGTAGCGCTCGACCGGGTAGTCTTTCACGTAGCCGTATCCGCCGAAGATCTGCACGGCTTCGGACGCGACGAACATCGCGGTCTCGCTCGCGAGCAGCTTGCACATCGAACCGTGCAGTGTCGTGGACGCGCCCCGATCCTTCGCGGCGGCGGTCGCGGGCAGCAGTGCGCGCGACGATGCGATGCGCGACGCCATGTCCGCGAGCTTGAACTGAATCGCCTGGAAGTCCTTGATTGGCTGACCGAACTGACGCCGCTCTGCTGCATACTCGAGCGATGCCTCGAGTGCCGCGCGCGCGATACCGATCGCCTGCGCCGCAATCCCGAGGCGCCCATTGTCGAGCGAGCGCATGGCGTAGACGAATCCCTGCCCTTCCTCGCCAAGCAGATTGGCTGCGGGCACGCGCAGATCATCGAAGGTGAGCTGCACCGTCGGTGACGCGCGCAATCCCATCTTGTCTTCCTTTTTGCCGACGTGAAATCCCGGCAGGTCCGGCGTCACGATGAACGCCGAAATGCCCTTCGACCCTCGGCGATCGGCGGGGGAGTCGGTGCGGGCCATCACCATGATCATGCCGGCGAAGCTGCCGGACGTCACCCAGCTCTTGGTACCGCTCAGAATCCAATCCCCGTCCGGGGAACGCTCGGCCTGACAGCGCAGCGACGACGCATCGGACCCCGCCTCCGGTTCGCTCAGCGCGAACGCGCCAATGAGCTCTCCACGCGCCATCGGCTTGAGAAAGCGCTGCCTTTGCGCGTCGGTCCCGAAGTGCAGCAACATTTGCGTCGGCAGCGAGTTGTGCACGCTCATCAGCACCGCCGTCGACGCGTCCGCAACCGCGATTTCCTCGAGCGCGAGGAGATACGTCGTCGTGTCGAGTCCGAGTCCATCGAATTCGTCAGGGATCAGCATGCCCAGAAATCCGAGCTCGCCCATCTTCCGCGCCACCGACACATCGAAGCACGCCGCGCGATCCCACTGCTCGGCGTGCGGTGCAATCTCCTCGGTGGCGAACGTGCGGGCGAGATGTTGAATCTCGCGCTGTTCCTCGCTGAGTGGCGTGAGCGACATGCTAATAAGTATAGAAGCCGCGCCCCGTTTTCCGGCCGAGCCAGCCAGCTGCGACGTATTTCTTGAGGAGCGGACATGGGCGGTACTTG
>JANMAY010000386.1:0-2473 GCA_031360095.1 Gemmatimonadaceae bacterium
TCCTCGAGCGAGCAGCCCGCCAACTCGGGATGCGCCACGACGATCTCGTCGAGCGTCCCGTATGCCACGCACTCCCCCTTCCGAATGACGAACAGCTTCGTGCACAGCTCTTCGACGAGCGTGAGCAGATGCGAGCTGAGGATCACGGCGGCACCGGCACGCGCGCGGCTGGCGATCGTGGTGCGCATGCGACGCATGCCAGCCGGGTCGAGGCCGGTGAGCGGCTCATCGAGGACGAGCACGGAGGGATCGTGCAGGAGTCCGCACGCGATGGCGAGCTTCTGCTTCATGCCACGCGACAGTTCCGTCGAGAGCGCGGCGCGCTTGTCGGCGATTTCGAGCTCTTCGAGAAGTGGTCCAATGCGCTGGGCGGCGTCCCGAACGCCGTAGAGCCGCGCCACGAATCGGAGATGCTCTTCCACCGTGAGGTGGTCGAACAGGTGCGGCTCATCGGGAATGAAGGCCAGTGCATGCTTGGCGCGCACCGGATTCTTTTGAATGTCATGACCGGCGATCGTCACGGTACCCAACGTCGGCGCAATGATGCCGGACAGGCACCGCAGCGTCGTGGTTTTGCCGGCGCCATTCGGTCCGACGAGGCCGAGCACCTCTCCGGCCGCCACGTCGAACGAGATTTTGTGCACGGCAGGGAACGACCCGTAGTGCCGAGTGAGATCGTGGACGCTGATCATGTGCCCTGATCTTAATGATGTGACGCGGGCGTCGCGGTGATGCGAGTCGCGTCTGGACACCGCGGCGATTAGCGTTGCACAGGTGACAACATCCGCCGACCTCTTCGACTGCTTTGCCGTTGTTGCGCCCGGGCTCGAGCCCCTTGCGCTCGCCGAAGGACAGCGGCTTGGCTTGAATGCCGTGGCGGAGGACGGCGGCTTTGCTTGGAGGGGCGACACGCACAGCATCCTCCGGGCGAACATCGGGCTGCGGATTGCATCGCGCGTGTTGGTGCGTCTGGCGACGTTCGACGCGCGTTCGTTCGCGGAGCTGGAGCGTCATGCTCGGCGCGTACCGTGGGCACGCATCGTCAAGACGGGCGACGCGGTGCGCTTTCGCGTGACCTGCAAAAAGTCCAAGCTGTATCACTCCGACGCGGTTGCGCAGCGATTCGCCGACGCGCTCACGCGCACGGTTCCGGGGGTTCACGCGCAGGGCGGCAGCATCGGCGAGGATGATTCGACTGACGACGACTCGGCATTGCTGATCGTCGTGCGGTTCATGCGCGACCACTGTACGGTGAGCGCCGACAGCTCCGGCGCGCTGCTGCATCGTCGAGGCTACCGGCAGGCGACGGCAAAGGCGCCATTGCGCGAGACGCTCGCGGCGGCGCTGATCGCGGCATCGGAGTGGGACGGCGCGTCGCCGCTGGTGGACCCGCTCTGCGGATCGGGGACCATCCCAATCGAAGCCGCACTCATCGCCCGCGGATTCCCTCCTGGCGCGCGGCGCACTTTTGCAATGGAGCGCTGGCCCAACGTCGGCAAGAAGCTGGGTGATCTCGTGCGGGCGGAGCGTGCGGACGGGGAACGGACCGTCAGCGTGGCGCGGATCGTCGGCAGCGATCGGGATGCAGGCGCGATCGACGCCGCCCGATCGAACGCAGAACGCGCCGGTGTATCGGCCGACCTGGAGCTTGCGGTGCGCTCGGTCTCCGCCGCCGAGTTTCCGGGTACCGAGCGTGGGTGGGTGGTGACGAACCCGCCGTACGGAGTGAGGGTCGGCGATTCCGATCAGGTGCGTGATCTCTGGGCGCAGCTTGGAAAGGTGCTGCGAGAACGCGCCGCCGGATGGCGCGTGGCGGTGCTGTCGCCAGAGGCGCGATTGGAACGCCAGCTTGGCGTGGCGCTCAAGGTTGTCGCGACGACTCGGAACGGTGGCATTCCCGTGCGGCTCCTGGTTGGCGACGTTCCAAAATGATCGAAGGACTCGGCGCATTTGGGCAGGTTGCCGGCTTGCAACGCTCGGGAGGAGGCGTGCCCAAGCTCCCCATCGAGCGAGCGACCGTGCTTCTCACCGGAATCGAAGGGGACTGGCAGCGGAACAGGAAATTCCACGGTGGGCCGGATCGCGCACTGTGCCTCTATTCTCTCGAACTGCTGGACGCGCTCGTGCGCGAAGGGCACCCGGCGGGCGCGGGCAGGATGGGTGAAAACGTGACGATTTCCGGTATCGATTGGCGATTGATGCAGTTCGGTACACGCGTGAGAATCGGGCGCGTCGAGGCTGAGGTGACCGCCTTTGCCGCACCCTGTCGCAGCATTGCCGGCGCCTTTCTCGGCGGCGAGTTCACGCGTGTAAGCGAGAAAGTGTATCCGGGATGGAGCCGCGTGTATGCGAAGGTCTTGCGCGAAGGTGAGATTGCCATTGGAAATGCGGTCGAAATCCTCTGAAACGCGGCATGAAACATCAATACCAATTGATATCATAAGTCAGCCTGCTTTTTGCAGGTACGCGGACA
>JANMAY010000187.1:0-14206 GCA_031360095.1 Gemmatimonadaceae bacterium
GATCCCCGCCTGCGACTCGCGCAGTCGAGCGACGCGCTCACGCGCATCTGCCGTCTCTTGTCCGGCATCAGGCTGCACACGAAGGAGTGGACGCTCGCCGATGCGCAGCGATGTTTCGAGCACCAGGCGTATGTGGCAGCACCTGCCGCGCGTCGGGAGGCCGAGCGCGGCGCGTACGACCCAACGTACGGCGGATATTTTCTCGGCAAGCGAGGTCTCCTCGCGCTGCGGGACGACTACAAACACAAGCGCGGAGCTGCATTCAGCCTTCGCGCGTTCCACGAGCGCGTCATGACGAACGGGATCGCACCCATCTGGGCGCACCGGCAGCTCATGCTTCCCGGCGACACGTCGGCAGTGGTGCGTTGATGACAACCTCCAAGAAAGCCATTCCCGCCGGCGCAAAGGTCAGAATCGGCGTCCTCGGCGCCGGCGCATGGGCGGAATTCGCACACTTGCCGGGGTACGCGCGCGATCCGCGCTGCGAGCTCGTGGCCATTGCCGATCCCATCGGAGAGCGGGCGCAGGCGCTGGCGGCGAAGTTCGGCATCCCGCAAGTGTACTCGTCGCACGAAGAGCTGATCGCGCGCACCGACGTCGACGTCGTCGACGTGTGCACGCCCAGCGCGACGCACTTCGAGTTGAGCTGGGCGGCGCTGAGCGCAGGGAAGCACGTGCTTTGTGAGAAACCGGTGGCGTACGAGTACATGGAGACGCGCCGCGCCGCCGCGCTCGCGCGCGACATGGGAGTGAAAACGAAACTTGGTTTCACCTTCCGGTACAGCCCGGCAATGCAGTACATGAAGGAGCTGATCGCGGATGGCTATGTGGGCACGCCCTTCATCTTCAACGGCTACGAGCAGAACTCGCAGTGGCTCGACCCGAAGACGCCCCTGCGGCAGGTGGATCACACCGCCGATCAGTCGGTGATACAAGTGTCTTCGCTCGAGGGGTATGGCGCTCCGATCATGGATCTCGGGCACTTGTTCATGGGCAGCCGCTTCCGCGAAGTGGTCGGCACCATGCGCAACTTCATTCCGGAGCGCGTCGTGCGGGCCACCGGCACCATGATGCGAATGAACATCGATGACGGCGACATCTTCATCGGAGACTTCGAGAGTGGCGCATTCGGATCCATCCAGACGAGCTTTGTCACGGTCGGCAATTATCCCGGCCTCGAGGCGCGGGTCTATGGCAGCAAGGGCGCCCTCATCTGCCGGCTTGTCGAGGAGAATGGTATCTGCGAATCGCTGAAGGGCGCGATCGCTGACCAGGTCGAGTTCCGCGAGCTCCATGTTCCCGCGCGTTTTTATCCACCGGGGGGGAGCAAGACCGAATCCTGGCGCTCGTTGTTCTACGCCAATCTGATCAGCTCTTTCATCTCGGAGATTCTCAGCGACGGTCCCGAGAACGAAGGCAACTTCGAGGACGGAGCACACGTGCAGGAGCTCATCAATGCCGTGGAGCTGTCGTGCCGCGAGCGCCGTTGGGTTGCCATTCCGCTCGAGCCGTGAGCACGTCGCTCGACGGCTTCTTCGAGCATTACTTCAGGCGCCGGCCGGTGAACGCCACGTTCACAGGCGTTCATGACTACGACACGCTGCTCCCCGATTGGTCGCGCGCCGGTCTCGCTGCTCAGCGAAACGAGATGACCGCACTGCATGCCGAGCTCACGGCCGAGCATCCATTGCCCGAGAACGACCACGGATATGTGAGCGAACCCGAATTGCTCGACGCCGAGCTCGCGCGCGCCTTTCTCGAGATCCAACTCGCCGAGGATGCCAGCATGCACGGCGTGCGCGGCAACCCAGCGCTGTGGTCCGGCGAAGCGGTATTCTCCATTATCTCGCTGATGATTCGCGATTTTGCGCCGTTGAGCGAGCGCGTTGGCGCGGCAACAGCACGCTTGCTCGCGCTGCCCGCGTTCCTCGCCGGGGCGGACGAGACGATGCGCGAGTGCGTCGTTCCGGAATCGTGGACCGCCAGAGCGCTGCGCGACGGCCAGGGAGCCGCCCTCCTCCTGGGCCGCGGGATCGACAGTTGGATTGCCTCGAGCGGACTCGAGGAGTCGCAAGGAAATTTTCTCAGAGAGGCTGCTGACGACGCGCTCCGTGCCTTCGAGCGCTTCAGCGCAATGCTGCGCTCGCGCGAGTGTGCGCCGGATGACGCCGCGTCGTGCGGACCGGAGCTCTACGATGTGCTGCTGCGTCGCGGTCACCAGTGCGTTCGTGCGCGCGCCGAGCTGCTCGCCAGTGCGCGCGGGCAGCTCCGGGAAGAGCAAGGGCGGCTCGACGCGATGACGCGCGCGCATGCTGCATCGTGGCCGGACGTACAGGCCCGCCTCGCCGCGGATCATCCTGCGCCGGATGACTATCTCGCCACATTTGCGCGCCTCTGGAACGACTGCCGCGAAACCGTGCTGGCGCACGACGCGGTGACGTGGCCCGAATGGCCGCTCCGATACACCACCATGCCGGCGCACACTCGCGAGGCGGCGCCGCATCTCTACTATCTGCACTACCGATCCCCAGCGCCCTGCGATCTGTATCGCGGGCACGACTATGTCGTCCCGTGCCTTCCCGAACAGGATGTCGAGCGGCACCTTCGCACGTGGAACACCAGTGTCATCAAGCTCAATCACGTCGTGCATCATGGCGCGGTGGGTCATCACGTACAGAACTGGCACGCCTATCATCGCGCCACATCGCGCGTGGGGAGGATCGCGGCCGTGGACTGCGCCAACCGCATCGGCATGTTCAGCGGCGGGACGATGGCGGAGGGGTGGGCGTGCTACGCGACGCAGTTGATGGACGAGCTGGGCTTCCTGTCGCCGCTGGAGCAGGTGTCCGAGCAGCATTCGCGCGTCCGCTTTCTTGCACGCGCCGTTGTGGACATCGGCTTTCACGAGGGCTCGCTCTCGTTCAGCGACGCTATGGGCGTCTTCGTGAGTGAGGCGGGTATGGATCCCGACATCGCGCGCGCGGAGACAGTGAAGTGCTCGATGTTTCCCGGCACGGCTCTCATGTACTGGCTTGGCACGCAGGCCATCCTGGATTTGCGCGAGCAGCGCCGCCGCTCGCTCGGTGCGGCATTCCGCCTGCGCGCTTTTCACGACGAGCTGCTCGGCTTTGGCTCCATTCCTGTCCCTTTGGTCAGCCGGTTGATGCTGACAGGGGCCGCGTGAAGCGCCTGCTGTGGGGCGCGGCGCTGGCGCTCGCGGCGTGCAGCAAGGGCGCGGGGCGCACGGGTGCATCGAACGACCTGCTCATCGTGGGTTACGACCGCGAGCCGGATACGATGAACCGATACGCCACGCATATCCTGGAGGACATCCAGAGCTGCGTCATCGAGGGCCTCGTGACGACCGACGAGCGCATGGATGCGATTCCGGTGCTGGCCGCCGAGCTGCCGTCGCTCGCGAATGGCGGCGTCGTGCTCAGGCCGGACGGCGGGATGGACGTTATCTGGAAGCTGCGGCCGGGCGTCACCTGGCACGACGGCCATTCGCATACGTCGGCCGATGTGAAGTTCACCGCAGACGCAATGATCAAGGGCGATTGGAAGCCCGAAAGCACCGACGGGTTCGATCGCATTTCATCGGTCGAGACGCCCGACTCTCTCACGGCGGTGGTGCACTACAAGGAAGTGTACGCGCCGTACCTCATGCAGTTCCTTCGCGGTACGCTTCCGAAGCATCTGCTCGAAGGGCGCGACATCGACAAGGCCACCGACTACAACCGCAGCCCCATGGGCACCGGACCGTATCGGGTCGCGGAATGGAAGACCGGGGAATACGTGCTGCTGGAGAAGGCACCGAACTATTGGAGAGGGACCGAGACACCAAAGATCAACCGGATACTCTTTCGCTTTCTCTCCAACACCACCACGCGCATCAATCAGCTGAAGGCCGGTGAAGTGCATCTCGTGCCGCTCGTGCCGTGGGACAAGGTGCGCGAGCTCAAAGCGGTTCCCTCGGTGCGTCTCAATCAGGTGCTCGGCAACGGCTACGAGCACGTCACTCTCAACCAGCGGCATTTTCCGCCCTTTGCGGACCTGCGCGTCCGTCGCGCGCTCGCGCATGCGATCGACCGCGAGTTGCTCGTGCGCACCATTCTCGACGGACTCGTCACGACGGTGAACGGACCCATCCAACCGCTGTCGTGGGCATATGAGCCCAAGGTCGCGACGTATGCGTTCGACCCTGCAAAGGCAAAGGCGTTACTCGACGACGCCGGCTGGACAATTGGTGCCGATGGCATTCGGATGAAGGGCGGCAGGCCACTGTCGTTCACCATCATCACGCAGGCTGGCTTCGCCATCCGGGAAAACGTTGCGCAGGCTCTTCAGAAGCAATTCAAGGACATCGGTGTCGCCACGCAGGTGAAGCTGCTCGACGGCACATCCATCAGCCCCGTGTGGTTCAGCGGGGAATTCGATGCGATGCTACACTGGTGGCAACAGGGTGCCGACCCCGAGATCACCACCTTTTTTGCCGCTGACAAGATTCCCCCGGCCGGCCGCAACATCGACTATCTCGACGACGCCCAGCTCACCAAGCTGCTGTACGCGTCGGATCGCACCGTCGATCGTGCGCAGCGGCGTGAGCTGCTGCGCCAAGTGCAGATACGCGTCGCGGAGCTCGTACCGGAGTTATTCCTGTACAACACGTCGAAAATCGATGCGGTCCCCGCCACGCTGACGGGCTTCAAGGGCAACCCCAGCAACGCCGGTCCGTTCTGGAACGTGCACGAGTGGAACCTCACGAGCGCGGAGCCGTGACGTCACCGTCGCGGAGCTGAGATGAGCGGCGTGTTGTCGTTCGCTGCTCGACGCGCGCTCCAGGTGGTGCCGCTGCTGCTCATCGTGTCGCTGCTGATCTTTGCACTCGTGCATGCGGCGCCCGGCGGACCGCTATCGCTCTATCTCGACAACCCCAACGTTCGTCCGGAGGACATCGAGCGTCTGCGCGGTCAGATGGGACTCGACCAGCCGCTCCCTGCGCAATACGTCGCTTGGCTCCGCGCCTTCGTCGCAGGAGACTGGGGGTACAGTTACGCCGATGGACGGCCGGTGATGGACCGACTCCTCGAGCGCGTGCCCGCGACACTGCAGCTCGTCGGCATCTCCACACTCGTCGCGGTGATCGCGGCAATCGTCGTCGGGCTGCTGTCGTCCGCGCATCGCGGCTTTGATCGCGCCACGACTATCGCCGCTGTCGCCGGCATCTCGCTCCCGGTCTTCTGGCTCGGGCTCGTCCTTCAACTGGTCTTCTCGAACGCACTCGGTTGGCTTCCCTCGTCGGGGCGCTCGTCGTTCGGCGGGACGGACTGGCTCGATCGTGTCGCACATCTTGTCCTGCCCGCCACCGTACTCGCGGCCGCACACGCTGCGGCGTGGTCACGCTATCTGCGAACGTCCATGCAGCAGGCGCTGCGTGAGCCGTTCATCACGGGTGCTCGCAGCCGAGGGGTGAGCGAGCGACGCATCATCACGCGGCATGCGCTCCGCAATGCGTTGCTGCCGTTCGTTACGGTCGTGCTGCTCGATGCATCGATGATGGCCTCCGGCGCCGTCGTGACCGAGAGTGTGTTCGCATGGCCCGGCGTGGGCGGTCTGTTCACCGAAGCCTTGGCCAAACGCGACTACACCGTGCTCATGGCCTTTCTCATGTGCGGCTCAGTGGCCGTCGCGGTGCTCAATCTCGTTGCCGACGTCGCCGTGCACGCGCTCGATCCGCGCACACGCGGAGAGTCATGATCGCTATGCCGCGCGCCGGGCGCCGCACCGCCCAAGTCGCGGCCACCGGGCTCGTGCTGCTCGTGTTCCTCGCTGTGCTCGCGCCGTATGTCGCTCCCTATGGTGTGGACACCATCGATCTCGCGCACCGGCGCGCCGCGCCATCCCCGCTGCACTGGTTCGGCACCGACGAGCTGGGCCGAGACGTTCTCACGCGCGTCCTCTTCGGAGCGCGCATCTCGCTCGCCATCGGACTCGTGTCGGCAGCCCTCAGCGCCGCCATTGGTGTGACCGTCGGTGCGATGGCGGGCTACTTCGGCGGCGCCACCGATGCGTTTCTCATGCGCGCCACGGACGCCATGCTGTCCGTGCCAAGGCTGCCCCTCCTCATGATCGCGGCCGCCGTGCTCGCACCGGGTGTTCCGCTGCTCATCGTGCTCGTCGGCGCGGCCGGATGGATGGAGACGGCGCGAGTCGTGCGCGCCGAGGTGCAATCGATCACCACGAGAGACTTCGTCGCCGCCGCGCGCGCACTCGGCGGCACCGCCACGCGCGTCCTGCTGCGGCACGTGGTGCCCGGTGTGGTGCCGACGGCTGCCGTCTCCATGACGCTCGCCGTGGGGCGCGGCATTCTGCTCGAGAGCGCACTCAGCTTTTTCGGCGTGGGCGTCCAACCTCCCGCCGCGAGCTGGGGCAACATGCTGTATCAGGCACAGACTACGATGAGCAGCGAGCCATGGCTTGCGCTGTTTCCCGGCGCGTTCATCTTCGGCACGGTGCTGTGCTGCAACGTGCTCGGCGACTCACCGTCCGTTGGTTCTCGCGATCCTCGAACAGGGGTATGACCGCGTGAAGAAAGAACTCTGGCTCCGTTTGAAACGCTATCACTTCGAACACATCGTTCCGCCGCAGCTGCTGGATCATGTGACAGCGGCCTTTGGCAGGACCGATGCCTCCACAAAGGCGTTTGCCGGCAAGTTGAGCCGCAAGCTGAATTGGACGACTGGCTATTCGCTCCGGGCCCTCGACGAGTATAAGAAGTTCCTCTACCTCGGCATGGTGAGTGATTTCCCCGTCACACCGTCGCGCGTGATCGACCAGGTGTGGCACGAGCATCTGCTCTTCACCCGCGCGTACAGGGAGTTTTGCCGCGACGTCCTCGGCCGGGAATTCGATCACAATCCGGAGCTCGTGGCCACCGACGACCAAACCGGCATCTTTCAGTCACAGTACGAAGCGACGCTCGATCTCTACGAGACGGAGTTTCACGTCGAGCCGCCCAACGAAATCTGGAGCGTTCCAAAGTTCAGGCCGCGTGCAATGCCACGGAAAGCGAGGCTGCAGAAGGACTCTGCCGGCTCAAACGATGGGGCAGGTGACACGCCTCTCTACCTGTTCTTCGACGGATCGGGCGACGGCGGCCAATCGCATGGCGACATGGCCGAATTCGGCGGCGGGGGCGGTTTCTCCGGCGGCGGAGGGGAGAGCTCGTGGGGCGATCACTCACCATCCGAGTCGAGCGCGGGCTCCGACGGCGATGGAGGCGGGAGTAGTTCCGATAGTGGATCGAGCTGTTCGTCCGGATGTGGGGGTGGCGGCGAGTGAAGTGGCTACGACTCGTCGTCCAGCGCCGAGAAGAACCGCTCGTCGGCAATCGCCGTCATACTGAACGTGAGATGGACATCGAGATGCTCCTTGATTCTCTGCGACATTGATTCATCGAAGATTCGCAGGATCAGGCGCAGGCTCGGCTCGAAGGATCGGGCGTTGAGACCAACTTCGAGGTTGGCGTAATCGCTGTTGATCACGGAGTAGAGTGCCTTGGCTCGTGCGACACCGACGTCTTGAAGAACCCGAGGCAGCCTGGCATCGCCGATGTAGACGTCCGCACCACGCGAGCGAAAGTACTCGATCGTCGGCGAGCTCTCGCTCTTCTCGACGATCAGCAGCTTCTCACCCTGTTTCAGCAAGCCTTCCGCGATGAAAAAGCCGAGCCGTCCCAATCCGCAGAGAATCACGTGTCCGCTGAAGGCGTATCGCTTCCGTCCGAGCGCGAGCTGAACGCGCCGCTTGATGATGTTGTCGACGGTGAGGGAGAAAATCATCCAGATGAAGCACGTGGACGCGAGAATGAGCCCGATGCCAACGAGCTTGGTGGTCGCCGGCGCGTTGAGGAGAGTGATGTCCCCGTAGCCCACAGTGCCAACCGTCACCACGACGAAGTAGACAGAATTCAGCCACGAGAGGTGTTCGGCATAATGGAAGAAGACGACCGCGACGAGGATGAGCGCGAGAAAACCGCCAATCAGGACTTTGATCAGGCTGTCGGATCGCTGCGGGTGCTGCGCCTCGGGAATGCCGGCGGGGACGTAGCGAAGCGTCCGCGTGACCGGCGCCTCGAGCGCCTGAATGAACGTGGGCGCCGCAATCTTCGCTGGGTTCAGTATGCGGACGTTCGGATGTGCGGCACGCAGATGCGGTGCAACGTTCTCATTGAAGAACGATGCGACGATCGAAAGCGATCTGTCCATCGAGACGAGAGCGATCAGCAGCTCGAGATTGTCCTCGTCTCGGTCGTCCACCAGATAAACGGTGGAGAGCGTGGAGAGATCGATGTCGCGCAAGCCGTGCACGATGCCGTCGAACGCGGAGTCCTCGCCGTGCTTTCCGCCAAGGGCATCGCGCGTGACGTGGCGGATCGCGAACCCATTCGCAGTCGCCAGTTTCTTGATTCGGAATGCGAGATGCCCCGAACCGATGATGAGAACCGATTGTGCCGGCACTTGTGAACCTCCTGAGAGTCCGCGCTCGCGTCGATACGGCAGTGACCCACCGTGCGCGATCAGTACTGCCGCTCGCGATCCACGATCCACCTCGGCCGCTCGCCGCGTTCCAGCGCCGCGAGACACTCGAGAAAGCCTGTTACCGCTCCGTCGATCGTCGTGATTCCCGAGATGTGTGGGGAGATCATCACACGCGCATCCGCCCACAGCGGTGACTCTGCCGGTAGCGGCTCGGCATCGAACACATCGAGTGCGGCGCCACGCAGCCATCCTTTATCAAGCGCCTCCGGCAGCAGAGCCTCATCCACGACCACACCGCGTCCGGCGTTCATCAACACGGCACCTCGACACGCCTGAAGCACTTCGCGGCCGATCAGCCCTCGAGTCTCCGACGTCAGGGGCAGTGTCACGATCAGCCAGTCCGCCTTTGCGGCAACTAGCGCGAGCGACGACGTCGAGGCAAGCGCGGAGAACACCGAATCGTCGCCGCGACCGGAGCGTGAGACGCCGAGCACGTCGCAGCCCATGCTCCGGAACAACCGTCCGACGTGTGTTCCCACATCACCAGTGCCGACGACGACTGCCGTCGTACCACGGAGCATGGCGACATCGCGTGGCTTCCATTCGTGGCGATGCTGATGCCGTGCGAGGTCGAGCAGCTGCTGTGAGAACGCCAGCGCACGTGCGAGCGCCCACTCCGCGATCATCGGTCCGAACGATTCCGCCGTGCGCGTCAACAGAATGTCTTTGGGCAACTCGTTTGGAAACAGCCACGAGTCCACGCCGGCACCCGTGCAGTGCACCCAACGGATGTTCCCCATCGTGGCGTGCGGCGGCCGGCGAAAGCCGATGTACGTGTCGCCCCAAGCGAGATCATCGGCAGTGAGCTCCGTGTAGACGTTGCCACGGATGGTGAGATCGGGGCGCGCGCGACGCAGTGCATCGGTCAGCTCGGCGTGTGCATTCGCACCGATGACAACGTGTTTAGCCGCGATGGATGTCACGTGTGCTTAGCGAAGCTCTCGGACGAGCCGGAAGCCCACGTCGAAACCGCTGCCCGGCCCGCCCGCGTGCGTGGACCACGTTGCGTTCTTGACGTCGGACAAGAACGACCCGCCTTTGAGCACGTGGGTCTTTCCAGCGCGCAGAGGCGCCGGGTCGGCGAACAGCTTCTCGTTGTAGACGTCGGCTACCCATTCCCACACGTTGCCGAGCATGTCGTAGAGTCCCCATGCGTTCGGCTTCTTGCCGCCGACGGGATGCGTGGAGCCGAGATCGACATCCTGCTCCCATGCGCTCTGGCGGATCTCGTCCCAGCTCGGCTCGTGTGTCGCGCCGGCGCGCGCGGCATATTCCCACTCGAACTCGGTAGGGAGTCGGTAGCGCGCGCTCGGGTCCAACGCGTTGATCGTTCTGATGAACGCCTGCGCATCGCCCCACGAGATGTTGTCGACTGGATGGCGGTCGGCGTCGTCTTTCACCTTGCTTCCCCGGAACACGGACGGATTGGTTCCCATGACTCGCTTCCACTCGGCCTGCGTCACCTCGAACGTGCCGAGGTAGAACGGCCGGGAGATCGTTACCTGGAATCCCGGCATTGCATCGCGCTTCGCCATCTGCTCGCAGCGTGCGTCGTCGTTCGGCGTCCATTGCGGCGCGGCGGTGGAGCTGGGTCGGGGACATACAGGCTGAAACCGGCCAACGTGCATCGAGCCAGGCGACACCAGTACAAACTGCATCCCGATGGAGTTCGTCACGGAGGGCTGCTGCGCCGCGAGTGCTCGCGCGCCGATTACGAGCGCGACGATCTCGATCCACCGCGCGGTCCCGCGTCCACCTCTCACCGCTTCAGCTCTTTGATCGCGACGTTGCGATAGCGATGCGCGGCGCCGGGCTTCCATGACGCGCTCATGTCGAACGATCCGGCAACTGGCTCGTACGTGGACGACCAGTGCGACTGGAGCGCGATCATCCCGTCCGTCCGGCCTGCGATGAGATCGTTGCGGCCGAGCTGCGCGTCGTAGACTTGTACGCCGTTGATCCACAGTGCCACCCTCGGCGCGTCGCCCTCGACGCGAATCCGAAACGCGTTCCAGTCATCGGGGCGCCAGAGCGCCTGCACACCAGTTGCCCGTACGGGCGTGCTGACGCGCAGCATCTCGCCAAACAGACTGCCGGTGGCGCCCGCGCCGCCGCCCTCCACCTCGACCTGATACGCCGACCCTCCCTCGGACGAGCGGAAGAAGATTCCGCCGTTGGTTCCCGAGTCGGGCTTCGTTTCCAGGTACAACTCGAAGTTCTTGAAGCGTTTATCCGTCATCAGCAGGCCGCCCTGCCCGTACGGATGTTGACGGAGCACGATGGCGCGCTGCTCGACTCGCACGTCGGGGGTCGTGCCCTGATGCGTCGAGCGGCTCACGTGCCAGCCCGTGAGGTCACGTCCATTGAACAGCGGCGTGAACCCGTTCGGGATCGCGCCGATCTTCACGGCCGGTATGAACTCGATTCCGGTGAGCAGCAGCAGGTCGTCCGTCGCTCGCGCGTCGGCATTCGTGAATACGACGTACACGTCGTGCGTGCCGGTGACGCCGTCGAGCGCGACCGACACAGGCTTTTCGAGGTTGTCCCCGAGCACCACGGGGTCCGCCTTGGCGGCGGGCGGAATGACCGTCACGGGCGCACCTGCGCGCCGTCCATTGGCGGAGTCGAGGCGAACGTCGATCGTGGCGCCCTTGAAATGAGACCATGTGTAGAATCGCGTCAGTGCGCCGATCTGGATGCTGCCAATGCCGGTGAAGTCGATCGCCTTGAACGCGAGATGCGAACCGCTGCGGCGAATGACGAATCCCGGATCGCCCTTCGAGAGATTGTACGTGATCCCGGGCGAGATGCTGTCTGCCGTTTCTGGTGCGAGTATCGGGTGGCGCAGCAGGACGGCGCTGCTCGTCGAGAGTGGTGCCGCACCACGGGCTCCGTTGTCGGTATAGGTTGCGCGGAGTACGTACGAACCACGCTGCGTCACCGTCTTCGCTGGATCCCACGCTGTCGGCACACGCCGTTCGGCCGTCGTGTACGATCCAGAGATCGGGAGGCGCTGAGTCTGCGCGTTGGCGTTCGACAGGCTGAGCACGTACTGCGCAAGCGTTGTCGCCTCCGCCTGCGTGAGCGAGGGATGCGGCGGCATCATCGCTTCCCCCCACGCGCCCTTGCCGCCGACAATGATTTTCTGTGCGAGCGTCTCCAGCACATTTTGCCCCGCGTAGCGCTGCGCGACTTCGCGGAATCCGGGCCCCACGAAGCGTGTGTCCATTCGGTGGCATGCGGAGCAATCACTTCGCGCGATGATCGAGTTTGCTCGAAGGTGCTGCATCGACACATCGCGACCGAGAGTGCGCGCCTTCGCGAGCTCGGTCGGCGTCATCCCCGACGGCACGTAGTCCGCGGTGACGACGACGCGGTTCCGCGCCACTTGCCCGTCCTCGCGATCAGTCGCCCGTACCCGATATCCGACACTCGCGCCCGGAAAGTAGAAGGAGCGGTTGCCTCCCGTGATATCGAGCGCGACGCGCGGCGGTTCGTTTCCGACGACGAGTCGCACGCTGTCGCGCGACGACGCGCCCGCACGATCGGTGGCGGTCAGCACCGCGGTGTATACGCCCGCCGTCGAGAGGGTGACCGTGGGATTTGCCGTTCCGTATTGGCGCGCCGATGCCCCCACAGGCGTCACCGTCCAGCGATACAGGAGTGGGTCGCCATCGGGATCCGCGGTGCCGCGCGCCGACAGCGCAACGCGCAGCGGCGCAGCGCCTGCCATACGGTCCGCCGACGCGATGACCGTTGGTGCGCGATTGCCCGCGTTGTACTCGATCTTCGACAACCGTCCATCAGGCGCCTGCGAGTACTCGATGATGTAGAGATCGCCATCTGGCCCAAAGTCCATGTCGAGCGGCGACGTGTATTTCTCGTCGGGAAGAAAACGCTCCATCGCCACGACTTTCGTTCGCTCCGCGTTCATGGTCGCCACCATGATCCACGTCCGGACGAAGTCGACGACGAACCACTTCCCCTCGAAGTAATCCGGAAAACGACGGGAGCCCGTAAAGTTCGACGCATAGAAGATCGGACCGCCCACCGCGCAGCGGCCGCCACTGACGAGCTGCGGCCATTCCTCCGACACGCCGTACGGATACGCGACGAGCGGAGGGCGCGCTGGCGGGAGGTCGCGAATGCCGGTGTTGTTCGGCGAACGGTTCACCGGACGATCCGGATTCATCGGCGCGCCGAATGTCGTTGTCGCTCCGTACTCGACCGCGTTGTACGCGCGATTGTACCCGATGAAAAACGGCCAGCCGTAGTTGCCCGCGCTTGCCGCCACGTTGAGCTCATCGAACCCCATGGGCCCCACGCCCGCTGAGTCTCTCCCCGCGTCCGGGCCGATCTCGCCCCAATGCAGAAAACCCGTCTTCGCATCGATGCTCACCCGCCACGGATTGCGGTTGCCCATCGTGAAGATCTCGCTCCGCGTGTTCGGCGTCCCCGGCGGAAACAGGTTGCCGGCGGGAATCGTATACGTGCCGTCGGGCTCAGGGTGGATGCGCAGAATCTTCCCGCGGAGGTCGTTCGAGTTGCCGGACGTCCGCTGCGCGTCCTGTCCCTTTCCTCCCGGGTTGGTCCAGTGCACGGGGTTGTATTGCGTCGCGTCGGAGTTGTCGCCGGTCGTGAGATAGAGATTGCCCTGCGCGTCCCACGTCATCCCGCCGCCGAAATGCGATGCCACTTCGTATGGCCAACGCATGACGACGACCTCCGATCGCAGATCGATGCTGTCGAGCGCCGTCAGCGTGAACCGCGAGAGTCGCATTTCGCTCGGCTCACCAGCCGACGAAAAATAGAGATAAAGCTGTCGCGTTCGTTCAAACTCTTTATCGAGCAGCACGCCAATGAGGCCGGCCTCTCCGACCACAGCTACGGGAATTCTGCCAAGCACCGTCGCGCGTCCGCTCGTTTCGTCATAGCGCTTCACCGCACCTTTGCGCTCGATGAAGTACACGCGTCCTCGGCGATCGAACTCGAGCTGCATCGGCTCGTCCAGTCCGTCAACGAGCACCTTGCGCGCGAAACGGTTGTGTTCCGGGGGCGGCGCGCTGCTGGCCGGAGCCTGCGTCTGTGCGCTGCAGAGCGGGAGCAGCAGGGCGGCTGCGGCGCAGCGCAGCGGCATGAAGGAGCCGAAGCGCGAGTTGCGGGGAGTGCCAGGCATGTGTCCGACTCGGGTTGCCGATCGCGTGACCGACAATAGCTCGCCCACTTGCCGCAGTCTAGGCGAGCGAGCGGGGAGAGCAATCGTCGAGCGCGTCGCTCAGGTCGCTCCGAGCGCCGGCTCCGCGTGGCTTCGTGTTCCGTCGAGGACGTGTCGAACCTTGCGCAAGAGCGCCGCCGGTGTGAACGGCTTCTGCAGAAACGCGGTCTCGTGGCTGGACACACCGTGCCGAATGATCGCGTCCTCTGTGTAGCCCGACGCATACAGGAGCAGCATGCCCGGGTGGAGGGGCATGAGCTGTTCAGCGAGCTCTCGGCCACTCATGCCGGGCATCACCACGTCAGTGAGAAGCAGGTTGATCGGGCCCGCGTGACGCGATGCCACCTCCATCGCCTCGAGACCATTCGCCGCCGTCAGCACGGTGTAGCCC
>JANMAY010000250.1:0-16612 GCA_031360095.1 Gemmatimonadaceae bacterium
CGGTGCCATGGCGATCGCGGCCATCGTGTCTCCGTTCTTCATGGGGGTCGTCGCAGACCGGTATTTCTCGAGCGAGAAGCTGCTCGCGCTGCTGCACATTGCGGGCGGCGTAGTGCTGTACTTCGTATCGATGCAGACGGAGTGGGGACGCTTCTATCCGCTGCTCCTGCTCTACGCCCTGTGCTACATGCCGACGCTGTCGCTCACGAACTCCATCTCGGTCCACAACGTGACGGACGCGGCGCGCGACTTTCCGATCATCCGTGTGCTCGGCACCATCGGGTGGATCGTTGCAGGAATCATCGTAGGAAAGGTGCTCCACGCCGACGCGCTCGCGACGCCGATGCGCATTGGTGCCGCCGCGTCGATCGCGCTTGGCGTGTTTTCCCTGGCGCTGCCGCACACGCCGCCGAAAGCCGCCGGTGCCGCCTTCAGCGTGCGGGATGCACTGGGACTCGACGCACTCCAGCTTCTCAAGAACAGAGACTTCTTCATCTTCGTGCTCGGCTCGTTCCTGCTCTGCATTCCGCTGCAGTTTTATTACGCGTTCACCAATCCGTTCCTGAACGAGATCAAGGCGCCCGAGCCCGCGTTCATCCAGACCTTCGGCCAGATGTCGGAGATCGGATTCATGCTGCTACTGCCGTTCGCCCTGCGCCGCTTCGGCATCAAGTGGATCATGCTTGGTGGCATGCTGGCGTGGTCGCTCCGCTATTTCGCGTTCAGCGCCGGCAACAGTGGATCCGGCATGTGGCTGATCTACGCCGGCATTCTCCTGCACGGCATCTGCTACGATTTCTTCTTCGTGGCGGGACAGATCTACACCGACCAGCGGGCTGGCGAAAAGGTGCGCGCCGCCGCGCAGGGGTTCATCAACTTCGTGACGAACGGCGTCGGCTATCTGGTTGGCGCGGCCGTCTCAGGGATGGTGGTGAGCCGCTATGCCTCGACCGGTGCCGATGGCGTGGTGACGCACGACTGGGCAAAGATCTGGCAGGTTCCGGCGATTGGAGCGCTAGTGATCTTCGTGATTTTTGCGCTGCTGTTCCGGCCGAAGCCGATCGCTGGGGAAGTTCGGTAACGCGTCCTCCATTCTCCATTCAAAACGGGCTGGCCTCGATCCACCGAGGCCGGCCCGTTTGATTTTCAGCGGATCGCCGCTGTGACGACGTTACGGTGTCGTGGTGTCGCGACGTGCAACGCTGTCTGCATTCGACGGGCTGTCGCGACGCGGTGTCGTCACGGGACGGCGGAAGTCGAAGATGCTCTCGATCGGAACACTGTCGCGCCGTGCGGCCCGTACGACCGTATCGCGCACCACCGGCTTGGGCTTCGGTTTGACGACGGGCACCTCGGCCTTTGCTGCGGCGGCCGTTCGCGCAACGGTGCCGGCCGAGGAGTCGATGGTCGTGACGGCGGGCACACCGGCGAGCGCGTTGGCGGCCGTCGAGTCGACTGGGGCTGACACGACCGGAGCAGGTGCCGGAACAGCCGGTGCGGTCGCCACCGGTTTTGCGACTGCCGTGGGGGCTGCCGTCGACGCCGGGTTGCGACTGCCTAGCAGCACTACCGACACCGCGATGAGCGCGGCGGTGCCGACAATCGCGCTGGAGAGAATCCACTTTTTGCGGCTCGAGTTCACCGGCGTGACGACGATCGTGCGTTCTCTGGGCGCCTCAGGCTCTGGTGCTTCCTCCCCGCTCGCGGACAGCGGAAATTCGACGTCCTCGTCGCTCATCACGAACGACGCATCATTGAACGTCAATCGCTCGAGCGGTTCGATCACCGGTGCGACGAACATCGGTGTCGCGAACTCCGGCTGGTCGAGCGTCGATTCGTCGTCGCCGATCTCGGCAAGCGATGCATCGCGCTTTTTCTCGATCTCCAGGTCACCGGCGCGCTTGAGTTCGGCGCGGAGCGCCTCGATCTGCCGGCGATCCTCCGCCGCGACGCGTTCCAGCTCGGCACGCTGCTTGGCGACAGCTTGTTCCTGCTGCGTGCGCATGGTCTCGAGTGCAGCGCGCTCGGCGGCGATCTCCTTCTGGTACTTCGTGCGCTTCAAGGCCACCGCGCGGGCGAGCGACGCTCGCTCTTCGGCGAGCGTGTTGCGTTCCTTCGTCATGAACTCGTCGAACTTCTTCCGCTCCGCCGCCATCAACATCTCGAACTCGGTACGCTCGGCGACCAACTTTCCACGCTCGACGCGCTGCTCCTCGAGGATGTCGGCCCGGATGCGCTTCTCTTCTTCTTCGCCCACGAAGAGTGGATCGGCCATCCCAATGAGCGCGAGGTACGACGCGACGTGTTCTGCGGTGTGCTCCTGGCTCTCGTCCAGCAGCTTGGCCGTCTCGTCGCGCAGTTTCTGCGGAAGATCCGCGCGCAGCTCGGTCTGCGGCGCCCCCTTGCCGCCGATCGCATCGACGTCACCCGTGAGCATCGCGACCGCGAGCGCGGCGATCGTTCGGGCATCGTCTGCGGCGGGGTCGACTTGTTGTATGCGCGCGATTGGCCTGGCGCCGAACGTAATGCGAACGCGATCGGTCTTGGGTTCCAGATGGATGCGATCGGCGGTGACATTGCGGTGCACGACCTTCTGGTCGCGACCCCATTCGAGCAGTGCGTTGACCTCACGAAGAATCGCCGCAACGCGCGGGTTGGTGAACGATTCGCCCTCGGCGAGCTTTTCCGCGAGCGTCGGATCGTTCACGCGCTGCGTGATGACGGCAAAGGCCTCGTCGCCGAGCCAGCGGCCGTCGAGCACCGGAATGAGCCGGCGATGGGAGACGCCGGCGAGGACCTTGGTATCGGCGGCGAGGTGAGACAGTGCGTTTCCCTCGTCGCCTTTGGGTGTGGTGACGACGGTGATGAGCACGTTCGTATCGTCGTCGCGGCGCTTGGCAGCGGTATCGGTATCCTTGCGCTTGGCGATGTAGGAACGAGCGTCGCTTGGACCGTTCAGCTCGCCGAGGATCGTGTAGTCGGCTTCGAGGGCGGAAAGGTCGAAGGTCGGCTTGGTGTCGCTCATAAGACTCCGGAACGGGACTACGGGACGGTTCAGCCGTATATATGCGTAATTAGTGCCGCGGCTCTGCTCGTCGCCTAAAGCATGAGCTTGGTTGGTCTGGCAAGGTCAGTCCTTGGTCGACTTCGTGACGCCGGCGTCCGGATCCCGCTCGATGAGAATGGTGAATTCAGTCGCCAGCGCCACCACGGCCCCCACCGCTACCCAGAACGGCAGCAGCACCGCGCCCATGATCCCGGCGCTGAGCGGCATGTCGAGCAACGTCCGGCCCTGCGGATTGCGGATGATCACGCGCCGCACGTTCCCTTCACGAATCAGCTCCTTGAGCTTTTGCTTGAGCGCGGCCCCGCTGACCTTGATCTCTTCCATGGCACCTCTGGTATGGTGTTCGCAGCAGCCCGGCACGGAACGGCGTACAAACATGCAGACGACAGCTAGAGTTCACCACAATGACACGCACCCCTCCATATCGGATCTTCCTCGTTCTGCTCGTGTCGGGCATGGTGCCGGCGTGCGCGACGGCCACCCCGCCTGCGCCCCCGATCGCCTCGTCAGCCGCTGCGCCGCAGCCGAGCCTGTCGGGAATCGCAAAGGCGCGCGCGGACAGCGCACGATATCCGTATACCGCGGCCGACATCCATTTCATGTCGGCCATGATCGGACACCACGCGCAGGCCATTGCCATGTCCGGCCGAGCGCCGACGCATGGCGCCAGCCCTTCGGTGCGGCGACTGGCCGAACGGATCATCAATGCGCAGCAGGACGAGATTACGACGATGCAGACCTGGCTTGGCGAGCGGCGGCAGCCGGTGCCCGACGCCTCGCCCAAGGGGATGAAGATGGTGATGAACGGCATGGAGCACATGATGCTGATGCCGGGCATGCTCACGGACGAGCAGATGAAACAGCTCGATGCGGCACGCGGAACGGCGTTCGACCGGCTGTTTCTCACGTTCATGATCCAGCACCACCGCGGCGCCGTGTCGATGGTGAAGCAGTTGTTCGGTTCGTACGGCGCGGCCCAGGACGAGACGGTGTTCAAGTTCGCTAACGACGTCAACGTGGATCAGTCCACCGAGATCGCGCGAATGGAAAAAATGCTCGACGCCCTCGGAGCCGAGGGACGTACCAGGTAATTCGACGTGGCATCATCCTCGAGGAATCCAACATGAGTTCGTTGTTTCAGGGTCGCAGCACGGCGATCGTACAGTTCGCCGTTGCATTTGTCTTCGCAGCCGCGTCCGGATGTGCAACTGTGCCGTCCGGCGCAACGGTCATGTCATCCGGTGGGCCGAGTCCCGACCCGCGCGTGGGCCTTCGCGCTGGATTGATGGATGCGGCGGAAGCCGCGTGGAACCTGCGCGTGCTGGCCAAGGTGCCGCCTTCGGAGAAGTTCGTCGGCAGCACGAACTCCGACCTCGCGTTCATCGGCCACTACGCCATCCAGGGCAGCTACAACGGCTATCAGATCTGGGACATCGGTGATCCGACGCGGCCCACACTCAAGACGGCGTATTTCTGTCCGGCGTCCCAGAGCGACGTGTCCGTCTACAAGAATCTCCTCTTTGTGTCCGGCGAAGGCTTGAGCGGCCGTCTCGACTGCGGCGCACAGGGCGTGAAGGACACGGTCAGCACCGAACGGCTGCGCGGTCTGCGCATCTTCGACATCACGGACATCGGCAATCCCAAGAATGTCGGCAACGTGCAGACGTGTCGTGGATCGCACACGCATACGGTGCTCGTCGATCCGAACGACACGGAGAATGTGTACGTGTACATCTCCGGCTCCTCCGATGTGCGCTCGCCGAGCGAGCTGCCGGGTTGCATCAAGGACACGCCCGATATCAACGCGAACTCTGCGCTCTTTCGCATCGAGGTCATCAAGGTCCCGGTCGCGCATCCAGAGCAGGCGAGGGTCGTGAGCTCGCCGCGCATCTTCAACGACCTCACGCCGATATTGCGCCATGGAGAGCCCGGACAAGCGAGCAGCCGGCGCAGCGGGCCGACGCAGTGCCACGATATCACCGTGTACCCGGGGATTGGCTACGCCGGCGGCGCGTGCGAAGGCTACGGCTTCCTGCTCGACATTCGCGACCCGGCCAACCCGAAGCGTGTCGGCGCGGTCGCGGACTCGAACTTCTCGTACTGGCACTCGGCCACGTTCAACAATGACGGCACGAAGATCCTGTTCTCCGACGAGTGGGGCGGTGGCGGCCAGCCAAAGTGCCGCGTTACCGACAAACGCGAGTGGGGCGCCGACGCGATCTTCACGCTCGTGAACGGACAGATGCAGTTCCAGAGCTACTATAAGCTGCCAGCGCCACAGACGGCTCAGGAAAACTGTGTGGCGCACAACGGCTCGTTGATTCCGATTCCTGGGCGCGACGTGATGGTGCAGGCCTGGTATCAGGGCGGCATCTCGATCTTCGATTGGACCGACGCCAAGCGTCCGAAAGAAATTGCGTACTTCGATCGCGGGCCGGTGGATTCCACGCGAATGGCGATGGGCGGATCATGGTCGGTGTATTGGTACAATGGCGTGATCGTGAGCTCGGAGATCGCGCGTGGTCTCGACGTCTTCGAACTCGCACCGAGCGCGTTCATCTCACAGAACGAGATCGATGCGGCAAAGACGGTGCACTATGACTACCTCAACACGCAGGGACAGCCGAAGATGGTGTGGCCGGCGAGCGTTGCGCTGGCGCGGGCGTACCTCGATCAGCTGGAGCGGACGGCTGGGCTGTCGTCGAGCCGCATTGCGAGTGTGCGACAGGACCTGAGCGCGGCGGAGACTTCCGGCGATCGCGCGACGCGGTTGTCGGCGCTCGCGGGACGGATCGAGTCCGATGCCGGAAGTGCAGCCGATGCGCGAAAGACGCGCATGCTTGCGGAAGCGGTGCGGAATTTGGCGAGATAAGCTCGGCTGGAAAGCCCTCTAGCATCCAACCGGGATCCGGGTTTTGGGTGAACGGTTTCGGGCTGTGGGATTTCCTGTTATCGGCGTTTGACGCATCTAACAGGCACTCCGGCAAACCCTTTACCGTAAACCCAAAACCCGGATCCCGGATATGCGATAGAGGGCTCTACTCTACGACGATGGTTCTCCATTTTCCCTGATTGAACCGCACGACGCTCAACCCGCATCGAATCGCGTGGCCAACCAGGATGGCGACCCAGATGTCGATCGGGTCCAGAGTACTCGTCTGCTTGATGACGAAGACGATGCCAAGTGGCACGATGATCTGCGAAACGATGGAGATGTACAGCGGGCTCTTGGTATCGCCGGTGCCCTGTAGCCCGCCCGTGTATGTGAGCGCGACGGCAATGAAGATTCCCGAGACGCTCAACACCCGCAGCAGCTGCGTCCCGATCGAGACGACGGCTGGCTCGTTCATGTTGAAGACGGCGAGCAGTCGGCCGGGAATGAAGAAGAAGAACACGCCGAGAAAGACGGCGACGCCCAGCGCGATGCGCGCAGCCGTATGGACGGCGGCCACGGCGCGTTCCGGCTTGCCCGCGCCGAGGTTCTGACCGGCCACCGCAGCGGCCGCGCCCATGAGGCCGACCGCCGTCCACGTGATGAACGAGAACAACTGGGAATACGACACCGCGAACGCTGCCTGCGCGGCCGCACCCTGCGCGAGTGAGCCGATGAACGACATCATCAGCACACCGCCGACGTTCATCGCAATGCCCTGGATTCCCGTGGGCAGGCCGAACTTGAAGAGCGATTTGATGACGCCCCAGTCGGGCGCGTAGCTGCCGCCGCGCGGAAAGGACACGACCCATCCTCCGCGCCACAGCTTCCACAGCGCGAAGAGCGCAACGAGGCCGCAGGAGATCACCGTTCCCATCGCGGCACCCGTCGTACCGAACGACGGAATGGGACCCCACCCCCGAATGAGGATGACGTTGAGCACGATGTTGAGCAGCGTCGTCGCGATGCCGAGGATCATCGGCGTGCGTGCGTCGCCCGCGGAGCGCAGCGCACCGCTCAACATGTAGAACACGAGCATGCCGCTGCTGAACATGAACATGATGCGCAGAAACGGCAGTGCTTCCGCCTTCACCTGCGGAGCGGCATTGACGAAGTCGAGCAACAGTGGCGAGGCGAAATATCCGATGGGCGCCATGATGAACAGCGAGATCCCGATCGCTGTGAGGAAGGCCTGGTACACCGTGCGGTCGACCTTCTCCTCATCGCCCGCACCTGCGTAGCGGGCCACGAGCACACTCATGCCGGTAAAGATCGACATGATGAAGACGATGACGACGATGAAGATCTGGAACGAGACACCAATCGCCGCGTTGCCCTTGAAGCCAACCAGGTGGCCGACCATGACGTGGTCGATGATCCCCTGCATCCCGCCCACGATGTTCGTGAGCATCGTGGGCCACGCGATGTTCCAGACCGCCGCGCGCAGCGGGCCCTCGACGATGGAGCGGTCGTAGCGCGGAGGAGTGGACGGCGACGGCGAGAGCGGAGCAGCAGGCGCGTTCGGTGGGGCGGAGACGGGGGGCAATGTGAGCGTGAGTCGTGAGTCGTGAGTCGTGAGTTTGCTGCCTAAATGACCCGGCGGGGTGCGGCGCTCGCTGCGTCGCCGGTGTTGGGCGTTCCGGTCTGCTCGATGAGCATCAGATGCACTTCCTCCGTTGCCACAGGCCGATGCTCCACACCCTTCGGCACGATGAACAGCTCTCCCGGCGCAAGCGAGACGCTGCGGTCGCGCAGCTCGATGGTCATGTGCCCCTTAAGCACGAAAAAGAAGTCATCGGTGTCGTCGTGCTTGTGCCACACGAACTCGCGATTGAGCTTGGCCACCATGATGTCATGGCCGTTGAACTGCGCGACGGTGCGGGGTTGAAAGTACTCCGAGAAGGTCGCGAGCTTTTCTTCTAGATTCACTACGTTCATGAGAACCCTTTCGTTCAGAGAGTAGTCACTTCGCTGAGGCTGGCCACCACACGCGCCAGCTCGTCGGCGCGCGTTGCGCTGCGCTCGTATTCGCCGGGAGGAGCAACCCGCGACAGCGACGTAGTGTTCCGGCGGAACAGCATCGCGCTCGGGAGAGGAAGCGCGGCGCGCACATGCACCTCCCGCACGCCGCTCACCCGCACGAGCTCAGCCACGTTCGATGCCGTGATCTTTCCGCCCGCGAGCACGGTGAGCTTGTCGCCCGCGCGCTTTCGCAATCGGTCGAGCGTGAGGGCTCCTTCGAGTGCCGTCGCCGCTCCGCCCGAGGTCAGCACGCGATCGACGCTGGCATCGAGCAGCGCCGCGAGCGCATCGTCCTGATCGCGCGCGAAGTCGAACGCGCGGTGAAACGTCACCTGCATTGGACGCGCGGCATCAATGAGTGTTCGGGTGGTCGCGACGTCGACATCTCCGTCTGCGGTCAGGGCGCCAATCACCACGCCCGCGACACCCAAAGGTTTCAGCATCTCGATGTCGCGCACCATGACGTTCAACTCGTCGGCGGTGTACAGGAAGTCGCCCGTCCGCGGTCGCACGAGCACGAACACTGGAATGCTCAACCGCTCGCACGCAATGTCGATCAACCCTGCACTTGGCGTCACACCACCCTGGAGCAGCTCCCCACACAGCTCGATGCGCGCGGCGCCGCCCTGTTCTGCCTCGATCGCGGCGTCGATCGCGTCGACGCACGCTTCCACCAGCACGGAGGTGGACACGCGCGGCGTCAGCGTCCCTGCTTGGGCGGCTTCCACTCTCCACGCGCGACCGCCGGCACGAACTTGTCGAGTCCGCGCGGCGGAAACTCGAGCGTCTTACCCTGCTCCGCGCTCTGGTAGGCAGTCATCAGCACTTGTACCACCTCGACACCATCCTCGAACGTGAGCAGCGGCTTCTCCTTACCCAGGAAACAGCGCACGAAATGACGGTCCTCGGCTTCGTAGCCATAGGCCATCGGCTCGTTCGCAACGACGGGCATCAATCCTGTCTCGGCGTTCTGCTTCTCCACGAGATCCTCACCCGACTTGCCCTTTACCTCTCGACTGAAAAACAGCTTCAAGCCGGCGTCAAGCGTATTCCAGGACATCGAGTACTCGGGACCGAGCAGCTCGGCGGAGAGCCGCAGTCCCGCGCCGACAAAGCTCCATGACGTGCTCGACTCGCCAATCACGCTATACCCGTCATCGGTCTCGAACTCGATGTGGATGCTGGCGAAGTCCTCGCTCGGCGTCCTGGTATAGTCGATTTGCTTGCCGTGGGTCTTTGCGAGCTGCTTCGCGTAGTGCGGGCGCGACCACTTGAGTGACGCGATGTGCGCCGTCACCCGCTTCGGGCGCACGGTTGCGAGCGATTCGCCCGGCTTGGTGAGCAGATGCCGCACCATGAGCGCGGAGTGGCACATCATGTCGTTGAGCACACCGCCGCCCTGGAGCTGGCCTTTCCAGAACCACGGCGAGTGCGGCCCACTGTGCTCCTCGGCGGCGCGCGCGAGATATGGCCGGCCGGTCGTGGACGCGCCGCGCGCCCAGATGAGCGCGCGCCCCGCTGCCACCTGCGGCGCGAAGAGCTGATCCTCGAGATACCCGTGCATGACGCCTGTCTTCTGCACGAGCCGGAGCACCTCTTTTGCTTCGGCGACGTTGCGCGCGAGCGGCTTTTCACACGCGATGCCCTTCAGCGTTCCCTTGCCGCGCTCGAGCGCGTCGCAGATCTCCTGGATATTCTCGATACGCGCCTGATTCGGTCCGGTGACCCAGATCGCGTCGATGGCGGGATCTGCGACCATGTCCGTGATGGACTTGTATGCTTTCGCGGCGCCGACATCCAACTCGTTCGCATAGCGTGCAGCCGACGCGGCGTTCTTCGCGTTCGGGCTCCACACGCCAAGGACGTCAGCGTCGCGCACGCCGCGCCAGCCGAGCATGTGGAATCTGGCGTTGAAACCGCTGCCGATGAAGCCGACGCCGAGTCGTTGATCGCTCATTGAGATTGTTTCGACTTGAAGAGCGGACCTATTGAGGTTGATCTTGTTCCTACTGGTTCGCCTTTCGGCGCTGCTCGATGCTCGCGTCGTACTCCTCGTAGCTCACGCCAAGCTTGTCCGTCGCCGCCTTGGGGCACCCGTTCCAGTTGGGGTTGAACGTGTTCCCGATGTACTGCAGATCCTGCCAGCCCATTTGGCTCGAGTAGAATGCCGAGCCGATGTTGCTGCGGAACCGTGTGAACCAGTTGACGCCCCGCATCAATGCCGGCCGTGCCTTCTTTGGCCACGCGATGTCGTCGAGGACCTGCGTACGCTGTGCATCGGTCGCGCCGAGGAAGTCTGTGCCAAAGCGGCCCCGGAACTCGTTGTCGAACCAGGCGAGGCCGCCCCGCATCGAGACCTTCGACTGCTCGGTCGTATCCTTCTCCGCGAGCATGAAGTCGACGAACTCCGGTGCCTTGGCGTCGGTTGCGCTGCCGGAGCGCTCGTCCTTCGGAATGATGATGTCGGACAAGACGCGAACTGTCTTCCACTCGTGCGCCGTGAAGAATTTCGGCTTGTACGGCGCCGCGGCTCCCGCTTCGTCGGCCGCACGGAGATCCGCCACCATCTGGCTTGCGCGCTCCACGCTCGGCGCCGACCAGTCCAGCATGCCCGCGAGTGGGATGGCGCCAAGCGCCTTCACGGCATCGCGGCGATTGATCTCGGTCATAGTGCACCCGCCTTACGCTGCTGCGTGATGTAATCCGCGGTGCGATACGCGAGCGCCAGAATCGTCCATGTGGGATTCTTGTCGGCCTGCGTGACGAATGGACCACCGTCGGCGACGAAGACGTTCTTGCAGTCGTGTGCCTGGCAGTTGGCGTTGAGCACCGAGGTCTTCGGATCGTTGCCCATCTGCACGCAGCCAAGCTCGTGAATGATCGTGCCGCCTGCCGCGAGATTGTAACCCTGCTCGCGTGTGGGCATGTCGTCCGTGACCTCGCCGCCCATCTCGTGAATGAGCGACCGGAAAGTCTGCTGCATGTGCTTGGCCTGATTGTATTCGTAGTCCGACCACTTCCAATGGAACCGCAGCACTGGGATACCCCACTGATCGACGGTGGTGGGATCGATCTCGCAGTAGCAGTCGGCGTTGGGAATCTGCTCGCCGCGTCCCGAGAAGCCGATCGTCGCGCCGTAAAACTTGCGATAGTCGGCCTTCAGCTTCTTTCCGTAGCCGCCGCCACCCGGGTAGTTGTGCACTCCGCCCATGAAGCCGTACTGCGGTGCGCCGAGGCCACCGTACACTTCGATGTGGTAGCCGCGGGGAAAGTCGAGCTTCTTGTTGTCGAGCCACCACGGCATGTACACGTGCATGCCGCCGACGCCGTCTTCGTTATGCGGGACGTGATCGGCCATCGAGGGAATGAAGCCGCTGACGCTGGTGCCCGTGGTATCGGTGAGCCCCTTGCCCACCCACCCTGACGAATTGCCGAGGCCCTGCGGAAACTGCGCCGACTTGGAGTTGAGCAGCAGCCGCGCCGACTCGCATCCGCTGGCCGCGAGCACGACGACCTTCGCGCGCACGTGCTTGTCGGTGTTCGACCGCTTGTCCACGTACGAGACACCGGTGGCGAGACCATCCTTCCCGACCGTAACCTCGCGCGCCATGGCGTTGGTGATGAGCGTCAGCTTGCCCGTCGCCAGTGCCGGCGCGATGAGGACATCGGGACTGGAGAAGTTTGCCTTCACCGTGCAGCCGCGATTGCACTGTCCGCAGTAGTGGCAGGCACCTCGGCCGTGTATCGCTTTCGTCGTGATCGAGAGGCGTGACGGAATGCAGGTGATGCCGAGCTTGTCGCTCGCTTTCTTGACGAGCAGCTCATAGCAACGCGGTCGCGGCGCTGGCTGAAATTTGCCGTCGGGCTCATTGTGCAGGCCCTCGCGGCTGCCGAAGACACCGATCAGGTCGTCGATTCGATCGTAGTACGGCGCGATGTCCTCATACCCGATCGGCCAATCGTCACCGAGTCCGTCTCTGCTCTTGCCCCGGAAGTCTTCCGGGCCGAAGCGCAGGGAGATTCTGCCCCAATGATTGGTGCGCCCGCCGAGCATGCGGCCCCGCCACCAGCGGAATGTGGTGCCCTGAGCCATGGTGTACGGCTCACCTTCGATGTCCCACCCGCCGTCGCAGGCGTCGAACTCACCGAATGGCCGAATGCGGCTCGACGCACCGCGACGCGGTGAGGCCCAGCCCGGCAACAGCATCTTCGAGTCCTTGGAGGCGAAAAACTCACCGCCGGCCTCGAGCATCACGACGCGCGCGCCGGCCTGTGTCAGCGCGTACGCGGACATGCCACCGCCCGCGCCCGAGCCAACGATGCAGACGTCGTATTCCGTTGCTTCTTCACGCTCGAACATCAATCTCTCCTGGCGGCCGTACGGTTAGCTGAATTTCAGTGTGGACAGATGCTTGAAGCTCGCGCGTGCCGACGCGAGTGGGTCTGGAGCGTCGTCGCGCTCCATGTACACATGCTGCATTCCCGACTGCCTCGCGAGCGAAAAGATGCTCGCGAAATCGATGGTCCCGCTGCCCACATCCGCCATCTTTCGCTCCGGCGCGGCGGTCGCGTCCTTCGCGTGCAGCAGCTTGAAGCGATTCGGATGCCGCTTGATCAGATCGAGTGGATCGCCGCCGGCTTTCACCACCCAATAGATGTCCATCTCGAAGTCAACGAGCTTGGGATCGGTTTTGTCGAGCAGGAGCTCGAGCGCCGTGCCGTTGCCGACCTTCGCGAACTCGAAGTCGTGGTTGTGATAGGCGAGGCGCATTCCCCTTGCCTTCGCCATCGTCGCCATCTGGTTGATCCGGTCCGCTTTGGCGGCCCATTCGTTTCGCATACTTTCCTCGAACCACGGAACGACCGCCCATTTGTGACCGATCGCCTTCGCGTCATCGAGCGACTTCTTCCAGGCGTCGTCATTGTTCCCGGGCCACGGTAGATGCGCCGAGGGCGACGTCAGACGATTCGCCTTGAGCACGCTGCGGATCTGCTTCGGCGTTCGGTTGAAGTATCCCGCGAATTCGACTTCGCGATAGCCGATCTGCGCCAGCTTGGCCAGCGTGCCTTCGAGATCCGATTGCATGAGATCGCGCACCGTGTACAACTGGATGCCGATTTTGGCCAGTTTGTGCGCGCTGTCCTCGGCGTGCAGGGTGCGGATTCTCGCGAGCGCCGATGCGCCGATGGCCGCGCCGCCGATCGTGGCCAGGAATTGTCTGCGATTTGTCATAGGCGGGCGAATTTGCCCCCGTGCAGCGAGTGACGGCAAGGGCGAACCGGACTTCCTCGTCCGCACGAGCGAATGCAGCCACTTTTTCTTACCTTTCTCCCATGGCTACGTCCACGCACGGTACTGTCGTCTCCCCCACCTCCTCCCCGAGCCCCACGGATCACGTGGAAGGCGGGCGCGCCTCGGCAATGGCTGGCGCCCTCATCGGTTCGGAGATTCTCAAGATCGCCGCTGACGTGCGTGCTCTCGTCGCCGGCGGTCGCGACATCTGCAACCTGACGGTGGGTGACTTCAGTCCGTCGGAATTTCGGATTCCCGAGATGCTCGAACAGGGCATCGTCGCGGCCCTGCATCGCGGCGAGACGAACTACCCTCCGTCCGACGGGACGCTGCCGCTGCGCGAAGCCATCCGCTCACTGTATCGGCGGGAGATGGGCTTCACTCCCGAGCTGGCGTCGGTGATCGTCACCGCGGGCTCGAGGCCCGGCATCTACACGACGTACGCGGCGCTCATCGATCCGGGCGATCGCGTGGTCTTTCCGACGCCCTCCTGGAACAACAACCACTATGTGCATCTGTCGCGCGCCGAGGGGGTGCTCGTGGACTGCGATGCATCGTCGCGGTTCCTGCCGACGCGTGCGTCGCTGGAGCAGGCGGTACGTGGCGCGCGCATGCTTGCTCTGTGCTCGCCACTGAATCCGTCGGGCACGACCTTCACCGCCGAGCATCTGCGCGGCATCTGCGAGCTGGTCGTGGAGGAGAACGAGCGACGCGGGGCGGGCGAGCGGCCGCTCTATCTGATGTATGATCAGGTGTACTGGACGCTGACGTTCGGGAAAACGAAGCACGAGCACCCAATCGGAGTGTGTCCCGCGGTTGCGCCGTACACCATTTACATCGATGGCATCTCGAAGGCGTTCGCGGCAACTGGTGTACGTGTCGGCTGGATGATCGCGCCGCCGGACATCGCCGCGCCGATGAGCGGCCTGCTCGGTCATGTTGGTGCGTGGGCGCCCAAGCCAGAGCAGGCCGCGGTCGCGTCACTGCTCGTGGATGCCGACGCAATGCGTGCGTACCACACGACGATGATCGCGGGGCTGCGCGAGCGGCTCGATGCGCTTCACGACGGCCTGGCCGAGATACGCGACGCCGGTGCGCCGGTGGAAGTGCTCGCTCCGGAGGGCGCCATCTATCTGAGTGCGCGCTTTGCGCTCGCGGGCCGCACGACGATTGATGGGACCACGCTGCACACCGATGAAGACGTACGGACCTATTTGCTGAATGCGGCTGGCGTGGCGATCGTGCCGTTTCAGGCGTTCGGCGTGCAGGGGGACACGGGGTGGTTCCGGTTGTCGGTTGGTGCAGTCTCGCCGGAGGTGATCGCGCGGATGCTGCCTCGCCTGCGGAAGGCGATCGAGGCCTGCTGAGCGGCCGCAACCGTGCTCACACTGATCGGCATCCTCATCGTCGTCGTCGGCTTCGCGCTGCGGATCAACCCGCTGCTCGTCGTCACCGTGGCAGGACTCGCCACTGGCCTCGTGAGCGGACTCGGTCCCATCGAGGTCGTATCCGCATTCGGGAAGGCATTCGTTGAAAGCCGGTACGTCGCGATCGTGTGGCTTCTGCTTCCCGTCATCGGGCTGCTCGAACGCTCCGGCCTGAAAGAGCGCGCTCGTGCCCTCGTCGCCGGAATTCCTGCCGCGACGACCGGACGAGTGCTCAGCATCTACTTCATCGTGCGTCAGGTGTCATCCGCGCTCGGACTGACCTCGCTCGGCGGCCATGCGCAGATGGTTCGGCCGCTCGTGGCACCAATGGCCGAGGGAGCGGCGGAAACACGCTATGGTGCACTGCCGCTGAAAACGCGCGACCGCATCCGCGCGCATGCCGCCGCCACGGACAACGTGGCCTACTTCTTCGGCGAAGACATCTTCATTGCGATCGGCTCGATCCTTCTGATGAAGGGATTCCTCGAGCAGAACGGCATTCGGGTGGAGCCGACGCAGCTGGCGAAGTGGGCCATTCCCACCGCCATCGCCGCATTCATCATTCACAACGTGCGACTCGTCTTGCTCGATCGTTCGCTCTCGCGCGAGCTCTCGGCCACGAAGGACGCGGCCGCTGAATGATCACTCTCGAGACGATCTATTGGGCGATGGGGCTGCTCGCGGCGGGAGTGGCGATCATCAATTTCCGCGATTCGGACAACCCGAGACACTACAACAACGCGGCGTTCTGGGGGATCTACAGCCTGACGTTTCTGCTCGGTTCGCGCATTCCACATTTTGCTAGCGGATGTCTCGCCATCGCGATGGTGCTGGTGGCGAGTGTCGGCAAGCTCGGGCAGAGCTGAGGCGAGTCGACCACGCGCGAGGAGCGCGAGGCCAGTGCGACGCGGTGGGGGAACCGTCTCTTCATTCCTGCGCTGACGATTCCAATCGTCACACTTGCCGGGACGTATCTCTTGAAGGGCGCGCAGCTGCGCGGCATTCCGATTGTGGATCAGAAGCAGATCACTTTGATCTCACTCGGCATTGCAACGGCGGTGGCGTTGGTGGTCGGGATGGTGATGCTGCGTCCGCCGCTCGCCGCGCCGCTTCAGGAAGCGAGGCGGCTGTGGGACTCCGTGGGCTGGGCAGCGATTCTTCCGCAAATGCTCGCTGCATTGGGCGCGTTGTTCGCCGCGGCGGGTGTGGGAAAGGTCGTGGCGGCACTTGCCGAGCGATGGCTGCCATTGGGGAGTCCGTTCGCCGCCGTTGCGACGTACACCGTGGGCATGGCGCTCTTCACGATGGTGATGGGCAATGCGTTTGCCGCCTTTCCGGTGATGACGGCCGGCATCGGCTTGCCGCTCATCATGACACGCTACGGCGGCGACGTGACGGTGATGGCAGCGGTGGGAATGCTGTCGGGATTTTGTGGAACGCTCATGACACCGATGGCGGCGAACTTCAACATCGTTCCGGCCGCGCTGCTCGAGCTCGATGACGAGTACGCGGTGATCAAGGCACAGATCCCGACGGGATTGCTCCTGCTCGCGATCAATACGCTCATCATGTACGCGTTCGTTTATCCGCACGGTCGGGGATGATGGCAGCGACGATGACGGCCGAGCTGGCGTCGAGCTTCGCGCGGCTCGCCCTAGCGCACGTGCGCCGCGAATTCCCCAACAAGCCCGAGCATGTGTTAAACGGACTGGATGACGTGCGTGCGCCGAGTGCGTTGCATCCGGTGTTTTATGGGAGCTTCGATTGGCACTCGTGCGTACATGGGTACTGGCTGCTCGCTACCGTGCTTCGCACGTATCCCGATATTGGTGAAGCCGGCGCGATCAGATCGGTGTTCGAGGAGCAGTTCA